>NZ_JBFAHB010000058.1:0-58560 GCF_040653975.1 Kribbella sp. NPDC050820
CACCGGCCACACCCCGCCCCTGGTGCGGGTGCCCACCGTGTCGGCCTCACTAACCACGGGGGGGCGGCTCCCCTTGTGCGCAAGGGGAGCCGCGCCGTTTGTCAGGCGGTGTGCAGGGTGAGGCCGTAGGCCGACAGGATCTCGTTGACCGGCTGGAACCAGGTCTCGCCGCCGCTGCTGCAGTTGCCCCAGCCGCCGGACGTCACGCCCTGGGCCTGGTCGCCGGTGATGTACGAGCCACCGGAGTCACCGCCCTCGGCGCACACGCTGGTCTTGGTCGCGCCGTGGAAGAGCTGGCCGTTGCCGTAGTTCACCGTCTCGTTCTTCGCCAGGATCTGGCCGCAGTGCCAGTGCGTGGTCGACCCGCTCCGGCACACCGACGAGCCGATCGGCGCCTCCCAGGAGCCGCGGACCAGCTTGTCGCTCGTCTGTCCCCAGCCGAGCACCACGGGCACGGTCCACCAGCCGTTGCCGACCGACACCCAGCCGTAGTCGTTGTCCGGGAACGACCAGCCGCGGAAGCTGCCGATGTCTGAGCCGTCCCAGCCGCGGACCGTGCCGCCGCGACCACAGTGGCCGGCGGTGACGAAGCCGCCGTGCACGGAGAACCCGATCGAGCAGCGGATGTTGCTGACGTAATACGGGTCGCCGCCGACCGTGCCGGCCGCGTACGTCCGGGGCGCCTGGGCAGCCACCTCGCGGACCGTCACCGCACCCGCCCGGGCTACCCGCGCCACGAAGGCGTCCACGAGCTTCGACTGCTTACCTGCTTGCACGTTGACGACGACAGTCCCCGTCCGGGGGTCGGCGGCCCACCCGCTGACCGCGTCGGGCACAGCCTTGCCGGCCAGCTTGTCGACCAGAGCCTTCCGCTTGTCGAGCGCAGCAGCAGTCACAGGTACGGCGGTCGTCGCGGCGCCCGTGGCCTGGACAGCAGCCGCGTGGTCCGGCCGGCTGAGGCCGATCACGAGCTTCTGCGTGCTCTCGTCGTACCAGGCGCCGCCGAAGTGGGCACCGGCGGCTTTCTGGGCCGCGGGCAACAGCTTGGCGGCCGACGTCTCGGCTGCCAGCCGCTGGCGCACCTGTGCTTCGGTCAGACCGAAGTCTCGTTGCATGGCCGCGGCCTGGCCGGGCACAGCGAGCGGCTCGGCCGCGACCGCTTGGCTGGGTACCGTCACCGCGCTCACCACGAGCACGGCCGCTAGTAGGACCTTCATCCGGACTCTCCTCACCTAGGGGCGGATCGGTGCGTGAGAGCGCTCTCGCACCTGAGAGTGTCCTACTGAGCACAGCTCGTCAAGGGTCAGAGGCCGAGATGGGCGAGCACGGCGAGGACTCGGCGGTGCCCGGAGTCGGTCGGCGGCAGGTCGAGCTTGAGGAAGACGTTGCCGACGTGCTTGTGCACCGCGCCCTCGGAGATGACCAGCTTCTCCGCGATCGCGGCGTTGCCCAGGCCCTCGGCCATCAGCGCGAGCACCTCGCGCTCCCGCGGGGTCAGCCGGTCCAGCGGGCTGCTGCGCCTCACCATCAGCTGGCTGACCACTTCCGGGTCGAGCACGGTGCCTCCGGCGGCCACTCGCCGTACCGCTTCCAGGAACTCGTCCACGCGGGAGACCCGGTCCTTGAGCAGGTAGCCGACGCCTTCGCTTCCGGCGGCCAGGAGCTCGGCGGCGTACACCTCCTCGACGTACTGGGAGAAGACCAGGACCGGGAGACCCGGGCGGGCGCGGCGGGCGTCGATGGCGGCGCGCAGCCCCTCGTCGGTGAAGGTGGGCGGCAGCCGTACGTCGACGATCGCGATGTCAGGGGCGTGGTCGGCCATCACCTTCGCGAACTCGTCCGCGTCCCGGGCCACGGCGGCCACCTCGAAGCCGGAGTTGCCGAGCAACAGGCCGAGCCCCTCGGCCAGGATCGGGTTGTCCTCCAGGATCACGACCCGCACGGCAGCACCACCTCGACCGTGGTCGGGCCGCCGATCGGGCTCTGCAGCTCCAGCCGTCCGTCGATCGCCTCCACGCGGTGGAGCATGCCATGCAGGCCACTCCCCCGACCCAGCAGGTCAGCCTGCTCGCTGATCCGCGCACCGCCGATCCCGTCGTCCGTGATCGCCAGGTACAGGTCGGCGCCCCGCCGTTCCATCAGTACGTCGACATGCCCGGCGGCGGAGTGCTTGGTGACGTTGGTGAGCGACTCGGCGACCACGAAGTAGGCAGCCGCCTCCACTGCGGCCGGCACGGCACCCAGCTCGCCCAGCCTGAGGTCCACGGGCAGCGGGCAGCGGGCGCAAAGTGCGGACACGGCTCCAGCCAGGCCGCGGTCGGCCAGGATCGGCGGGTACATGGTCCGCAGTACGCCGCGCAGCTCGTTCATGGCCTGCTCTGCGCCGTCACGGGCGTCGTCGAGCAGCTTGGCGGCCTTCTCCGGGTCGTCGGCCATCATCTGCTTCGCGACGCCGATGCGCATGGCCAGCGACACCAGCTGTGCCTGCGTGCCGTCGTGCAGGTCGCGCTCGATGCGTCGCAGCTCGGATCCGTGCGAGTCCACTGCGCCTGCACGGCTCTTGGTCAGCTCCTCCACGCGCTGGGCCAGCCTGGCGGTCTCCAGCTCCGCCTCACTCGGTGCGAGGAGACGCCGTACGGCGCGAGCGTGCCCGCCGGCCACGGCCGGGGCGACCCAGCCGAGGAACCACAGGCTCACCAGGACCTGCAGCGGGCCGAGCGTCAGCGCCTCGAGCCAGCTGTCGACGTCCAGACCCATCAGGCTGAAGTTGCCCGGATCAAGCCTCCACAGCAGCATGCTGAGGATCGCCGACGGCGCTCCCACCACCGCGATCACCGCGACGAGCAGCTCCGGGATCATCACCAGCGGCCCGAGCAGGAGCCGCAGGCTGCGGGTGAAGGACTTGTCCCGGAACAGCGTGACGACATCACCCGGCCGCCGTGGCGCGGCCGGCGGCAGCGGCGGATCCTGCGACAGACCGAGGTACTTCGTCGCCCGGTACCGCTCACTGTTGGCCAGCTTCACCAGCCCCGCGGTGGCACCCGGGATGACCCACGCAAGCAGCAGGCTGATCGGCAAGGCCGCCAGCAGCACCACAGCCTTCAGGTACCGCACGAACAGGTATCCGCAGGCCGGGCCACCCCGCGACAGGATCTTGGTCAACATGCCTCAATCCTCCGGCACGGCCCGGCCTGCGTCGGTACAGCAGGCTCTACCTTTCAGGCTCTAGCACTCGGGTATGCCGGGGAGCTTCGGGTCGGGGTGGTCGATGTAGATGTTGGTCATGTAGCCGCCCTGGTCGCGCAGCTTGGCCCACCAGTCGTTGGTGGTGCCCTCGGCGGTCACGGGGTCACCCTTGACCTGGCACTCGACGAAGACCTGGGTCGGGCCGGGCAGCGTGGTGACGACCGACGCGGACAGGCTTGGGGCCGAGCGGACCCGGACGCCGGTGCCGTAGGTGGTGAAGTTGTACTGCGGCGGGTTGCCGTCGTTCACCAACTGCATGTAGTAGGTCCAGTTCCAATGCGGAGCCGGGTCGGTGTGGTCGTTGCCAGGGATCTCGTTGTGTTGCTGACCAGGTGCATCACGCCGTACCCGTTGGCCTGGCTGGGCTGGCCGTTGTGGCCGTCGAGATGCGACTCGGCGTACCCGACGCCGACCAGCACCTCTCGGAGAGTCTGGATACGGGTACTCGGGCGGCCAGATGGCGGATTTCTGGACCCATGGGGCGGTTCCTTCCCTGTTCGGCCCGCGGCGTCGGCGGTCCCGGGAGGTCACGCTAGGCCAAGATCTTCCGCCCCGACCAGTGATTCGGGAAACATTTTGCGGTCAAGTCAGCACCCTGCCACGCAGCACGATCACCCGCGGATGACTCAGTACGGCGGGGTTCGCGCGCGGATCCTCGTCGTACACGACCAGGTCGGCCGGGTCGCCCGGCTGAAGGTTGCTCGGAGCCCCCAGCCACTCGCGGGCCGCCCACGACCCGGCGGCCAGCGCCTGCTCGCCCGACAGGCCGATCGACGTCAGCGCCTGGATCTCCTGCGCCACCAGGCCATGCCCGAGCACCCCACCCGCGTCGGTCCCGGCATACACGGGTACGCCGGCCTCGTAAGCGTCCCGGAGCCGGACCAGGCGGCGTTCGTACAGGTCGCGCATGTGGGCCGAGTAGACCGGGAACTTCGCGGCGGCGGCGTCGGCGTACTGCGGGAAGTTCTCGAGCTGGATCAGCGTCGGGACGACAGCAACCCCGCGCTCGGCCATCGCGTCGAGCATGTCCGGGAGCAGGCCGGTGCCGTGCTCGAGGCAGTCGATGCCGGCGGCAAGCAGGTCCGGCAGGCAGTGCTCGCCGAAGACGTGGGCGGTGACCCGGGCGCCCAACTCGTGCGCGCGGGCGATCGCCGCGTTCAGCGCCTCGGCGGGCCAGCAGGGCGTCAGGTCGCCCGCGTCGCGGTCGATCCAGTCGCCGACCAGCTTGACCCAGCCGTCACCACGCCGCGCCTCCTGCTCGACGTACGCGACCAGTTCGTCCGGCTCGATCTCCCAGCCGTAGTTGCGGATATAGCGCTTCGACCGGGCGATGTGCCGGCCGGCCCGGATGATCTTCGGCAGGTCCTCGCGATCGTCGATCCACCGGGTGTCGGCGGCCGACCCCGCGTCCCGGACCAGCAGCGCACCGGCCGCCCGGTCGGCGACCGCCTGCTCCTCCTGGGTGTCGCGGTCGACGGCGCCGTGCTGGTCCAGCCCGATGTGGCAGTGCGCGTCGACCAGGCCGGGCACGATCCATCCGCCGGTGTGCACGGTGCTGACATCGGCAGCGGCGGGCCGGTCCACGACCAGCCCACCGCTGAGATGGATCTCCTGCTGCTCGCCGGCCGGCAACACCGTGCCGACGAGCCTGAGTACGCCCCTGTCTGTCAGTGCACTGTCCGTCATACCGCGACGTTAACCGGCCCGGCGTCAGCCGTGCGAGCCGCCGCCCGGGGTGCAGGTGGGTGTGGTCGGGTCGGTCGACGAGCACGGCGAGCTGGTCGGCGTGTCCGTCGGGGTCGGCGTCGGCGTCGGGGTGGGGGTCGGAGTCGGCGTCGGGGTCGGCATGGGAGTCGGCGTCGGGGTCGGCGTCGGCTTGGGCGTCGGCTTGGTCGGCTTGTGCGTCGGCGACTTGGTCGGCGTGTCGGCCGGGTCCGGCACCGAGGGCTCGTCGGTCGTGGCCGGCGCGGTCGGCTTCGTCGTCGGGGTGGCGGACGTGCTCGTGGACGGCTTGGAGTCGTCCGGAACATCCGGAACCTCGCGCGGGTCGACCTTGCGCTCGGCGTTACCGGTCGCCTTCGGCACCGACAGGCTGCCCTTCTCGTTCGGGATCAGCACCGCGTTCTTGCTGTAGACCCGCATCCACCTCAGCACGGTGGCGACGAAGTCCTTGGAGTGCTGGTAGCGCAGCAGGGCCGAGACCAGGTCCCGTGGCCGCTTCAGGTCGTCGCCCTCCGAGCACAGGTACACCGCGACCGTGGTGACCGCGTCGTACACGTTGTTCGGGTTGCGGAAGCCGTCGCCGTTGCCGTCGGCGCCGAAGTCGGTCCACACCTGCGGGATGATCTGCATCGGGCCGACCGCACGGTCCCAGGTCAGGTCGCCGTCGTACCGGCCCTGGTCGCTGTCGGTGATCCGGCCGTTGCCGCGGCGCCCGTTCAGCACCGGGCCGAGGATCTTGCCGCGGGTGGTGCCGGCCACGTCGACCCGGCCACCGCTGGCGTGGTCGGACTCGACCTTGCCGATCCCGGCCAGCAGCGGCCAGGTGAGCCCACAGTTCGGCCGGACCACGGCGAGGTTCGCGGTGGCGCGGCGGTAGGCGGGGAACACCCCGCGCGGGATGCCGTTGACGGCATCGGGCCGCCCCGGCCGGACCACGGACCGCCCGTCGGTCGCACCCTGCACGGGCACGTCGGCGCGGGCGGGCTGGTCGGAACCGAGCCGGCCGTCCACTCCGGGACGCTGCGGGACGATCATCGTCAGCTCGTCGAACTCACCGCTGTTCAGCCCGGCTCCAGGCGACGGAGCGACCGGGCTGTCCGCCGCGAGCTGGCCGGAGGCACCGGCTCCGCCCGAGGCGACTGTCACGATGGCCCCGACCAGGAGCGGGGCTGTGCACAGTGAAGCGATGATGATTTTGACCCGACGGTTACCACTACGGGTTAGGCGCATAGTCCCCTCAACGATCCATACGCCAGAAAGTTACATCAAGTCGACGCAAAGTTACCTGACCCGCCAACACCCCGACAACTGGCACCACCACCGGCTGCGCCAAGCGTGAAATCCGGGCCTGGACGGGCGCGGGACCGCAGGTAATCTCCCCGGTTACCCCGGGGTCGAAACCCCTGATCAGCTACCGGACTGCGGGGCCTGGTCCGGCGTGGACTCCGAGGTCGGTTCGCCCTGCGGCGTCGTCGCGCACGGCTCCGGCGTCGGAGTGGCCGTCGGGGTCTCGGTCGGCGTCGTGCAGGTCGGGTCCGGCGTCGGCGTCGGCGTGGGGGTCGGCGTCGGCGTGGGGGTGGGCGTCGGCGTCGGCGTCGGGGTGGGCGTCGGAGTCGGCGTCGTGGTCGTCGGCGTCTCCGACGGCGTGCCCTGGGTGTTCGTCGGCGTGGGCGACGCCGTCGGCGTCGGCGTGGCCGTCGTCGGCGGCTTCGTCGTCGTCGGCGGCTTGGAGGTCGTCGGCGGCTTGGTCGTCGGCCTCGGCGTGGTCGGGACCGGCGTGCTCGGCTGGGCCGTCGTCGGGGTCACCGCGGGAGTCGGGGTGGTCGGCGGCGTGGTGGTCGTCTCGGTCCGGGTCGGGTCGTTCGACGTGTCCACGTTGCCGCTGTCGTCGGTCGGCGGGTTGATCACGCCCTCGGTGTCCGGGATCGTCACCGTCTGGTTCGCGTAGGACTGCATCCAGCGCAGCACCGTGGACACGTAGTCCATCGAGTGGTTGTAGCGAAGCACCGCCTGCACCAGGCCCTGTGGGTCGGACAGGTTCGCCCCGCCGGAGCACAGGTAGTCGCCGGCCGCCCGAGCGGCGTCGAACACGTTGTGCGGGTCCTTGACCCCGTCGCCGTTGCCGTCCGCGCCGAACGTGTTCCAGGTGCCCGGGATGAACTGCATCGGCCCGACCGCGCGGTCCCACGAGGTGTTGCCGTCGTACAGGCCCTGGTCGGTGTCGGTGATCGCGGCCATGCCGGGGCCGCCGTCGAGGACCGGGCCGAGGATCTTGCCGCGGGTGGTCCCGTTCGGCTCGACGCGCCCGCCGCTGGCGTGCGCGGACTCGACCTTCCCGATGCCGGCCAGCAGCGGCCAGGTGAGCTTGCAGCCCGGCATCGCCACGGCCAGCTCGTTGGCTGCCTTCTGGTACGCGGCCAGGACCGTGCCCGGGATGCCGGACGGGTTGCCGGTGATGCCCTGGATCGGCTGCACCGGGCCGTCGACCGCACCGGTCACCGGGACCTGGATCTGCGACTTCGCCTGGGTCGGCAGGCTGCCGTCGGCGCCCGGCTGGGTCGGCAGGTTGTTGGCCAGCTCGTCGAACTGGGCGTCCTGGCGCGGCTGGGCCAGCGCGTGCGCGTCGACGATGAACGTGTTGGAGGTGACGCCGCCGGCCACGAACACGGCGACCATGGCGGTGGGGGGAGCCAAGATGACCCAGGTGGCGGTCAGCTTGCCCCGCCACGTGTCCAGGTTCTTGAACTGCTGCCTCATCCGACCGTCCTTCGACGTCTTCGCAGTACGTGGTGCATCGGGCGTAGGCACGATCTTAGTCGCCACAGGGTCGTGGACAACCGGTAACGGTGCGCCACTTCACACAGTGACCGAGTGCCTCTCGGGCCCTACTGGCCGCCGAGCATCTTCTTCAGGTCGTCCGGCAGCTCGAAGTCGCCGCCGTTCTGGCCGCCGCCGAACGCGGCCGGCAGCTGGCCCGGCTGCGGCGCGGACGGCTGCTGGTTGCCCTGGTTGGCCCGCTTGGCCGGGTTCCCGGAGCCACGCTTCTTGCCCTTCTTGGCCTGCTGCTTGGCCTTCCGGGCGCCGCCGCCACCGGCCATCCCCGGCATCCCGGGCATGCCCGGCATCCCTGGCAGGCCCTTGCCGGTCGCCATCGCGTTCATCATCTTGCGGGCCTCGAAGAACCGCTCGACCAGCCCGCTGACGGTGGCGACCTCGGTCCCGGAGCCCTTCGCGATCCGGGCCCGGCGGGAGCCGTTGATGATGTTCGGGTCGGCCCGCTCGGCCGGGGTCATCGAGTGGATGACCGCCTCGATCCGGTCGATCTCGCGCTCGTCGAAGTTCTCCAGCTGGTCCTTGAACTGCGCGGCGCCGGGCAGCATGCCGAAGATCTTGGTCAGCGGGCCCATCTTGCGCACCGACTGCATCTGGGCGAGGAAGTCGTCCAGGGTGAAGTCCTTGCCGCCCTTCTTCTGCAGCTTGGCGGCGGTCTTGGCGGCCTGCTCGGCGTCGAAGGTGCGCTCGGCCTGCTCGATCAGGGTCATGATGTCGCCCATGCCGAGGATGCGCGAGGCCATCCGCTCGGGGTGGAAGACGTCGAAGTCCTCGAGCTTCTCGCCGTTCGAGGCGAACATCACCTGGCGGCCGGTGACCTGCGCGATCGACAGCGCGGCGCCACCGCGGGCGTCGCCGTCCAGCTTGGCCAGCACGACGCCGTCGAAGCCGACCCCATCCAGGAAGGCCTGGGCGGTGGTGACCGCGTCCTGGCCGATCATCGCGTCGACCACGAACAGGATCTCGTCCGGCGTGACCGCGTCGCGGATGTCCGCGGCCTGCTTCATCAGCTCCTCGTCGACACCCAGCCGGCCGGCCGTGTCGACGATCACCACGCTGTGCTGCTTGGTGCGCGCCTCGTCCATCGCCTTCCGGGCGACGTCCACCGGGTCGCCGACGCCGTTGCCGGGCTCGGGCGCGAACACCGGCACGCCGGCCCGGTCGCCGACCACCTGGAGCTGGGTCACGGCGTTCGGCCGCTGCAGGTCGGCCGCGACCAGCATCGGGGTCTGGTGCTTGGTCTCCTTCAGCCACTTGGCCAGCTTCCCGGCCAGGGTGGTCTTACCGGCCCCCTGCAGACCGGCGAGCATGATCACCGTCGGCGGCCGCTTGGCCATCCGCAGCTCGCGCGTCTCGCCGCCGAGGATCGTGACGAGCTCCTCGTTGACGATCTTGATCACCTGCTGCGCCGGGTTCAGCCCGCCGCGCACCTCGGACCCGCCGGCCCGCTCCCGGACCGCGGCGATGAACTCCTTCACCACCGGCAGCGCGACATCGGCCTCCAGCAGCGCGATCCGGATCTCCCGCGCGGTCGCGTCGATGTCCGCATCGGTCAGCTTGCCCTTACCGCGCAGGTTCTTGAAGGTGGCCGACAACCGATCGGAAAGCGTATCGAACACGAAACAGTCCGTTTCTCCAGAGACAACCCAGGTACAACCTCACCGAGTCTACCGACGGTGATTGACAGGGTGTCCGCCGGACCTTCACGATCTAACCGGTAAATGATGATCCAATGGTTAGGAGACACCTGTGAGCCGGAGCCGGGTCGTGCTGGACGGGCCATCCAACCTGGGGTTGCGACCGCCGGTGGACGGGACTGTGCCGGGTTGCTACAAGCTCGCAGGGGCGATCCGGGACCAGGGGTTCGTGCAGCGGATCGGGGCCGTCGACGCGGGATACGTGACGCCGCCGCGGTACGACCGGGCGGGCTGGAAGCCGGGCGACGGCGTGTTCAACGCGGCGGCAATGGCGTCGTACACGGTCAAGCTGGCGGACCGGCTGACGAAGCTGTTCGACGAGGACCGATTCGTGGTGCTGCTCGGCGGTGAGTGCAGCATCCTGCTCGGACCGGCGCTGGCGTTGAAGCGACGCGGCAGGTACGGCGTCGTCTACCTCGACGGTCACTCGGACTTCCGGACGGTCGACAACTCCCCGTACGTCGGAGCCGCCGGCGGCGAGGCACTCGCGCTGACCACGGGCCGCGGCCAGGCCGATCTGACCGACCTCGAAGGACTCGCGCCGTACACGAGGGACAGCGATGCGGTGCTGCTCGGGATCCGGGCGGACGACGAGTACGTCGACGACGTGCGCGCGGCTGGGATCCCGGTCTGGCCGGCCCTCGCGATCGCCGAGGACCCGGGCAAGGCGGCGGCCGGCGTCCTCGAGCACCTGCAGGAGCTCGACGGCTTCTGGGTGCACCTCGACGTGGACATCCTCGACGCCGCGATCATGCCGGCGGTGGACAGCCCGGACCCGGGCGGGATCGACCACGCCCAGCTCGTCGAGCTGCTCCGGCCGTTGCTCTCGGCACCGAAGTGCGTGGGGATCGACATCGGCATCTTCGACCCGGACCTGGACCCGGACGGCAGCTACGCGGCCGCACTGGCCGACACCCTGGTGGCGGCCCTCGACTGAGGGCTAGGGCTCACCGGTTGTTCCAGACCAGGCCCTGTCCGTGAGGTTCGGCGCGTCCGAGGATCTGGCGCCGGCCGCCCGGCCAGCGCTCGAGGGCGACGAGGAAGTCGAACGGACCGTCGGGTGTTCGGCGCAGCGGTTCCAGGCGAAGCCGGGCCAGTGGGGAGTGCTCGTCGGCTTGCGCCCCGAGCTCGGCGAGCCGGTCGTCGACTGCAGCCCGGTCGTCCCGCGTCAGGTACTGCCACATGATCGAGTGCCACAGCACAGTCACGTGGCCGCGCGACAGCTCCAGCCCATGCACGAACGAAACCGCGTCCTCCCGGTGCACGTCGGCCGGCACCTGGCGAGCGATCGCCAACGCGCCACGCAACCGGCCCAGCCGCACCGGCATGTCCGGCCAGACGTACGACGTGAGCGTGCGGGCACCCTCTTCCGTCAGCGGGTTCACCGGCGCGATGTCGCTGCCGACCCGCTCGGCGATCCGCAGCGGCATCGGCTTCAACGCCCGGCCCGACCACGCCTCGTCAAACACCACCGGGCTCTCGGCCGGGCCGAACCCGGTCCCGTCCGCCAGGTTGTACCGGAACTGGTCCGCCCGCAGGTTGAGTCCGCCGCTCGCGCCGATCTCGAACAGCCGCACCGGCAGCGGCACGTCCTCGACCAACTGCAGCAGGCCGCCGTACAGCGCGGCGGCCCGGCCCACCTCGTTCGTCTGCGGTGGCTGGGTCAGCAGCGACCGCAGCTCGGCCGACCGGGACTGCAGCACCTGCTCGAACGCCTCCCAGCCGAGCACCGGGTCCCACGTCCCGCCCACGCTCGGGTAGAACGCAGCAAGCTCCGGCAGCTCTCCCGCCAGCACCAGCCGGTGCACCGAGCCCAGCAAGCGCAGTGCGATCGCGTCACCGAACGGACGGTCCTCGTAGCCGGCCAGTACGCCGGTGGACACGCCGCCGACCTCGTAGTCGTCCACGATGAGCCGGCACAGCTCGGCGTACATCGGGGAGCCGAGTTCCTCGCAGGCGACAGCTTGACGCTGAAGAGTCTCTACAACGTGCACACAGCAGACCCTAGAAGGTCAGGCGATCCAGGACCGTCTTTGCCGTCGTGCGCGCGTCTTCCTCGTCCAGCGGCGAGCCGTGGCTGTCGGTGAGGTAGAAGGCGTCCACACACTCGGCGCCGAGCGTGCTCACGTGCGCCGAGCGGATGTCGGCGCCCGTGGACGCGATGGCCGAGGTCACGTCGTACAGCAGGCCCGGGCGGTCGTGGGCGCGCACCTGCAGCACGGTGGCCGTCTCCGACGCATCGGGCAACAGGTCCACCCGGCTGGCGACCCGTGCCTTGAGTGCGGACGAGTCCCGCGCGGCCAAGCGCCGTACGAGGTCAGTGGGGTCGCGCAGGGCCACAGCAAGACGGTCGCGCAGCCGGACTGGGTCCGGTGGCGAGCCGGCCACGGTCCACTGCGAGATGCCGAGCCCCTCGACCGACGTGATGACTGCAGACCGTACGGCGAGCCGCTCGACGGCCAGCACGGCCGCGACCGTCGACAACGTGCCCACTTGATCGGGTACGGCGACATTCACCCGCAGGTCACCGAGATGCTCGGACACCGTCACGCCAAGCCGCCCCACACCGACGACCTGGTGCAGCGTGGGCACCGGGATCGGCGGAGCATCGGTCCACATGCTCTCGCCGCCGCCGGACAGCTCACCGCGCACGCGGCGGCACAGCTCACCGACCAGGCGCATCCGCCAGGGTGACGCGGCCGCGGGACCGGCGGCGCGCGCGTCGGCGTACGTGAGGGCTTCCAGGAGGTCCAGAGTCTCGGTGGTGCGGACGATCCCGGCCACCAGTTCAACGGTCATCGGGTCGTCCAGGTCCCGCCGGGTGGCGACCTGGGCAAGCATCAGGTGCTGCCGGACCAGCAGCGTGATCGTGTCCGCGTCCGCCTCGTCGAAGCCGAGCCGGCGGGCCACAGTCGCTGCGATCGCCGCACCCGTGACGCTGTGGTCGCCCTCGACTGCCTTGCCCAGGTCGTGCAGCAAGGCGGACACGAGCAGCAGGTCGGGCCGTCGTACGTCGCGGACCATCTTGGCGGCCTCGACACAGGTCTCCAGCAGGTGCCGGTCGACGGTGAACCGGTGGATGGCCGACTGCGGCGGCCGGAACCGGACCGCGTCCCACTCCGGCAGGATCCGGGAGACGTAGCCGGCCTGGTCCAGCGCCTCCCACACCTCGAGCAGACCGCTGCCTGCACCCAGCAGGGCACACAGCAGTCGCCGCGCCTCACCAGGCCACGGCTCAGGCAACGCCAGACCGCGATTGGCCAGCCGTGCGCAGACAGCAGGTGAGAGCACCAACTCTCGGTCCGCAGCCACAGCGGCAGCGCGCAGACCCAGCACTGCGTCGCGCTCGGGCCGGGCGTCCGGCATCAGTACGACTTCGCCTTCGTGCTGGCCGACTCCCTCATCGAGTGCCAGCAGCAACGGTCCCCCGGTCCGCTGACGGCGCCGGGACCGAGGCGGCCGGGTCATCAGGCTCTCGATCCGTCGCCAGGACACGTCGCAGACGTGCGCGAGCGTCCGGCCGGTCGAGTACACGTGCCGCAGCAGCTCGTCCCGGCCACCGGTCATGCCCAGCCCGGCCGCGACCTCACCGGCCACGTCAGCGACCAGCCGGTCGGTGGAACGCCCCGCAACCGTGTGCAACTCGTCCCGGATGTTCAGCAGGTCCAGCCGCGCCCGCTCCACCACCGGATGCGGTACGTCGACCAGCCACGACGCCACCAAGCCACGCAGTACGACGGCGTCGCGCAGACCGCCGTACGCCTCCTTGAGGTCGGGCTCAGCGAGGTGTGCGAGCTCACCGACCGTCGACGCGCGTTCCTTGCACGCCTGAGCCAACGCAGGCAGCCGCTCCTTCGCCGTACGGCGCCAGTCCGCCATCAGCACGGACCGCAGCTGCAGTGTGAGGTGCGAGTCCCCCGCGACGTGCCGTGCGTCGAGCAGGCCGAGGGCGACCCGGATGTCGTCGGCAGCCGCCTTGCGGGCCTCGTCGACGGTCCGGACGCTGTGGTCCAGCTTCGTCCGCGAGTCCCACAGCGGGTACCAGATCTGTGCGGCCAGCTCGTCCACCCGTGGGTACCCCTCGGCGTGCACGAGCATCACGTCGAGGTCGCTGTACGGCGACAGCTCCTCCCGGCCGTAGCCGCCGACGGCGACCAGCGCGACGCCCTCGGTGGGCACACCGAGGGCGTCACAGGCTTTCGAGAGGAGCAGGTACAGCAGCGCGTCGGCCTCCTCGGCACGCCCGCGCCGCTGTTCTGCTCGGTCAACCATCTACAGCGCGTCCCTAGAGTGCATCGCCGTCGAGCTCGCCGGTGCGGACCCGGACGATCGTCTCGACCGGGGTGACCCAGACCTTGCCGTCGCCGATCTTGCCGGTCTGCGCGGCCTTGACGATCACGTCCACCACGTCCGCGCTGTCGCCGTCCTCGACGACGACCTCGACCCGGACCTTGGGGACCAGGTCCACCTCGTACTCGGCGCCGCGGTAGACCTCGGTGTGGCCCTTCTGCCGGCCGTAGCCGCTCGCCTCGGTCACCGTCATGCCGGTGACGCCGAACGTCTCCAGCGCGGCCCGGACGTCCTCCAGCTTGTGCGGCTTGACCACGGCGGTGATCAGCTTCATGCGTTGGCACCTTCCTTCTCGGAAGCCTCGGTGGACTCATTCTCCGTGCCGGCCTGCGGACGGGCGAGAGCGGTGTGCCCGCGCAGCCCGGCCGCGCCGAGGAAGTCGTACGCCGTCTCCGCGTGCTCGACCTGGTCGACACCGGTGACCTCGTCGTCCTCCTTGAGCCGGAAGCCGATGGTCTTGTCGATCAGCTTGCCGAGCAGGAAGGCGACCGCGAAGGAGTACAGCGCGACGACCACGTTGGCCAGCGCCTGCTTGCCCAGCTGCGAGACACCGCCGCCGTAGAACAGGCCGTCCACGGCCGACGGCGCCGCCGCCGTGCCCAGGAAGCCGATCGCCAGCGAGCCGACCAGACCGCCGACCAGGTGCACGCCGACCACGTCGAGCGAGTCGTCGAAGCCGAGCTTGTACTTCAGCGACACCGCGAAGGCGCAGATACCACCGGCGATGACACCGAGGATGAGCGAGCCGACCGGGGTGAGCGCGCCACAGGCCGGGGTGATCGCGACCAGACCGGCGACCGCACCGGACGCCATGCCCAGCGTGGTGGCCTTGCCGTGCCGGATCCGCTCCACGATCAGCCAGCCGATCACGGCGGCGGCGGTGGCGACCTGGGTGTTGACGAAGGTGATCGCGGCGGTGGTGCCGGCGCTCAGCGCCGAGCCGGCGTTGAAGCCGAACCAGCCGAACCACAGCAGCGCGGCGCCGAGGACGACCAGCGGCAGGCTGTGCGGCCGCATCGGGTCCTTGCGCCAGCCGATCCGCTTGCCCAGCACGATCGCCAGGGCCAGGGCGGCGGCGCCGGCGTTGACGTGCACCGCAGTACCGCCGGCGAAGTCGATCGCGCCCAGCTTGTCGCCGATCCAGCCGCCGTTGCCCTCGTCGAGGAACCAGACCGAGTGCGCGACCGGGAAGTACACCAGCGTCGTCCAGCCGACCACGAACGCGATCCAGCCCCGGAACGTGGCGCGGTCGGCGATGGCGCCCGAGATCAGCGCCGGGGTGATGATCGCGAACATCAGCTGGAAGGCGACGAACGCGAGCGTCGGAATGGTGCCGCTGACCGCCTCCGGCGCCATCAGACCCTTCAGGCCGACCTCGGAGAAGTTCCCGATCACGTGCCCGGTGTCACCGGCGAACGTCAGCGAGTAGCCGACCAGCACCCACAACACGGTGACGACGGCGATGGTGATGGCACTCATCATCATCATGTTCAGCACGCTCTTGACGCGCACCATGCCGCCGTAGAAGAAAGCCAGGCCCGGTGTCATCAGCATCACCAGGGCGGCACTGACCAAGACCCAGGCGGTATCGCCGGCGTTGATCTCCATCAACGTCATCCCTTCCATCGATCTGGGGGGTGACCGCCCGTCCTCAGTCGGGCAGAACTCCACATCACCGGGGAGCCCGCGCACGGCCACACCGCACACGGTGTCGGCGCGCCGTTTCAGCCGATCGGTCCATTTGTTTCAGGCATGTGACAAAGAGGGCTTTCAGGTGACATCGACGTGACATCGGCGAAGTTGTGGCACTCTGGCCTGGACCACACGGGTCCGCAGCCGCGCCACTGCGCCCGTCCGAGCTGGGGAACACGAGATGGGGACCAACCACGGGGTGAGGCCGCGCCGCGGCAGGCCACGGGACCCGGACGCGGAGCCGAGGATCCGCCGGTACGCCGTGCAGCTGCTGCTGGAGCGAGGATTCGACGGAATGACGGTGGACGACGTCGCCGAGGCCGCGGGAGTCGGCAAGGCGACGATCTACCGGCGCTGGGCGAGCAAGGACCACCTGGCCAACGACGCCTTGGCCGACCTGTTCGACATCGAGATCCCCGATGCCGACACCGGGTCGATCGCAGGCGACCTGCGCCAGGTCTACAGCGACGCCCTGGCGTTCGTGAACAGCGAGGAAGGGCTGGCACTGATTCGCCTGGCGGTGTCGGAGGCGAACCGCGACGAGCGGTCCGCCGCGATCTACCGGGGCTTCCTGGAGCGACGGATCCAGCTGACCGAAGCCGCGCTGGACCGGGCCAGGGCTCGCGGTGAGCCGGTCCGTGACAACGTGGACACGACGCTGATGGTGCAGTGGCTGGCCGGGGTGTTCGTGATCCGGGCGCTGACCGGTGAGTCGATGCCGACACCGGACGACGCCGACCGGCTGCTGAAGTTCACGATGCGTTGCATCCTGGAGGAGTAGTCAGGGCTGCAGACCGGGGCCGAGGGCAACTGCGTTCACGGCCAGCTCGGTCACGCGCTGTACCTGGCCGGTGTCGATGTCCCAGGCAAGCACCCAGCCGCTGACCTGGATCAGCGGCCGGTCGCCGTACCAGCCCAGTACGGCGCAGCAGCCGGGCTCACGCACTCCCTGCGGGTCCGCCGCGGGTGTGGTCCGGTCCGACTCCCCCAGCACCAGCAGGTGACTGGGCATTGCACGCAGCGTCGAGATGGCCGCTACCACCTGTGGTTGCGAGTGTCTGGTGGGCACCTGCTGGAGGTCCTCGGAGATGAACAGTCGCGCCGCCATGGTGAACGTCGAGAACGTCTGCCCTACCCAGGCCTGCACCGGCAGCTCCAGCCGGCTGTCCACGGACCACCGGCCGGTGACGCCGTAGCGCAGCACGGCGCCGCTGTCGATCCGGTACGGCGCAGTGATCGACGCCGGGTTCGCGGCCGCGGTGATCGGGATGACCGGATCCCGGTCACCGTCGTTCTGGCCGACGAGAACTCGATAGGCCACGCCCGGCCCGCTGACCAGGACGCGTGCGGCGTTCGGCAGCCAGGACACACTGCTCACATCCCTGCTGGGCAAGGCGTAGCGGTAGACCTCACTGGTCGTCGCGTCGACGACGACCACTTCACCCGGCTGCGGGAACGCAGCGAACCGGCCGTCCGGCGAGATCGCTCCGGAACTCAGCGGCGAACCGATGCGGATCGGCTGCAGTTGCAGGTCGGCGCGGGCCCAGCTCGCGTCGGAGCCCAGCAGCAGTGCGTCGTACCGGCCGTCGCGCTCCTCGAGCACCACGGCGGCGATGTTCTCGATCGGGTGCTCACTCAGCGGTTCGGGGTCGTCCGGCAGGCTGAGGCGATCGCCGAGCGGGGTGTAGACCCGGTCGAGGAAGCGCTCGCTGCCGGCCGGTGGGGCGATCCAGAAGTCGATCCCGGAGATCTGCCCGGCCGGCGGGACGTAGCCGGGTGGGTGCGTCGGTGTGGTCGGCGGCGGGACGAGCTCGGTGCTCTGGCTCCCGCCGACCGCGGTGCCGATCGCGGCGGCCACAGCGACGAGCAGCGCGGCCAGCAAGCCGATCAGCACGTTGCGTCGCCGCCGACGGCGCGTGGCGAGGCCATCGGCCCAGGCGGCGTCGGCCAGGTCCGGCTCCGGCAGCAGGTCCGACGCGTTGTAGAGCAGCGGCTGGATCTCCTCGCGCCTCATCGCGGTTCTCCCGCGTCTCGCCAGTCACCGGCACCGAGTGCCGAACGGAAGCGGCTGAAGGCGGTGAGGCCATGACTGTGCACGGAGGTGTTGGACATCCCGAGCACGTCGGCCACCTCGAACTCGGTGAGCTCCTCGAGGTGCAGCAGCACGAACACGGCGCGTTGTGCGGGTGTCAGCTCGGCCAGCGCGAGCTTGACGGGGTCGTCCTCGTTCGGGAACGCCTTCACCCGGTTCCAGCGCACCAGGGCCGGTTGGTAGAGCAACCGCTGGACGAACACGTCCGGGTCGTCCACCCGGTCCCAGCGCGTCGACAACCGGGTGAAGGCGCGCAGCAGTGCATCCTCTGCTCGCTCCAGGTCGCCGTACACGAGGTACGACGTACGGAGCCATCTGCCCTGCCGCGCGTCGACGTACGAGGCGAAGTCCGGGTCGACCGATTCCTGCATCCACCCTCCCGCCTCTATTCAACTCCTCAACTACTGCGCGCGGCCACAGCCAAGCGAGTCTCTTCGGTGATCAGGTCCGCATTGAGGCCGCCGGCCGCCGTCAGGCCGGAGGCGGCCGCCGGCATGACGGTCGCCCGCGCGTCGGTCACGTTGCCGGCCACGAAGACGCCGGGCACGGCCGTCGCGCCCTGCGGGTCGGCGGCGACGATTGTGCCGACCTCCAGGCCGTTGGCCTCCTGTACGACGATGTCCAGGCCCAGATCGGCCAGGAAGTCCGCACGGGCCCGCATGCTGGTCTGCACCGCCAGCGCGTCCCGCGGGATCACCTTGCCACCCTCCAGCCGGACGCCGGTGAGCTTGTCGTTCTCCACCTCCAGCTGCTCGACTTTCCCTTGTACTACGGAGATTCCGCGGGCAGCGAGCTGCTCCCACTGCTCGTCGGTCAGCTCCGGCGCGGTGTGCATGAACAGCGTGACGTCGTCACTCAGTTGCCGGAACAGCAAGGCCTGGAACGCCGCCATCCCAGTGGTGGCCAGAATGCCGATCGCCTGGTCGCGCACCTCCCACCCGTGGCAGTACGGGCAGTGCAGCACGTCGCGTCCCCACCGCTCGGCCAGTCCACCAACGTCGGGCAGCACATCGGTCAGCCCGGTCGTCACCAGCAGCCGCCGGCCCTGGTACGTCGTACCGTCGGCCAGCTCGACCGTGAACAGGTCGTCGCGCCGCACCCGGGTCACGGTGCCAGTCGCGAACTCACCGCCGTACCCGGCGACCTCGTCGCGGCCGAGTGCGTACAGCTCGGCCGGCGGGACGCCGTCGCGGGTCAGGTAGTTGTGCACGCCGTCGGCCGGTGCGTTCCGCGGGGTGCCGTCGTCGACGACCAGCACCGACCGGCGCGACCGCACCAGTGCCAGCGCCCCGCTCAGCCCGGCTGCGCCCCCGCCGACCACGATCACGTCGTACTTCTTCATCTCCTGGACTCCTCTCTCGGTCCCCCGAGGATCCGCGATGGTTTTCGTTTTCGACAACTTTCTTTGCCAGAATGGCAAGCATGGAGGCTTTCGACGAGGTACTCGAGGCGGTCGGGCCGCGGCTGAAGAGCCTGCGGGCCGAGCGGGGCACCACACTGGCCCAGCTGTCCGAGTCCACCGGGATCTCGGTGAGTACGCTGTCCCGGCTGGAGTCCGGTCAGCGCAGACCGACGCTGGAGCTGCTGCTGCCTCTCGCCCGGGCGCACCAGGTGCAGCTGGACGAGTTGGTGGATGCACCGCCGACCGGCGACCCACGGATCCACGCCAAGCCGATCAAGCGGCACGGGACGGTGCACATCCCGCTGTCCAGGCGGCCCGGCGGGCTGCAGGCGTTCAAGCAGATCCTGCCGGAGGGCTGGCCGGGCGGTGAGGTGAGCCAGCGGACGCATGAGGGCTACGACTGGGTGTACATCCTGTCGGGGCGGATCCGGCTGGTGCTCGGCGACCAGGACTTCGTGCTGGGCGAGGGTGAGGTGGCGGAGTTCGACTGCCGGGTGCCGCACTGGTTCTGCAACCCCGGGCCCGGGCCGACCGAGGTGCTGTGCCTGTACGGACCGCAGGGCGAGCGGATGCACGTCCGGGCCCGCACCCGGTAGCCTGCGCCAGTTCGGTCCGTAGCGCTGAGGAGCTGGTTGTGAGCGTCGCGTTGTTCACCCTGGGCGGCACCATCTCGATGGCCGGCACGCACCGGCTCACCGGAGACGACCTGACCGCCGCCGTACCGGGGCTGGCCGAGCTCGGTCATCCGGTCGAGATCCAGGACGTCGAGAAGGTGCCCAGCGCCAACCTGACTGCCTCGAAGATGCTCGAATTGGTCGACGCCGCGTCCAAGGCGGTGGCAGACGGCGCCACCGGCGTCGTGGTCACCCAGGGCACGGACAACCTCGAGGAGACGGCCTTCCTGGTCGACCAGGTGTGGCCGCACCCGCAGCCATTCGTCATGACCGGCGCGATGCGCAACCCGACCCTCGCCGGTCCGGACGGTCCGGCCAACTTGCTGGCCGCGGCCCGTGTTGCCTGCTCCCCTGCTGCCCGTGACCTCGGTGCCCTGGTGGTGTTCAAGGAGGAGATCCACGCGGCCCGGTGGGTGCGCAAGACCCACAGCACCAGTACGGCGACGTTCGTGTCGCCCAACACCGGTCCGATCGGCCACGTGGTGGAGGACCGGGTCCGCGTCCTCACGCGTCCGATGCGGCTGGACGGCGTACACGGAATGGCAGAGCCGGACCAGCTCGACGCGACGCGGGTAGCGCTCTACACAGTGACGATGGACGACGACGGCCTGCTGCTGCAGGGGTTGGCGAACACTCACCAGGGTTTGGTCGTCGCCGGGTTCGGTGTCGGCCACGCGCCCGCGGCACTCGCTCCTGTGCTGGGCGAGCTCGCTGCAGCGATGCCTGTCGTGCTGACGTCGCGGACTGGTGGTGGTTCGGTACTGCGGAACACCTACAAGTCGGTGGGGTCGGAGACCGACCTGTTGCAGCGTGGACTGATCGACGGTGGGTTCCTGGACCCGTACAAGGCGCGCGTGCTGCTCCGGTTGCTGCTGGCAACCGACGACGACATCACCGCTGCTTTCGCGCAGTACCAGTAATCGCAGCCGCCTTGGTGCTCAAGTAGTCCCGCTCCGGCTTGCTCGTCGTACGGCGGGCTGCCTCGCGGAAGTGGTGGGCAGCGAGTTCGGGGTCACCGCGCATCTCGTACAGATGCCCACGTACGGCGTCCAGGCGGTAGTGGCCGGCCAACTCCTTGTCCAGCGGTTGCAGGAGCTCTAGCCCGGCGTCAGGGCCTTGCACCATGGCTGCTGCGATGGCCCTGTTGAGCTTCACCATCGGGTTGCCGGACAGCTCCTCCAGCAGGCCGTACAACGCCAGGATCTGCGGCCAGTCCGTGTCCTCCGGGCGATCCACCTCGTCGTGCAGGGCGGCTATAGCGGCCTGCAACTGGTACTCGCCCAGCGGCGGCGTACTGAAGCCTTCCACTGCAAGCGCAAGGCCTTCGGTGATGTAGTCCTTGTTCCACAGCGTGCGGTCCTGCTCCGCCAGCGGGATCAGCTCACCCGCCTTGCCAGTGCGGGCCGCCCGACGCGCGTCACTGAGCAGCATCAAGGCGAGCAGACCGGTCACCTGACCGTTCTCAGGAAGCAGCGCGTGCACAGTCCGAGTCAGGCGGATCGCCTCGTTGGACAGGTCATTCCGTTGCAGCTCTGGACCGCTGCTGGTCGCGTAGCCCTCGTTGAACATCAGGTAGAGCACGTGCAGCACGTTGTGCAGCCGCTCGTCGCTGGCGTCCAGCTCGAACGTCGCGCCCTTGAGCTTCTGCTTGGCCCGGCTGATCCGCTGCGCCATCGTTGCCTCAGGCACCAGGTACGCGGTGGCGATCTCCGCAGTGGTGAGACCGCCGACCGCGCGCAGCGTCAACGCGATCGCCGAGGCCGGCGTGAGCGTCGGATGGCAGCACAGGAACAGCAGCCGCAGGGTGTCGTCCTGCTCCTCGACATCGTCCGGCGGCACCTCACGCAACGCGGCCCGCTCCTCGCGCCGCCGCCGGGCCTGCTCCTGCCTGACCTCGTCGATCAGGCGTCGCGACGCGGCCTGGATCAGCCACGCCTTCGGGTTGTCCGGTGTGCCGTCCCGCGGCCAGGTGGTCGCCGCAGCCAGCAGCGCCTCCTGCACGGCGTCCTCGGCCGCGGCGAAGTCACCGGACCACCGGACGACCGCGCCGACGACCTGCGGCGTCAGCGCACGCAGCAGGTCCTCGAGGTCCCGGCTGGTCACACGTCGTAGAGGTCGGTGTCGCCGCCGTCCATCACCCGGCGGACCTCGATCGGCTGCTGCGTCGGCACCCCATCCGGTCCCGGCACGCAGGACAGGTCGGCGGCGATCTCGAGCGCCCGCTCCTCGGACTCGACGTCGATCAGCTCCCAGCCGGCCAGGATCTCCTTGGCCTCGGCGTACGGCCCGTCGGTGACCACCGGCGCATTCACACTCGCCGCGCGGACCACCTTGGCGTGCTTGGGCCACGTCAGCGCCTGGTGGTCCACCAGTTCACCGCTGTCCCGCAGCCGATCCAGGTGGTCCCTCAGGTACTGCATGTGCGCCTGCATGTCCGGCTCGTCCCACTCCAGCATCGGGGTGTCGACGTTCCCGCCGTCCATGTTCACCAGCAGCAAGAACCTGGTCATGTCATCTCCTCCACCGGCACATCTTGGCAGAGGTCAGTGTCTTCTGGTCCGCTCCGGACTGGCAGTCTCGAGCGGTACGTCGGCCGCGGGGATGACTCCGAGTTGCGTGGTCTGGCGGCGCAGCACCGCGTCGTACACCCAGTCGGTGGCGGTCCGGATCCGGTTGCCGGGCATGGAGAGCAGGTGGTAGCCGCGCGTCACCACCTTCGCCGGGAAGCCGGCCAGCGGGAAGTGCAGCGGGTTCGCGGCTGCCTGCGTGCCCCCGAGGTCCACCACGAAGCCGAGGTCGTGGTGAACGTACGGCTGCCGCTCACCGGTCCCGAAGTCGGCCGCCACGTTCTTGGCTGCCCGCTTGCCCTGCCGCTGGGCGTGCTGTGCTGTCGTGGGGGTGAACTGGCCCGGCATGGTCAGGTCCGGCACGGCGGCCGCGTCGCCGCAGGCGTACACATCGGGGTGGTCCGGGACGTTCAGGTACTCGTCGACGAGCAGCCGGCCCCTCTCGGTCTTCAGCCCCAGCCCGTCGACCATCGGGTCCGGCCGTACGCCGACGCACCAGACGAGCGTGTGGGTCGGGACGAACGACTTGTCGGTGAGCTGGACGCCGTTGTGCATGGCCTCCTCGACCGACGTGCCCATCAGTACGTCGACATCACGGTCACGCAGCACCTTGTCCGCCGTACGCGAGAGCCGCTCGTCCAGCTCGGGCAGAACGCGGTCGGCGATGTCCAGCAGCATCCAGCGCATCCGCTGGTGCCGCAGGCGCGGCCGGCGCTTCTTGAGCAGCTCGGTGTAGAGCACGCCGTGTGCAGCGACCTCGGTACCGGTGTAGCCCGCTCCGACGACCACGAACGTGCACAGCGCGTTCCGATCGGCAGGGTTGTCGCTGGCGTCGGCCAGCTCGATCTGCTGGGTCAGGTGGTCGCGCAGGAACACCGCCTCGGGGATGCCGCGGAAGCCGTGCGCGTACTCCGTGACGCCGGGGATGGGCAGCAGCTTGTTCACGCTGCCCGCGGCGATGATCAGGCGGTCGTAGCCGATCTCCTCGCGCCGGTCGAGTGGATCGGCGTAGCGGACCTTCCGGCGGTCCAGGTCGAGGCCGTCCACCTCCCCGAGGACCAGCCGGACGTCGGGCAGCGTGTCCGCCAGGGACACGGTCAGCCGCCGGGGCTCGAGGATCCCGGCTGCCACTTCGGGCAGCAGCGGGACGTACAGGAAGTAGTCCGTCGGGTTCACCACCACGATGTCGGCGCGCCCACGGGCCAGCCGGCACAGCGTGCGCGCCGCGTTGTACCCCGCGAACCCGGCTCCGACGATGACGATCCTCGGTCGCTTCATCCCTCCTGGGTATCAGATCAGGCCCAGGTCGAACGAGAGCTCAGTCCAGCAGCGCGTCGACGAACTGCTCGGGATCGAACGGCGCCAGGTCGTCCGGGCCCTCGCCGAGGCCGACCAGCTTGACCGGGACGCCCAACTCGCGCTGGACCGCGATCACGATGCCGCCCTTCGCCGTACCGTCGAGCTTGGTCAGCACCAGGCCGGTGACGTCGATGACCTCGGCGAACACGCGGGCCTGGGTGAGGCCGTTCTGGCCGGTGGTCGCGTCGATGACGAGCAGCACCTCGTCCACCTCGGCGGACTTCTCGATCACCCGCTTGACCTTGCCCAGCTCGTCCATCAGGCCGGTCTTGGTGTGGAGCCGGCCGGCGGTGTCGACCAGGACGACGTCCGCCTCCTCCTCGATGCCCTGCTTCACGGAGTCGAACGCGATGCTCGCCGGGTCGCCGCCCTCGGGACCGCGCACGGTCCGCACACCGACCCGCTCACCCCACGTCTGCAGCTGGTCCGCAGCGGCCGCGCGGAAGGTGTCCGCAGCGCCCAGTACGACGTGCTTGTCCTCGGCGACCAGTACTCGCGCCAGCTTGCCCACTGTGGTGGTCTTGCCGGTGCCGTTCACCCCGACCACCAGGACGACGGCCGGCTGGGTCTCCTTACGGCTCACCTTGAGCGACCGGTCCAGCGAAGGGTTGACCAGCTCGACCAGCTCCTCGCGAAGGATCTGCCGGGCCTCCTCACCGCCGACGCCCTCGACCCGCATCCGGGTCCGCAGCCGCTCGACCAGCTCCTGCGTGGGCGTCACGCCGACGTCAGCGGTGATCAGCGTGGTCTCGATGTCCTCCCACGCCTCCTCGTCCAGCTTGTCCCGGGACAGCAGCGCGAGCAGGCCCTTGCCCAGCGAACCCTGGGACCGCGCCAGCCGGGCCCGCAGCCGGACCAGCCGGCCCTGGGCGGACTCGGGTTTCTCGATCGTCGCCACCGGCTCCTCGGGAAGCTCGGTGTCCTCCAGCGTCCGGGTCGGCGTGTCGCGCGGCTCCTCGGCGTCCTCACCGACCTTCGGCTCGGCGGTCTCGAGCGGCGCGGGCGGGGTGGGCGACGGCAGCTCCGACCGGCGGCGGCGCGTGACGACCAGGCCGGCGGTACCGGCGACCAGGACCACGGCAGCCACGATGATGGCGATCAGAACCGAGTCGGCGAGCTGGGGAACGAGCTGGGGAGTCAACACGGTTCCCCATCTTGACAGACACCCAGCCTGCCACCCGCATCCGTCACGTCAGGCTCACCAGCTGTCGCGGTACGTGAGCAGGCACCAACTCGGGCCGGTGTGTGAGGAGGACCACGGTACGGCGACCGGCGGCCGCGAACAGGTCGTCCAGCAGGGCCCGGCCGGTCTCCTCGTCGAGGTGCTCCGTCGGCTCGTCGAGCACGAGTACGTCGCGATCGGCCAGCAGCAACCGGGCGAAGGCGAGCCGCTGCCGCTCGCCGCCGGACAGGCGCGCGCCGTGCTCGCCCACCATCGTGTCCAGCCCGTCCGGCAGCTTCTCGACGAACACTCCGAGCCGGGCCCGGTAGAGCGCCTTCCACAGCATCAGGTCGCTGGCGCCCGGTTTCGCGAGCAGCAGGTTCTCCCGGATGGTCGTGTCGAACACGTGGCTCTCCTGCGTCAGCAATCCGACCACAGTCCGCACCTGATCACCTTCGAGCAGGGACAGGTCCACGCCGTCCAACAGGACCTCACCGGCCCGCGGCTCCAGGAAGCGCAGCAGCACGGCGGCCAGTGTGCTCTTGCCCGAGCCACTCGGGCCAGTGATGACCACTCGGCTCGCGGCCGGCATGTCCAGGCTCAACCCGTCCAGTACGTCGGCACCGTCGTACCCGACTCGCAGGAGCTTCACCTCCAGGTCACGCCCGGTCGGCAGCGGCTGTGGGGTTGCGGGCTCGGTCACCGGCTCCGGGCTGTCCAGGAGCTCCTGCACGCGGCCTAGGGAGGCGCGTACCCGGATAGCGAGCTGTGCGGCGGCTGGGATGCCGCCGAGTACGTCAGCGAGCGCGAGCGGGGTCAGGACGAGTACGGCGAACACCGCGCCGGTGATGTTCGCCGTGTTGCCGAGAATCAGCCCGGCCACACTCGCGCCGCCGACACACAGCATGAGCAGCGCGCCGCCGAGCCCTGCACTCCAGGCCGACCGTCGTTCCGCGTTGGCAAGCTTCGCGTCGCTTGCGCTGAAGGAGTCGAGTACGTCGTCGACCGCGTTGAACGCCACCACGTCGCCTGCAGTCAGCAGCGTCTCGGTCGCCGCAGCCGCCACCTCGCCACGCGACCCAGCGATCTTCCGCTCCGCTCTCGCCGCCGTTTGGGCGGTCAGCCGCGGTACGACGGTGCACGCGATCAGGACTGCCAGCGCGACAGCTGCACCCGCTGCCGGAAGCAGGAGAGTCAGCAGGGCAACCGTTGCCGTTGCAGTCACGGCGGCGGCTGCCACAGGGAGGACTACCCGCAGCCACAGGTCGAGGACTGCGTCGACGTCGAGCACGAGCCGTGCCAGCAGGTCGCCCTTACGTTGGGACGTGAGACCACCCGGTGCCAGCTTCTCCAGGCGGCGCGTGATGCGGGCCCGGGTCTCGCCGAGCACCCGGTACGCCGCATCGTGGCCGACCAACCGCTCGACGTACCGGAACACGCCCCGGCCGACGCCGAACGCCCGCACGGCCACGATCGCCACCATCAGGATCAGCACCGGGGGCTGTGCCGCCGCCGTCGTGATCAACCAGGCCGAGGTCGCCAGCAAGGCCACCGCCGACCCCGCCGCCAGCACTCCAGCCAACAGCGCCAACCCGAGCCGCCACCAGATCCGTCGCTCCGGCATCACCAACTGCCAGACGGTCGTCATGCGTTCACCAGCTCTCTCGCGCCTACGGTGACTGTTCGGTCGGCGGCGGCGATGAGCGCCGGCCGGTGCGCGATCATCAGGACGGTCCGTCCGCTGGCCCGCAGGCCTGCGACGACGTCTGCCTCGGTGTCGGCGTCCAGGCCGGCGGTCGGCTCGTCCAGCAGCAGCACTGGCGCGTCCGTGATCAGCGCCCGGGCCAGCGCCACCCGGCGTTGCTGGCCGCCGGACAGCAGCTGCCCCTGCTCCCCCACTGTCTTGGCCAGCTCGAGCTCACTCGCCCCGGCTGCCAGCAACGCCAACCGCACGTCGTCATCCGACGCAGCGGGCCGCCCCAGCCGCACGTTGTCCGCGACCGTGCCCATCCGCAGGCCTGGCCGCTGCGGAACCCAGGCGAACTGCCGCCGCCAGGCTGCCGGCTCGAACTCGTCCGCCGCACTCCCACCGGCAATGACGACCCCGCGCTCGGGCTCGACAAACCCAAGCAGCACAGCGAACACGGTCGACTTGCCCGCACCGCTCGGCCCAGTGATGGCGACCACCTCGCCCGGCTGGACCTCCAGGTCGAAGCCGTCCAGCGCCGGCTCGTCGCGACCCGGGTATCGCACTGTCACGTCGTACAGGTGCAGTGTGGTGTCTCGCAGGTCCGGTACGTCGGTGCGGTCGCCTCGCTCGGGCAGTGGGGTCTCCAGGACGCGGAACACCTCTTCGCTGGCGGCCACCCCGTCGGCGCTGGCGTGGAAGTGCATGCCGACCTGCCGGAGCGGCAGGTAGGCCTCGGGCGCGAGGATCAGGACCATCAACGCCGTCTCGAGTCCCATCCGTCCCTCGACCAGCCGGAGCCCGACGCCGACCGCGACCAGGGCGACCGAGATGCTGGCCAGCAACTCCAGCGCGAACGACGACAGGAACGCCAGCCGCAGACTGCTCATCGACGCAGCCCGGTGCTTGTCAGTCACCCGCCGTACGGCGCTCTCCTGAGCCTTCGCGCGACCGAACAGCTTCAGCGTGGGCAGTCCGCCGACGACGTCCGCGAAGTGGTGCGCCAGGACGGACAGCGCGCGCTGACGACGCCTGCTGTGGGCCTGAGTCGCCCAGCCGATCAGAGCCATGAAGATCGGGATCAGCGGCAGGGTGACGACCACAGTCCCTGCGGCGATCAGGTCGCCGGTCGCCATCCAGCCGATCACCGCAGCGGGGACAGTTGCCGCCAGCACCAACTGCGGGAGGTAGCGGGCGAAGTACGGGTCCAGGTCGTCGAGGCCCTTGGTCAGCAGGGTTGTCAGCGCGCTGCTGCGCTCACCACTCAACCAGACCGGTCCGAGCTTCAGCGAATGCTCCAGCACCTGCCTGCGCAGCGTCGACTTGACCGCCGCCGCGGCCCGCTGCGCGACCACCTCCTGGGCCCACACCAGCAGCGCACGAGCCGCGATGACGACGCCCAGTCCCAACGCGATCTCTGCGACCGGGTCACCGTGCAGGACGACGCCGGCGATACCGCGCGCCAGCAAGACGGCCTGCACGATGATCAGCAGCCCGCTGGCAACGCCGATCACCACCGACGCGGCCAGGAAGACCCGAGCCGCGCGCGCCCGGCGCAGCAGCCGCGGGTCGACCGGCTTCATGAGGTTGGCGCCGACACTGGAACCGGCTCGACCGTGATGCGCTTCCGGAACACCCAGTACGTCCACCCCTGATACAGCAGCACGAGCGGCAGGAAGATCGCGGCGATGATCGTCAACACCTTCAACGTGTACGGCGTTGACGCGGCATTGACTGTTGTCAATGTTGATCCCGGATCAAGTGTTGACGGCATGACGGCCGGGAACATCGCGGCGAACAGCGAGGTCACTGCCAGCCCGATCGCGAGCGCCGTCCCCAGGAAGGCCCAGCCCTCGCGGCGGAGCCGGTTCGCCAGCAGGCCGCCGGCGAAGGCGAGCACCGCGGCGGCCGCGACGATCACCGAGCCGGTGTCGCCGCGGATCCCCTGCGCCCAGGCGAGGAAGGCGATCACCAGAACCGCTGCGACCAGACCCGCGCGGGACGCCAACTGGTTGGCGCGGTGGCGAAGGTCGTCGGTGGTTCGCAGCGCCAGGAAGATCGCGCCGTGCGCGACGAAGACGGCGGTGAAGGCGACGGCGCCGAGCAGGGCGAATGGGCTGAGCAGGTCGCCGAGGTTGCCGACGTACTCGAACGAGGCGTCCAGCGGCACCCCGCGGACCAGGTTCGCAAACGTGAGCCCCCACAGGAACGCGGGGACGACCGACCCGATCAGGATCATCGTGTCCATCCGCCCGCGCCACTCCAGGTCGTCGCGCTTCCCGCGGTACTCCAGCGCCACGCCGCGCAGGATCAGCGACACCAGGATCGCGAACAGCGGTAGGTAGAACCCGCTGAACAGCGTCGCGTACCACTCCGGGAAGGCGGCGAACGTCGCGCCGCCGGCCACGATCAGCCACACCTCGTTGCCGTCCCAGACCGGACCGATCGTGGTGACCACCGCCCGCCGCTCGGGCTCGTTGCGGCCGAGCACCCGCAGCAGCATGCCGACCCCGAAGTCGAAGCCTTCGAGCACGAAGTACCCGACCCACAACGCCGCGATGGCGAGGAACCAAACAGTCGTGAGCTCCATCTCCCCAGCCCTCTCAGTAGGCGAACGACAACGGCTTGTCCGCCTCGTCCTGCGAATCGTCCGGCGGCTCCGGCCCGGACTTCGGCCCGTCGGTCCCGGCCAGGCCGCCCCGGATGGTGCGGAACATCAGCTTGGCCTCGACGACGGCCAGCACGCCGTACAGCACGGTGAACCCGGCCAGCGAGGTGATCACCTCGCCGCTGGTCGTGCCCGGTGACACACCCGATGCCGTCGGCAACAACCCGAACACCAGCCAGGGCTGCCGTCCGGTCTCGGTGAAGATCCAGCCGAAGGCGTTCGCGGCCATCGGCAGCAGCGGCAGCGGCAGCGCCAGCCAGATCAGCCGCCGGTTCGGCGCCCGGCCCCGCCGCGTCGTCCACAGCAACCACGCCGCGATCGCCACCGACGTCATCCCGACCCCGATCATCAGCCGGAAGGTCCAGTAGGTCAGCGGGATGTTCGGCTTGTACGACCCCGGCCCGTACAGCCGCTCGTAGGCGTCCTGCAGCGAGTTGATGCCCTTGACCTCGCCCTGGAAGTCACCGGTGGCCAGGAACGACAGCAGGTACGGCAGCTTGACCGAGAAGACCTCGCGCGACCCGTCCAGGGTACCGACGGTGAAGACCGAGAACGAGGCCGGCTTCTCGGTCTCGTAGAGCGCCTCGGCCGCGGCCATCTTCATCGGCTGCACCTCGGTCATCACCTTGCCCTGCTGGTCCCCGGTCAGCGCCACCCCGACCCCGGACGCGAGCACGATCACCGCGCCCAGCCGCAGCGCCGTACGAAACACGTCCCGATCGACGTCCGGACGCCGCAGCAGGTGCCACAGGGCCACGCCGGCGACGAACCCACCGCCGACCAGGAACGCCGCGAAGATCGTGTGCGGATAGGTGACCAGCACGACCTTGTTGGTCAGCACCGCCCACAGATCGGTCAGCTCGGCCCGGCCACGGTCGGCGTTGTAGCGGAAACCGACCGGGTTCTGCATCCAGGAGTTGGCCGCCAGGATGAAGTACGCCGACAGTTGCGTGCCGAGCACCACCATCCAGATGCAGGCCAGGTGGACGAGCCTGGGCAGCCGGTCCCAGCCGAAGATCCACAACCCGATGAACGTCGACTCGAGGAAGAACGCGAGCAGGCCCTCCAGCGCCAACGGCGCGCCGAACACATCCCCGACGAAGCGCGAGTAGTCGCTCCAGTTCATCCCGAACTGGAACTCCTGCACGATGCCGGTGACGACCCCCATCGCGATGTTGATCAAGAACAGCTTCCCGTAGAACTTGGTCAGCCGCAGGTACTTCTCCTTGCCGGTGCGGTACCACGCGGTCTGCAGCCCGGCCGTGATCGCGACCAGCGAGATCGTCACCGGCACGAAGAAGAAGTGGTACACGGTGGTGATCGCGAACTGCCATCGGGCCAGATCCAGGGTCTCCACGGCGCCGGTCCTCCCAGCCATCTACGACATGACGTAGTAGATCGTAGCGTGGATCTACTACAACGCGTAGTTATACTGGTCACGTGGCGAGCGACGAGAAGGCACCGAGGCCCTTGGGGGACCTGGAGCGAGTGGTCATGGAGCAGCTCTGGGCGGCGCCGGGAGCGCTGACCGTCCGCGAGGTCCACGAACAGCTGTCGACCACCCGTGAGCTCGCCTACACCACCGTGATGACGGTGCTGGACCGGCTAGCCAAGAAGAAGCTGACCGAACGCGAGCGGGACGGGAAGGCCTGGCGCTACCGGGCCGCGGCGCCCCGCGAGGAGCTCGCCGCCGACCTGATGCGCGACGCCCTCGACCGGGCCGGCGACCGCCGCGAGGCGCTGGTCCGCTTCGTCGGCCAGGTCAGCGACGAGGAAGCCGAGCTCCTGCGCGAGGCGCTCGCGCGGCTGGAGGAGCGGGCGGGGTGATCACCCCCGTCCTCCTCGCTGCTCTGGCCCTGGTGCTGACCGGACCTGCGCCGGCGCTCCTGGCACGCTCGCAGTGGCCCTACCGGATCCCCCGGGCCGCTGTGGCGCTCTGGCAAGCGATCGCCATCGCGGCGGTGCTGGCAGCACTCGGCGCCGGGATCTCCCTGTCCTACTCGACCGCCGGTCAACCGGGTGAGCCCAGCTTCAACCCGTCGTCGCCCCGGGACCTCCTGGCAGCAGCGATCCTGGCCATGACCGCACTGGTCCTGGTGAAGCTCGTCTGGGTTGCCGGACGAGTAGCCGTCGGTACGCGCGCCCGTCGCAAGCGACACCGCGACCTGGTCGACGTACTGGCCACACCGGACGGCCTGATCCCCGGATTGCGAGTGCTGTCCGAGGAGACGCCGCTCGCCTACTGCCTGCCGGCACTGCGCGGCGCACGGGTCGTCGTGTCGGTCGGTGCGCTGGAACGACTCGATGAGAGCGAGCTGCACGCCGTACTCGCGCATGAGCAGGCGCACCTGCGGGCACGGCATGACCTGGTGCTGGAGGCGTTCACTGCGCTGCATCAGGCCTTCCCGCGGTGGGTGCGTAGCGAGGTGGCGCTGGAGCAGGCGCGCACGTTGGTGGAGCTCTTGGCCGATGACGACGCGCGTCGCCGGAACGGCCCGCGGCCACTGGCCCGCGCACTCGTCGCACTAGCCGGTGCACCCGCACCAGAGGCCGGACTGGCCGCAGCCAGGTCAGCCACCGTGCTGCGCGTCCAGCGACTGGCCGACCCCGAACCGCGCTACCCCTTGCTCGCAGCAGCGACGTACGCCGCCGCCGTCGGACTGCTCGTCCTGCCGACCGTCACCGTGGCAGCGCCGATCGTGAAGGCGATCGTCGACGCGGTCAGCTAGCCGGCTGGTAGCGCAGCAGCGCTCCGCCGTTCGCCCACGCCCGGGCCTCGATCAGCTCCAGCACCCGCGTCTCGCCGCCACCGGGGAACACGCTCTTCCCGGCGCCGATCAGCACCGGGCAGACACGCAGCTGCACCTCGTCGACGAGTCCGGCGATCAGCAACGTGTGGAACAGCGAGATACTGCCCCACAAGATGATGTCCTTGCCTTCCTCGCTCTTCAGCTCGCGCACGTCCTCGACCGCGTCCCGGACCACCAGCGCCGAGTCGTCCGCACCCCAGGGCGCGCTGTCGAGCGTCCGCGACACGACCACCTTGCGCAGGGCGTTGAGCTTCGGCGCGATCGGGTCGTCCGCCGCTGCCTCGGTCGGCCAGAACGCTGCGAACAGCCGGTACGTCTCCGCCCCGAGCAGCATGGTGTCCACGGTGTCGAGCAACGCCAGGTTGTCGACGTCGGCCTCCTCGGCGATCGTGCTGGAGAAGTCCAGCCCGCCGTCCGAGTCGGCGGCGTACAGGTCGAGCGTCACGTACTCCTGGAAAATCAGCCGTCTCATTCCCGCAAGGTACTACCCGAAATGCTTGCCTTCCCCCCGCGCGACTGCGAGCAGCACCAGTCCGGACAGGACCAGCAGAACAACCATCGTGACAACGAATGTCAGCACTTCTCTCCCCGTATCCCCACGCCTTGCCTCACTGAGCTTCCTACGCGCTCATTGTTCCAGAAGTTCCCCGTACGCCTTGGCCACTTCGTCGATCTCCCAGCCCAACGTGTTCGGAGTCACCACCAGCTCCACCCACGACCAGCCCGGCACGTCGGCCGGGTGCCAGGTGAAGCAGATCGCCTCGCGGGTCCGCTCCATCCGCGCGATCGCCGCCCGGTCGATCGCCTCGGCCGGACGCGGCGCGTAGATCCGGAACGAGTTGGTGTGCGGCGGGTCGGGGAACACGCGGAAACCCTCGCTCTGCAAGGCCATCGAGAGCTCGACGGACCGTTCGTACAACTCCCCCATCTGCGGCAGCACCGTCCTGAGTCCCTCGCGCGCGGACACGGCGTACGGGAACAGCGTGAAGAGGTTGCCACCCAGTCGGCGCTGCCAACGCCGTACCTCGGCGATCACGTCCTCCGGCCCGGCGAGCGCAGCACCACTCAGCCCGCCCAACACCTTGTAGAAGGACACGTAGACGCTCGAGGCCAGCGCAGCCACCTCGGCCAGGCTGTGCTCCAGGTACGGCGTGCTCTCCCACAAGCGAGCGCCATCGAGATGCAGCGGTACGCCGCGCTCCGTACAGGACTCGGCGAACACCACCAGCTCGTCCCACGTCGGCAGAACGAACCCGGCCTCGCGCAACGGCAGCTCCAGTGTCACTGCGGCCAGCTTGCCAGGGATTGCGGCCAGCTCGTCCGGCCGGGGCTGCCGCGGCTCGTAGGTGAGCCGTTCGATCCGCAGACCGTGCACTTCCTCCAACGCGTTCAGCTCGTGCTGCAGGAGGTGCGACTGCCCGTGTACGGCGACCCGACTGGTCCCGGCGCGGTCGGCGTACACCCGAAGGACGCTCTGCTGGGCCATGATCCCGGTTGGCATGAACACAGCCGCCGGTTTGCCGAGCAGCTCGGCCACCTCCTGCTCCAGTGCGGCGACGTGACCGCCGTCGCCGTACATGTCGGCCTTCTCCTCGCCGGCAACGTCCGCCAGACGCCGCAGGCTGTCCGCGGTCGGCAACCAACGCACGGACAGCCAACGGTTGCAGTTATCGGCCGCTGCCTTACGGCGGGCCCGGAGGTCGTCGGAGGTAGCCACACCTCCATCCTCTCGTGCGACTGCAAGCGAGTCAGATGGTGGTGGTCACCACATGCTGGCCCTGCAGCGTCCTGACCTCCACCGACTTCACCTGGTCGATCGGCACCAGCACACCGCCGCCGAACCGGCTGCCTTCGCGTGCCGCCTTCTCGGAGATCAGCCATGTGCCCGCCACCCAAGTCTTGCCGGCCTTGTCAATCACGACCATCTCGCACTCGGCTCCCGCCTTCAGACCGGTGACCTGTACCTGAATCCAGCTCCACCCGGCGCGTGGCTCCACTGTGGTCGCCATCCTCGTGCCTGTGGTGCTGTCGGTCGCCGTCACGTGCTTCGACCCGGCCACTGGCTGATCGGCCTGGCCGGCACTCTGCCTGCCGATCAGCACACCGCCACCGAGCGCGCCGGCCACTACGACAACCGCAGCAGCGACCAGCAGCCAGGGCGAGCGCCGCTTGGCAGCAGGCGGAGCCGCCGCCTCAGCAGTCCGCACCTCGCGCAGGGTGCGCTGCAGCAGCAGGTCGCCGTCCGGCGGTGGACCCTCCAGGAACGCCTCGGGCGGCACCTCGCCGAGGAACTCCTTCATCTCCTCCAACTCGGCCAGCTCCGTGCGGCACTCCGCACAGGTCGCCAGGTGCTGGTCGATCTCGCGAGCCTCATCGGGTTCCAGGGCGCCAAGGGCGTAGGCGCCTAGCTGCGAGCGGTCGTGCTCGGTCATCGGGCCACCTCCGCTCCTTGTCCGGGCGCCATCACCGCGCGCAGTGCTCGGAGGGCGTAATACGATCTCGATTTCACGGTACCGGGCGGCACGCCCAGCTCCTTCGCCGCCTCGGCCACCGACCGGCCGCGGTAGTACAGCTGCACCAACACCTCACGATGCTCCGGTGACACCCGGTCCAGCGCGTCCAGCACCACCATGGTGTTCACCACCGACTCGGAGTGGTCCGCCTCGACCGGCGGCCGGTCCTCGACGTCCCCCACCTCGGTCGGCCGGACCGCCCGCGCCCGGGCCCGGTCGGTGACGATGTTGCGGGCCACGGTGAGCAGCCAGCCACGCACGGACCCCGTGCCTGCGGTCAGGTCGTCTGCATGCTTCCACGCCCGCAGCAGCGTCTCCTGAACGACGTCCTCCGCGGCAGCACGGTCACCGGTGAGCCGGGTCGCGTACGCGAGCAGGCTGCGGCCGTGTTCGGCGTACAAGGAACGGACCAGCGCCTCGCCGGTCTCCGGACCGCGGTTGTCACCCACCGTCCGCACGATACCGGGAACAGTGGGCGACCACACCGGGACGACATCAGTAGCCGTAACCATTGCCGCTGTCGGAGGACGGCTGCTTGGTGATCTTCTTGCCGTCCGGGCCCACGACCCACCAGACACCGCCGACCGCCTGGCCCTTGGCCTCACCGGACTTGGTGTCACTGGCGAACAGGTAGATCGGCAGTCCATCGATCGACAGCTGCTTGCTGCCGTCGCTTCGGGTGACCGTGCCGACCAGGGAGGCGGCGATGCCCTCGAGCTGCGGGGTGCCCTCACCGGCGGGTACCACCGGCCACTTGGCCAGGCAGTCGCCCTCGCAGTTGGACTTGCCGGAGGTGTCCTTGTCGAACACGTACACGGTCCGTCCATTGCCGTCGACAACGACCTTGCCGAGATCGCCGACCTCCGCGGTGGCCAGTTTCGTCGCGCTGCTCGCCTCGCTGGCGGCCGGCCCGCTCGCCGGCGTGTCACTCTCGTCGCCGCAGGCGGTGAGCCCGGCCAGGCCGAGACCGAGCGCAGCGACGACACTGCCCAGACGCTTCATGATGGTTCCCCTCGAAGTCGGTGATCGACACCCCCCACACGTCCGCGGTCCCGGACCGGTTCAAACGCGGGCGCTATCGTCGGGCCCATGAGCCAAGAGATCCCGGCCGCGGTGCAGCGCGCCCTTACCGCGATCGACGAGCAGGACAACGACGCCTTCGTCGCGGCGTTCGCCACCGACGGCTACGTCGACGACTGGGGCCGGCAGTTCCGTGGCCCGGACCGGATCCGCTCCTGGAGCGAGAACGAGCTGATCGGCAAGCGCGCCACCTTCACCGGCACCCAGGTGTCCACCCCGGGCAACCCGCTGACGATCGTCACCCAGGTCGGCGGCGACGGCTTCAACGGCCCGTCGCACTTCACCTTCGACGTCCGGGGCGACCTGATCGCCTCGATGACGATCACCGCCTGACCGGTCAAACGTTCGACAGATCCGGTCTGGACCTATTCTCGGTCCCATGAGGTTGTCAGCGCGCCGCTACCGGCGGCTACCGAAGCGCGCGACCCCACCGGACCTGTCGGTCGCGGAGGCAGCCCTGCTCGTCTTCGGCGAGGTCGGCCCGGCAGCCACCGGCGGCACGATCCTCGAGCTCGCTCAGCTCGGCGCCGTACGGATCGACGAGGGACCGGTCGAGCACTCGGCGCAGACCGTGGTCCTGGTGGATCCGGGCGCGGCCGTCGAGGAGCATCACCGGGTGCTGCTCAAAGGCATGTTCCCGCTGCTCAAGCCGGGCGACAGCCGGATGTTGCGCCGCGGCCGGAAGGACAACGTCCGGATGCTTGGTGCGCACGACAAGCTGGGGCGGGCGGTCGAGGCGCGGGTCAGCGAGGCCGACTGGTACTACCGGACGCCGGTCCCGGGCCGCGCCGGGAGGCTCCTGCGCCGGACCCGGCTGCTCGGCTGGGGCATCCTCACGCCGGCCGGCCACGCAATGGTGGACCAGGTGCTCGGCTTCCGGCGGTACGTCGCCACGCTCGAGCCCGGCGAGATCCGGCAGGCCGAGCTGATCCGCCTGCTGCCCTGGGCGCTCATGCTGGGGTTGCACCATCGCTGGGAGCAGCTCGCAGCCGGCCTCCCCGTTGACGACGACGAGCCGGTGAGCTGGTGGAGCGCCACCGGGATGTTCCGGCTCGGCCCGTTCCGGCGTGGTCTAGCGGCCTTCGACGCCGCCGCGACGGACCGTGCGGCCCGGGACACGAAGTACTACTACGGGCTCTACGACTACGGTCCTGGCGACAACGACGGGTTCTTCGACTCCGGCCCGTCCGGTGGCAGCGGCTTCGACGCCAGCGGTGGCGGCGACAACAACTGGTGAACGGCTGATAGCTAGACCCGCTCGGGCTCGCGGATGCGCTGGGAGATCACCGACGACACACCGTCTCCGCGCATGGTCACGCCGTACAGCGCGTCGGCGACCTCCATGGTGCGCTTCTGGTGGGTGATGACGAGCAGCTGGCTGTTCTCCCGCAGCTCCTCGTAGATCTCCAGCAACCGGCCGAGGTTGGTGTCGTCCAGCGCCGCCTCGACCTCGTCGAGGATGTAGAACGGCGACGGCCGGGCCTTGAACAGCGCGACCAGGAAGGCGACCGCGACCAGCGACCGCTCACCACCGGACAGCAGCGACAGCCGCTTCACCTTCTTGCCCGGCGGGCGCGCCTCGACATCGATGCCGGTGGCAAGCATGTCATCCGGGTCGGTGAGCACCAGCCGGCCCTCACCGCCGGGGAACAGCCGGCTGAACACGTGCTGGAAGGCGACCTCGACGTCCCGGTAGGCCTCGGTGAAGACCTGCTCGACCCGCTCGTCGACCTCCTTGACGATGTCCATCAGGTCGCGCCGGGACTTCTTCAGGTCGTCGAGCTGCTCGGACAGGAAGCGGTGCCGCTCCTCCATCGCCTCGAACTCCTCCAGCGCGAGCGGGTTGATCCGCCCGAGCTGGTTCAGTGCCCGCTCGGCCTGCTTGAGCCGCTTCTCCACCTTGGTCCGGTTGAACGGCTCGCCCTCGAGCTCGAGGGTGTTTTCCTCGCCGTCCTTCGGCAGCGGCGGCACCAGGTGGTCCGGGCCGTACTCCGCGACCAGCGCGTCGACCTCGATGCCGAGCTCGCCCAGCGCCTTCTCGTACAGCGCCTCCAGCCGCATCTTCTGCTCGGCCCGCGCCAGCGCGTCCCGGTGCACGGTGTTGGTCAGCTGCTCCAGCTCGGAGCTCAGGTTCCGCGTCGCGGACCGGGCCTGCGCCAGCGCCTGCTCACGGTCCGCTCGCTGGGCCTGGATCGCGGCTCGCTCCGACGCGGCCATCTGCAGGGACGACTCCAGTCGAGCCAGCACGTGACCGGCAGCCAGGTGCACAGCCTGGGCCGCCTCCGCCTGCCTGGCCCTGCGTGCAGCCCGTGCGACCGCCCGCGCCCGAGCCTCGCGCTCCTGCCGCGCTGCGCGCTCCAGCGAGTCCGCACGGCCGGCCAGCGCCCGCGCACGCTCCTCGGTGGTCCGCAGCGCCAGCCGCGCCTCCATCTCGGCCGCCCGTCCCGCCTTGGCCGCGTCGGCCAGGCGGTCGCGCTCGCTGGTGTCCGGCTCGTCGCCGTCCTCGTCGAACTGCTCGGCGTCGGTGAGGCGCTCCTCCAGCTCGGCCAGGCCGGACAGGTTCCGATCGCGCTCCTCCTCGGCCGCCGCGATCGCCTCGGCCATCCGCTGCGCCTCGCCGCGGGACGCCTTGGCCAGCGATCCGAAGTGCGCGAGCTGCTCGGCCACTGCGGCCATCGCCGCGTCCGACTCGTGCAGCCGGGCCAGCGTGATCTCGACGGTGTCCTTCTGCCGCGTCCGCTCGTCCTCGAGAGCCTGCAGTTCGAACCGCAGCCGCTCGCTGCGCGCCGTCGCCTCGGTCAGCTTCTCCGCGGCCTCGTCGACCGCGGACTGCACCTCGATCAGGCTGGGCGCCGCGTCCGAACCGCCGTACGCGAAGTGCGCTCCCAGTACGTCGCCCGCGCGGGTGGTGCAGGTGACGTCGGGCAGGTGCCGGACCAGCGACTGAGCCGCCGGTACGTCGTCGACCACGGCCACCTTCCGCAGCAGTCGCCGCAGCGCGGGCCGCAGGCCGTCCGGGCAGTCCACGACATCAACGGCGTACGACGCTCCGTACGGCAGCTGAGGCCAGGACGTGTAGTCGTCGGTTGGCGCGTCGCCCAGCAGCATCCCGGCGCGGCCGAGATCGTGCTGCTTCAGGTGGCCGACCGCCTCGAGTGCAGCGTCGGTGTGGGTGACTGCGACGGCGTCTGCGGCCTCGCCGAGGGCAGCCGCGATCGCCGTCTCGTAGCCGGTGCGCACGCTCAGCAGCGCCGCCACCGAGCCCATGAGTCCGTTGATCTGCTCGGAGGCGGCCAGCAGGGCGCCGGCGCCGTCCTTGCGGTTCAGACCGAGCTCGAGGGCTTCCTTGCGCGCTGCCAGGCCCGTGCGCTCGCGCTCGGCGTCGCGCTCCTCGGCACGCACCTTGGCGAGCCGCTCGTCCATCTCGTCGAGAACCGCCTGGGCTGCCTCGTACTCCTCGTCGAGACCCCGCTCGCCGGCGTCGAGGCCGGCCACCTGGGTCTCGAGCGCGGTGAAGTCGTGCTGGGCCTTGGCCGCCCGGGCCTCCGCCTCCCGCATGTTGCTGGCGAGCCGGCCGATCTCGGACTCGGCCGCCGAGGCGCGGCTCTTCAGCGCGTTCACCTGACCGGTCAGCCGGGCCAGACCCTCGCGGCGGTCCGCCGCGGCCCGGATCAGCGCCGCGATCCGGCGCTCCTCCTCGGCCTCCTGCGACTCCAGCTGCTGGCGGCGCTCGACCGCCTCGGCGAGCAGCTCCGAGTGCGCCTCGACCTCGGCCTCGATCTGCGCCTCGGTCTCGCGGACCCGCGCCGCCTCCAGCTCGAGCTCGTCGGGGTCCCGCCCGGCGCGCGGCTCCTCGGCCTCGTCGTTCAGCGACCGGATCCGGTCCGCGGCGATCCGCGCCGTACCTTTGATCTTCTCGCTGAAGCCGGACAGCTGGTACCAGGTGTCCTGGGCCGCCTGCAGGGCCGGCGCGTCCTCGCGCAGCGCGTCCTCCAGCTCGGCCTCGAGCTCCCGGGCCTCTCGCAGCCGGGCCTCGGTCTCGGTCCGGCGCTCGGTCAGCCGTGCCTCGTCCTTGAGCTCGGCCTCCAGCGCGGACTGCGCCTGGACGATGTCGTCGGCGAGCAGCCGGGCCCGGCCGTCGCGGACCTCCGCCTGGATCGTCACCGCGCGGCGCGCCACCTCCGCCTGGCGCCCGAGCGGCTTGAGCTGGCGGCGGATCTCGGTGATCAGGTCCCCGAGCCGGTGCAGGTTGCCCTCGGTGGCCTCCAGCTTCCGGATCGCCTTCTCCTTGCGCTTGCGGTGCTTCAGGACCCCGGCCGCCTCCTCGACGAACCCGCGCCGGCCCTCCGGCGTGGCGCGCAGGATCGAGTCGAGCTGGCCCTGGCCGACGATGACGTGCATCTCGCGGCCGATACCGGAGTCGCTGAGCAGTTCCTGGACGTCGAGCAGCCGGCAGCTCTGGCCGTTGATCTGGTAGTCGGACCCGCCGTTGCGGAACATCGTCCGGCTGATCGTCACCTCGGCGTACTCGATCGGCAGCGCGCCGTCGGTGTTGTCGATGGTCAGCACCACCTCGGCGCGGCCCAGCGGGGCGCGGCCGGAGGTGCCGGCGAAGATGACGTCCTCCATCTTGCCGCCGCGCAGCGACTTCGCGCCCTGCTCGCCCATCACCCAGGCGAGGGCGTCGACGACGTTGGACTTGCCGGAGCCGTTCGGGCCGACGATGCAGGTGATGCCCGGTTCGAAGTTCATCGTCGTGGCCGACGCGAACGACTTGAAGCCTCGGAGCGTCATGCTCTTCAGGTACAAAGCGAAGCTCTCCAACCCGTGAAAGGACAGACGATACCTGGGGAACCGTCGTAACTGCTCGTGACGCTGCCGCTACCCGGGGGAAGTAGTTCCGCTTCGCAGTCTACAAAGACATTCTCGCGAACCGGTGGAGGCCGACCGACAGAATGGCCGGCAATGGCGTGGGCGCTCAACATTCCATGAACATACGGTGTACTTCAGGCAAAAAAGGCGGCGGAGGCCCGGACGGGGGCCACCGCCGTGGTTGTGCGGACGGTAGAGATGGAACTCTGTGTCTGCGGCTCGGGTCCTCAGACCGAAGCGGGGGCGCGCAGAGCCTCGTCGACAGTGAGCAGTCGGCCTTCGTGGACCTGTGCGACGAGGTGGTCGTTCTCTGCCTGCAGGCGCATCACGTGCGCCTCCAGATCGGCGACACGCCGGTTGAGCAGTCGAACCTGCTCCAGCATGCGCGGGTCAGTGCCTCCAAGGTGCCCTAGAAGAGCCTTGGCCATTGTGCTGTCCTCCGGAAGGGTTCTGGCCTGTGAGCGCCCCTGGTCCACGGAGCGCCGAAACAAATAATGTGTGCCGTCTTTCAGGGTGACACCGGTGGGCCCGACGGTCAACCTAGGCCCACACTCTTTAACGATACCTCTCTACCAGCGGACGTGCCGCGGGACCGGCTGGCACTTCGGGCAGCGGTACGACGAACGGTTCATGAACGGCTCGCGCCGGATCGGCCGGCCGTCGCGCGGGCACGGCGAACCCTCTTGCCCGTAGACGTTCAGGCCGCGTTCGAAGTAGCCGGACTCTCCGTTCACGTTGACGTACAGGGCGTCGAAGCTGGTCCCGCCGACGTCGAGCGCCGCGGCCATCACCTCGTGCGCGTGCCGGAGAATCTCCTTTGCCTGAACGGGTTTCAGCGTTTCGGTGGCGCGCGCGTAGTGCAACTTGGCGCGCCACAACGCTTCGTCGGCGTAGATGTTGCCGATCCCGCTGACCACGTTCTGATCCAGCAGCGCCCGTTTCAGGCCGGTCCTGCGGCGCCGGATCGCGGCCCCCGCGGCGTCCAGGTCGAACAGAGGATCGAACGGGTCCCGGGCGATGTGGGCGATCTCGGGGGGTAACTCAGCGCCACCGTCGGAGTACGACAGACCACCGAACATCCGCTGGTCCACAAACCGGACCTCTCCGCCGTCGTCGGCGAACCGGAACCGGACCCGCAGGTGCGGCTCGTCCGGCGCGCCGACCGGCTGGACCCGGAACTGGCCGCTCATTCCGAGGTGGGTGAGCACCGCGTCCCCGGACTCCAGCGGCAGCCACAGGTACTTGCCGCGGCGGGCCGGCTCGGCGAACACCTGGCCCTTGAGCCGGGCCACGAAGTCGTCCGGCCCGGCGGCATGACGCCGTACCGGGCGGGGGTGCAGGACCTCGACGGCGTCGATGGTCCGGCCGGTGGTGAACTGCGCCAGCCCGCGGCGAACGACCTCTACCTCCGGAAGCTCGGGCACCTCAGGCTTGCGAGGGGTCCGTGCTGTCGGGGTGCGCGGCGCGCAGCGCCTTCCAGGCGGTCTCGGCGGCCTGCTGCTCGGCTTCCTTCTTGCTCCGGCCGATGCCGTGGCCGTAGGTGTCGGAGCCGATCCGGACCCGCGCCTCGAACGTCTTGGCGTGGTCCGGGCCGGACTCGGCGATCACGTACTCCGGGACGCCGACGCCGAGCTGGGCGACCAGCTCCTGCAGCGAGGTCTTCCAGTCCAGGCCGGCGCCGAGCCGGGCCGAGGACTCCATCAGGTCGTCGAACAGCTTGTGCACGACCTGGCCGGCGGTCTCGAACCCGCGGTCCAGGTAGACGGCGCCGATCAGCGCCTCGACGCAGTCCGCCAGGATCGACGACTTGTCCCGCCCGCCGGTCGCTTCCTCGCCCCGGCCGAGCCGCAGGTACTTGCCCAGCTTGAGCTCACGGGCGACCCCGGCCAGCGCGCGCATGTTGACCACGGCGGCACGCAGCTTGGCCAGCCGGCCCTCGGACAGGTCCGGATGGTTGCGGAACAACGACTCCGTGACGATGACGCCGAGGACGGAGTCCCCCAGGAACTCCAGTCGCTCGTTCGTCGGCAGCCCGCCGTTCTCGTACGCGTACGAGCGGTGGGTGAAGGCGTGCTCCAGTAAGTTGTCAGCCAGCGATACGCCGAGCCGCTGGTTCAGCTCGGCGTAGAGCCCCGTTTCGTTGGCAGAGTTCACTGGGTTGGTGCCGTTTAGCTCTCGACGACCTGGCGACGCTCGCCCTTGGCGCCGTACTGGCCGCAGGTCGGGCAAACGGTGTGCGGCAGGTGCTTCGCGCGGCAGGCGGGGTTCACGCAGGTGACCAGCGACGGGGCAGTGGTCTTCCACTGGGCCCGGCGGCTGCGGGTGTTGCTGCGCGACATCTTCCGCTTCGGAACGGCCACGGTTATGACTCCTCGGTTCGGCCGGGGGCTGGTGGACCCGGCCGGCTGGCTGACGTGATGATCGGTATCTAGTTGTCCTGCGGTCGTTCGTCCTGCTGGAGCAGGCCGCTGAGCGCGGCCCAGCGCGGGTCGACCGCCTCCTCGTGCTTGTGGCCGGGCTCGTCCGCCAGGCGCACCCCGCAGTCGGGGCACAGTCCCGGACAGTCGTCCGTACACAAGGGCTGGAAGGGCAGCGCGAGCACCACCTGGTCCCTCAGCACCGGCTCGAGGTCGATCAGATCGCCCTCCATCCGGCTGGCCTCGTCCGGTTCGGCTTCGCTCTCCGGGTAGACGTACAGCTCCTGGACGTCAGCGAGGAACTCGTCCTCGATATCGACCAGGCACCGCGCGCACTCCCCGACCAGACGACCGCGGGCCGTTCCGGTGACGAGCACCCCTTCGACAACCGACTCCAGCCGTAGATCGAACTGGATCGGATCGCCTTCGGGGACGCCGATCACGTCGATTCCGAGATCTGCCGGCGCCGGTGCCGTGAAGGTGACTTCGCGCTGGGACCCGGCGCGGCGTGTCAGCTCGTGCGTGTCGATCACGAGTGGGGACCGCGGGTCCAAGACGCTCAGGACATCCCTTTCAAGGCGTGGGCAGGCAAGATCTCGGTCTCGTCGAGACCGGTGGTCAACATTACCAACTCCGCGGCCCGTCGCCCAATTCGGGGTGATTTTAGAGTTTCTTCAGTAACCGAGCGTGAACGGACGGCGGCACGAAGGCGACGACGTCACCACCCAGCCTGGCGATCTCCTTGACCCAACTCGAGGAGATGAACGCGTTCTCCGACCGGGTCGGCAGGAAAGCGGTGTCCACTCCGGTCATGGCGTGGTTCAGCTGCGCCATCTGCAGCTCGTAGTCGTAGTCCGCGGCCGAACGCAGGCCCTTGACGATCACGCCGGCGCCCTCGGCCCGGCAGTAGTCGACCAGCAGGCCCTCGAAGCTGCCGACCCGGACGTTGCCGAACGGCGCGGTCAGCTCGGTGAGCATCTCCAGCCGTTCCTCCGGGCTGAACAGCCGGTTCTTCGACTGGTTCACCCCGGCGGCCACGATCACCTCGCCGAACGCGGCCGACGCCCGGGCGATGATGTCGAGATGCCCGTTGGTGGGCGGGTCAAATGTCCCCGGAAAGACCGCCGTGCTCATGGCGGTGACCGTACCAAAGCCGGGCCTCGCCGTACTTGCGGTCCCGCAGCGCGGCGAACCCGTCCGGCCATTCCCACGGCTCGCGCTTCCCGCGCTCGACCACGACCACCGCGTCCTCGGCCAGCCAGCCGCCCTCGGCCAGCGAGGTCAGCACGTCCTGCACCTCGGCCGTCTCCAGCTGGTACGGCGGGTCGGCGTAGACGAGATCGAAGGGTCCCTGGGCCCCACCTGCCGCGACTTTCTCGACCGGACGCGTGAGCACGGTTGCCCCGGGCAGGCCGACGACGCGGACGTTCGCCGTGATCACCTCGGCGGCCCGCCGGTCCGACTCGACCAGGACGACCCGCGCGGCTCCCCGGGACAGTGCCTCGAGCCCGATCGCCCCGGACCCCGCGTACAGGTCGAGCACCGCGAGCCCGTCGAAGCTGCCGAACTCCGACTCCAGCGACGAGAACAGCGCCTCCCGGACCCGGTCCGCGGTCGGCCGCGTCCCCGTCCCCGGAGGCACGGCGATCCGCCGCCCGCGGGCCGCTCCCCCGACAATCCGCGTCACGTCTTCTCCAGGTACTCAGTCGTCTCCGACTCCAGCGCGCTCCGGACGAACGACCTGAGCGCCGGGTACTCGGCCAGCTCCGCGTCCACCGAGACGATCGAGTTGGCCACGTGCCGCGCGGCGAAGATGACGTCCTCGTCCCGCAGCACGCTGAGCAGCTTCAGGCTGCTCCGCCGCCCGGACTGCGCGACGCCCAGTACGTCGCCCTCGCGCCGGGTCTCGAGGTCGATCCGGGACAGCTCGAACCCGTCGGTCGTGGACGCGACGGCGTCCAGGCGCCCGTACGACTTCGATCCGGCCCACTGGTCGGTCACCAGCAGGCACAGCCCCGGCACCCGGCCCCGGCCGACCCGCCCGCGCAGCTGGTGCAGCTGCGAGATGCCGAACCGGTCGGCGTCCATGATCACCATCGTCGAGGCGTTCGGTACGTCGACGCCGACCTCGATCACCGTGGTCGCGATCAGCACGTCGACCTCGCCTGCCGCGAACCGCGACATCACCGCGTCCTTCTCGTCGGCCAGCAGCCGGCCGTGCAGGATCTCCACCCGCAGGTCGTGCAGGATCTCGGCCAGCGCCTCGGACACCTGCAGCACCGAGATCGGCGGCCGGGCCTGCTTCTTCGGCCCGTCGCCATCGTCGTCACCGGCGACGAACTCGCCCTCCTCGTCAGCGGCGTTTTTCACGTCGTCGCCGATCCGCGGGCAGACGACGTACGCCTGGTGGCCCTTGCCGACCTCTTCGCGGACCCGCTGCCAGGCCCGCTGCAGCCAGTCCGGCTTCTCCTTGGCCGGCACCACGGACGACTGGATCGGCGATCGCCCGGCGGGCAGCTCGGTCAGGGTCGACACGGCGAGGTCGCCGAACACGGTCATCGCCACGGTCCGCGGGATCGGGGTCGCGGTCATCACCAGCACGTGCGGGGTGTTGTCGCCCGACTTGGTGCTCAGCGCGGCCCGCTGCTCCACTCCGAACCGGTGCTGCTCGTCCACGACCACGAGCCCGAGGTCCGCGAACTGCACCTTGTCCTCGAGCAGCGCATGCGTGCCGACCACGATCCCCGCGGCTCCGCTGGCCGCGTCGAGCATCGCCGTACGGCGGGCTGCCGCGCCGAGCGACCCGGTCAGCAGGCCGACCCGCGTCGCCCGCTCCGCGCCGCCGAGCATGCCCTCCTCGGCCAGGTCGCCGAGCATCTTGGTGAGCGTCTTGTGGTGCTGGGTGGCGAGGACCTCGGTCGGGGCGAGCAGGACGGCCTGGCCGCCGGAGTCCACCACGGACAGCATCGCCCGCAGCGCGACCACGGTCTTGCCGGAGCCGACCTCACCCTGCAGCAGCCGGTGCATCGGGTGCGGCCGGGCCAGGTCCGCGAAGATCTCCTCGCACACCTCGGACTGCCCCTCGGTGAGCGTGAACGGCAGCCGCTGGTCGAACTCGTCCAGCATGCCGCCCTCGGTCCGCGGCCGCGGTACTGCGTTCAGCGCGTCGGTGACCGCCCGGCGCTGGGCCAGGATCGTCTGCATCACCAGCGCTTCCTCGAACCGGAACCGGTGCTGGGCGTCGCGGATGTCCTTCTCGGTGTCCGGCAGGTGCACCTTCTGCAGCGCCTCGCGCAGCCCGAGCAGCTTCTCGTTGCGCAGGATCAGGTCCGGGATCGGGTCGTCCACAGCGTCGTCCAGGCTGTCCAGGACGATCTTGATCGACCGCTCGATCGTTGCAGTCGGCAACTTGGCGGTGGCCGGGTAGAGCGGCCGGAACGGCCGGGCCCGGCGTTCGATCTCGGCCTCGGTCAGGTCCTCGTCGTCGAGGATCTCGGTGCCCGGGCTCTTCAGCTGCATGATGTCGCGGAACATCGTCACCTCGCCCCAGAACAGGGCGGCGGTGCCTGGTGTCAGCTTGGTCGCCAGCCATGGCTGGTTGAAGAAGGCCAGCTCCAGGTCGCGGCGGCCGTCGGTGACGACGACCTTGGTCAGCGTCCGGCGCCGGGCCCACTTCTGGACGTCGGTGAGCGGGATCTCGGCCTTGGTGTCGAGCGACCGGACGGTGACCTTCTTGACCCGGCCGTTCACGGTGGCCTGGTCGCCGACCTCGAGCTCGTCGAACGGAGTCAGCTCGCCCTTCTTCAGGTAGCGGCGCGGGTAGTGCCGCAGCAGCTCCCCGACCGTCTCCAGGCCGAGCACCTCCGCGAAGGTCTTGGCCGTCCTGGCGCCGAGGAAGTCGCGGAGCTTCCGCTCCATGTCCGTCTTCATTCCACCCCGATCAGCAGCGGGTACCTGTCCTGACCTCCGTCGTACACCACGACATCGACATCTTTGCGGTTCCGCCGGACGTGCCGCTCCACCGCGACCACCAGTCCGGGCTGGGCGTCCCGCCCGGTGACGATCGTGAGCAGCTCGCCGCCGCCGCCGAGCAGCCGGTCGACCACGCCGATCGCGGCGTCCTCGAGATCCTCGGTGATCAGCGCGAAGTCGCCGTCGACGACGCCCAGCGCGTCGCCGGTCCGGCACATCCCGGCCATCGTCCAGGCGTCCTTCACCGCGATCGTGACCGCGCCGTGCCGGGTCTGGCCGGCCGCCGCGGACTGGTGCACGACGTCGTCGTCGAAGCTGCGCTCGGGATCGTGTACGGCGATCGCCGCCAGCCCCTGGACCTGCGCCCGGGTCGGGATCACGGCGACCCGGATCCCGCCCTGCCGGGCCGCGGTGGCGGCGGCTTCGGCGACCGCGATCGAGTCCTTGTCGTTCGGCAGCAGCACGATCTCGGGCGCCTGCGACGTCTCGATCGCCTGGAGCAGCTCACCGGTCGAGCAGCGCCGGCCCGGGCCGCCCATGATGGTGTGCGCGCCCGCCTCGGTAAACAGCGCGGCCAACCCTTCGCCGGCCACGACGGCGATCACCGCGCGGCCCGGGGCCGGCTCGTGGTGGTGGGCCTGGTCGGCGAAGTGGGTGACCCGGATCCGGTGCGGCCGGCCGATGTCGATGCCCTGCTCGATCGCGGCGCCCACGTCGTCGGTGTGGACGTGCACGTTCCACAGCCCGTCGCCGCCGACGACCACGACGGAGTCGCCCAGCCCGGCCAGGAGCTGCCGGAAGTCGCCGACCTTGTCGTCCGGCGCGTCCAGCAAATACATCACCTCGTACGCCGGCCCGTCCTGGCTCTCGGCGCCCTCCCCCTGCGGCTCCACCCGCGCCGGTACGTCGACCCGCACGTGTCGCCCAGTCAGCACCGACTCCATCGCGCCGAGAATGACGACCAGGCCGGCGCCCCCGGCGTCCACGACGCCCGCACGCCGCAGTACGTCGAGCTGTTCGGTCGTCCTGGTGAGCGCCTGCCGGGCGGAGGCGACCGCGGCCAGGCAGACGTCGGCCAGGCTCTTGCCGTCGTTGGCAGCCGTCATCGCCCCGCTTGCGCCGGCCCGGGCGACGGTGAGCATGGTGCCCTCGACCGGCTGTGCGACCGCGCCGTACGCGGCGTCTGCGGCGTACCGCAGCGCGTCGGCGAAGGCGACGGCCTCGATCATCCGCGGATCTGCCAGTACGGCGTTCCCGTCGGCGTCCGGGTGTCGCGGCAGGTTCTCGGCCAGCCGGAGGCCGAAGGCGCGGACGAGCTGGGAGGTGATGACGCCGGAGTTCCCGCGGGCGCCGAGCAGGGCGCCGCGGCCGAAGGCCTGGACCGCCTCGACGAAGGTCAGCTCACCGGCGGGCAGCGCGTCGCAGGCGGCCTCCCAGGTGAGGTAGAGGTTCGTCCCGGTGTCACCGTCCGGGACCGGGTACACGTTCAGCTCGTCGATCTCGGTCCGCGCCCGGCCCAGCTCGGCCAGCGCGGTCCGAGCCCAGGCCCGCAACACCTCGACGCTCAGTTCCTCCACGCCCGGAAGGCTAACCGGTCGCCTTACCATGTGCTGTGCTCTCCCCGATCTTGTTCTCGGTTGCCGCTGACAGTTACGAGTGGGCGGTGCGGGAGATCCGGGCCGAGTTCGGCCGGGAGGTGCGGATCGAGCGGGTCAGCGGCGACCTCGGGCGGGTCGCCGGACCGCCGGTCGCGGAGCTGGCCGCGGCGTGCGACGCCGGCCGGATCATCTTCGTCCGGCACCTGACCACGGAGGTCGCGAGCTTCGAGGAGCTGCCGCCCGACTACGAGCTCGCCGACCTGGTGCTGGGCGAGCTGCCCGACTACCCGAAGGCGCTGGCCGTTCAGGCCTGGACCGACGGATCGGGCACCGGCGGCTCCTACTACCACCGGCTGCACGACGCGCTCGCGGACCGTGGGGTGACGGTCACCCGATCCGGTCAGGAGGTGGTCATCTCCTGCTTCGCGGGCCGCCGGGGCATTCTGCTGGGCGTCAATCGCCTCGAGCACAGCCTGTCGGACTGGCCGGGTGGCCGGATGCGGCTGGCTCGCTCGGACGACCGGGTATCGCGCTCGGAGTTCAAGCTGGAGGAGGCGATCGCCACCTTCGGGCTGGAGCTGCCGGCCGGCGGGAAGGCGGTGGATCTGGGCGCCTCGCCGGGCGGCTGGACCCGGATTCTGCGGCTGCACGGGCAGGAGGTGTGGTCGGTGGACCCCGGCGCGCTGGACCCGCGGCTGCGCGGCGACCGCCGGATCCACCATGCGGCGACGACGGCCGGGCGGTTCTTCGCGGAGAACCGGGTCCGCTTCGACGTCGTGGTCAACGACATGCGGATGGATCAGGTGATGAGCGCCCGGATGATGGTCGACGCGGCGGCGCACCTGCGCCGGGGCGGGCTCGCGGTGGTCACGCTGAAGGGTGGCGGGAAGAACCCGCTGGACGGGGCGAGGCGTGGGATGGACGTGCTGCGGCAGGAGTACGCCGTACTGCATGCTCGGCAGCTGCATCACAACCGCAACGAGATCACGGTGGTGGCCAGACACGAATAGGCGCCCGGGATGATCCCGGGCGCCTGTTCAGGCCCTACAACGGAGAAAGCTGGGGGTCAGCCGACGACGCGCTGGACCTTGCCGGCCTTGATGCAGGACGTGCAGACCTTCAGGCGGGTCGGGGTGCCCTTGATGAGCGCCCGGACCGGCTGGATGTTGGGGTTGAACCGCCGGGGCGTGCGAGCCTTGACCCGGCGGATCATCGCGCCCTTACCCAGGCGGGCAACGTTGTTGCCGAACGTCGGCTGCTTGCCGCAGACATCGCACTTCTTAGACATGATTCTCCGTGTTCAGGGTCGTGACACCGACAGACCATGTTACATGGGCGTCTGCGCACGACCAATTCGGCTCAGGACGTAGTTCGGCTGCTGGTTCAGGCTGTGAGCCAAGCCACTTCCTCGTCGGTGAGGTCCACCGACAACCCCGGCATCGAGGTCCTGGTCTCGCTGATGTGCCGCGGCCCGATCAGCGGGAACACCGGGTACGGCTGGTGCAGCAACCAGGCTAGCGCGATCGCGGTCGGCTCAACGCCCTTGGCGGCGGCGAGCTCGCGGGCGCGGTCGAGCCGCTGGAAGTTCTCGTCGGAGTAGAAGCAGCGGACCAGTTCCTCGTCCGAGCGGTCCTCGGGCTTGGCCCGTCCGGTGAAGAACCCGCGGGCCTGGCTGGACCACGGGAACAGCGCGACCTGCCGGTCCCGCAGCCACGCCTGCGACTCGTCGTCGGCGACGTGCCGGCAGCCCTTCCACGGTACGTCGTACGCCCGGGCGAGGCTGAGGTGGTTGCTCAGCAGGGTGAACGGCTGCTTGCCGTTCGCCTCGGCATACGCGTTGGCCTCGTCGAACCGCGCGGTGGACCAGTTGGAACCGCCGTACGCCTTGATCCGGCCGGCCTTGAAGTGCTCGTCCAGGACGTCGACGAACTCGCCGACCGCGATCTGCTCGTTGTCGCGGTGCATCAGGTAGAGGTCGACGTGGTCGGTCTGCAGCCGCTCGAGGCTCTCGTGCAACTGCCGGGTGATCGACTCGGGGTCGCAGTGCGGGGTGTGCGCGCCCTTGCCGATGACAACGACCTGGTCGCGGTTGCCGCGCGAGGTGATCCACTGGCCGAGCAGCTTCTCGCCGCGTCCGCCGCCGTAGATGTAGGCGGTGTCGAACGTCGTACCGCCGCGCTCGACGAAGTCGTCGAACATCGCCGCGGCGTGGGTCAGCGTCTGCTGGTTGTCCACGCCCATGACGAGCCTGGACACGTCCTTGTCCAGGCCGGGCACGCGGCCGTACTTCATCGGGGCGTCGGCGCGTCTGGCGAGCGGCCGTCCGGTCGCGGTCGGGATGATCGCGTCGTCCCGCTCGCTCGCGTACTGCTGCCCGATCGCCTTGCGCCACTCGTCCTGGACGGTCAGGTTGCCGAGCGTGTCGGCCCAGCTCATCTCGGGCGCCTGCCGGAGCTCGATCGCGGCCGCGACCGCCTCGGCCTCGGCGGCGTAGATGAGGGCGGGGTCGGCGGAGATCTCGCGCGGCTCCTCCCCCACCTTGTGCAGGGTGACGTGGGTCGGCTCGCCGTCGCCGCCGAACCACGGGTCCTCGACGACGAGGTAGCCCTCGCTGCCGTAGATCCGGATCTGGTTGGCGTCGCGGAGCCGGACGCCGGTGCTCACCTGGGCGGTCACGCCGCCCTCGAAGAACAGCGTGGCGACCGACCACTCGTCGGCGCCGGTCTCGCCGACGTGCCCGACCGCGGTCACCGCGGCCGGGTCGGCGAACGGCTGCCCGGTGGCGGCGCCGGCGATCAGCCGGGCCATCGAGACCGGGTAGCCGCCGACGTCGAGGATGCCGCCGCCGGCCAGCTCGTCGGCGAAGATCCGGCTCTCCGGCCGGTACGACGAGGCGAACGCGAAGGTGGCCTGGATCTGGTGGACGGTGCCGAGCTCGCCGTCGCGGACCAGCTGGGCGATCAGCTTGGTCTGCGGCAGGCAGCGGTACATGTACGCCTCCATCAGGAAGACGTCGTTGGCGACCGCGGCCTCGATCATCGCCTCGGCCCAGGCCTTGTTGATCGCCAGCGGCTTCTCGCACAGCACGTGCTTGCCGGCCTCGGCGGCCTTGATCGCCCACTCCGGGTGCATCGGGTGCGGCGTGGCGATGTACACCGCGTCCACGGTCTCGTCGGCGAGCAGGTCGTCGTACGAGCCGTGCCGGTTCTGGATGTCGTACTTGTCCGCGAAGGCTCCTGCCGAGTCGATGGAGCGGCTGCCGACGGCGACGACCGTGTTGGCCGCCGACGTCGGCACCTGGCTCGCGAACCGGGACGCGATGTTCCCGGTCCCGATGATTCCCCAGCGGAGGGTGGTGTCAGTCAAGAGGTGTCCCGTTCGGTTGAGGGGTCAGAACTTCATGGCGCCGGCGGCGATGTCGGCGATGAAGTGGCGTCCACCGATGATGAAGACGCCGATGAGTGGGATCACACTCATCAAAGCACCCGCCATCACCATGGAGTAGTCGGTTCCGTAGATCCCGTTCAGCTGCTGCAGGGCGACCTGGAGCGGCAGCTTGTTCGGGTCGGTCATCACGATCAACGGCCACAGGTAGTCGTTCCAGACGTTGATGAAGGTGAAGATGCCCAGGAACGCCAGGCCGGGGCGCAGGACCGGGATGCCGACGGTGAGGTACTGGCGGAAGAAGCCGGCGCCGTCGACCTTGGCGGCCGAGATGAGCTCGTCGGGGATGGCGCCCTTGGCGTACTGGCGCATCCAGAAGATGCCGAACGCGTTCGCCGCGCCGGGGATGATGAGCGCCTTCAGCGACCCGATCCAGCCGAACTCGGCCAGCGTCACGAACTGCGGCACCAGCGACAGCTGGGCCGGGATCATGAACGTTGCCAGCAGCAACCCGAACAGCCAGTTGCGGCCGGGGAACTCGTACTTGGCGAACGCGAAGGCGGCCAGCGAGTCGAAGAACAGCACCAGCACGGTGACCGCCAGCGAGACGATCAGCGTGATCAGCATCGAGCCGAAGAAGTCGATGTTGTCGAGCACCTTGCCCATGTTCTCGAACAGGTGCGAGCCGATCACGAGTTTCGGCGGGTAGCTGAAGATGTCCGGTGTGGTGTTGGAGGCCATCACGACCATCCAGTAGAACGGGAAGATCGACAGCACGACGCCGAACATCAGCACGACGTGGCTGACGATGTTGCGGGTCCGGTCAGCTCGCATCGGCGTTCTCCTTCGCGTTGCGGCGGGCGACGCGCCGGCCGATCCGGTCCTCGCCACCGCCGATCAGCCGCCAGTTGATGATGCTGAACAGCACGATCAGGATGAACAGCGCCCAGCCGATCGCGGCGCCGTACCCGAACTGGTTGTCCAGGAACGCGCTCTCGTACAGGTACGACACGATCGTCGTCCCGGCTCCGCCCGGGCCGCCGGTGTCACCCAGCAGCACCTGGGACTCGGTGAAGATCTGCAGGCCGCCGATGGTCGAGGTGACCGCGGTGAACAGGATCACCGGGCGCAGCAGCGGAACCGTGATCCGCCAGAACGTCTGCCGTGGTGAGGCGCCGTCGACCTTGGCGGCCTCGTAGACGTCGTTCGAGATCGCCTGCAGGCCGGCCAGGAAGATGATCGCGTTGTAGCCGACCCAGCGCCAGGTGACGATGGTGGCGATCGCGATCTTGATCCCCCACGGCTGGGTGAGCCACTCGATCTTGGTCAGCCCGATGGACTGCAGGAAGGCGTTCAGCAGGCCGAAGTTGTTGCTGAAGATCGAGCCGAACACCATCGTGACAGCGACGATCGAGGTGACGTTCGGGACGAAGTACGCGATCCGGTAGAAGCTGCGGAACCGGGTCGCGTTGTGCAGCGCGTTGGCGATCACCAGCGCCAGCAGCAGCATCGGCACGGTCGAGAGCACCCAGATGATCAGAGTGTTGCCGATCGACTGCCAGAACTTCGGGTCGCCGAGCAGGTAGTTGTACTGCTCCAGCCCGACCCACGTCATCTGGCCGATGCCGTCCCAGGAGTGGAACGAGATCCAGATCGAGAACAGCACCGGGAAGGCGCCGAACACCGCGAACAGGATGAAGAACGGCGAGATCGCGGCGTACTGCGGCAGTGCCTGGCGGTACTTGCCGGGTGGTTTCTGGCCGGGGTCATTGGTGGTGCTGATCGTGGCCGGGAGTGTCTTGCTGGTCACTGCCATCTCAGATCGCCCCCGCTCGGGTGAGTTCGCGCTCGACCTGCCGCTGCGCATCGGCCCACGCCTGGTCGGGCGACTTGCCGGCGGTCTCGACGTTGACGAGTTCGGCGGCGATCGGCGAGCCGATGATCGAGTCGTACGGGCTGAAGTAGGCGCCCGGGTACTTCTTGGCGGACGCGCCGAAGACGTCGACGATCCGCTGACCGCCGAAGAACGGGTCCGGCGCCGTCATCCGCTCGTCGGTGTAGCTGGCCGGCGTGGACGGGAACAGCACCGGGTCCAGGAAGGCCTGGGCCTGGTTCTTGGACGACTCCAGCCAGCTGATGAAGGCGAAGGCGGCCTCGGGGTTCTTGCAGTACTTCGTGATCGCCAGGAAGGACCCGCCCCGGTTGCCGGCCCCACCAGGAGCTGCCGTCACTCGCCAGAGTCCCTTGGTCTTGGGCGCGGCGTTCTTCGGCCCGAGCTGGGCCCACCAGACGGCCGCGTTGTAGGCGACGAGCTTGCCGTTGGTGACGACGGCGTCGGCGTCGGTGGTGTCCTGCTGCGCGTTGGCGGACAGCCCTTCCTTGACCACCCGGATCGCGAGGTCGAACTGTGCGCGGATGTGGTCCTGGTCGCCGATGTACTGGCCGTCCTCGGTCATGTAGCGCTTGGACTGCTGCGCCAGCGCGTAGCTGTAGATGCCGGTGATGTTGTCGGTGATCGCCGAGCCCGGCACCGCGGCCTTCAGCTTCTTGCCCAGCTCGATGTAGGCGTCCCAGGTCGGCGCCAGCTCCGCGACCGCGGCGGGATCGGTGTCGATGCCGGCCTTCTGGAGCATGTCCGTGCGGTAGAACAACGCGGTCGGCCCGGTGTCCATCGGGTAGGCCATCATCTTGCCCTCGGGCGTGATGCCGAGCTTCCACTTCCAGGCGAGGAAGTCGGACTCGTGGTCGCCGGCGCCGAGGCTCTTGAGGTCGACGAACTGGTCGGCGTTCGGGAAGTACGTCGCGACGTCGTCGTTGATCGCGACGATGTCCGGGACCAGCGACTTGCCGGCCAGCGAGGTGAGCACCTTGGTCTTGTAGCTGGTGCCGATCCGGGTCATCGCCAGGCGCATGTCGTCGTACCCGGGGATGCCTTTCTCGGCCTGGCCGATCAGGTCGTCGTTCACCGAGCCGACCCAGGTCCACATGCTGAGCTCGTCGGACCCGCCGAGCGAACTTCGGGACCCGCAGCCGGTGAGGCCGGCCGCGGTCGTGGCGGCGCCCAGCGCCAGGAACTTCCTTCTGCTCACTGTCATACGCCTTCACCTGGCGCTTTCTGTGTTCATTTCCGCCGGAAGTTGTCCATAATTGTTCAGGCACCGACTAGGTAAGCGCATACCGCTGAACCGGTCAAGGGCCCACCCTTGACGCCTCCGGCCAACCCGGCCAGGTTCGGGGGCCTGACAGGATGGCGGCATGATCTCCGCCGTGCTCTTCGACGCCGACGGCGTCATCCAGCGCCCGACCATCGACTGGTGGTCCCGGCTGACGTCGTTCGTCCCCTCCGACGGCTCCGCGTTCGTCGCCGACCTGATGGCGGCCGAGAAGCCGAGCCTGGTCGGGAAGGGCGACTTCCGGGACGCGGTCGCCGAGGTCCTTCGGCGGTGGGACTCGCCGGTGTCGCTGGAGGAGGCGCTGGAGCCGTGGCACTCGTTCGCGGCCGAGCCGGCGGTGGTGTCGTTGATCGCCGAGCTGCGCGCTTCGGGGGTGGGTTGCCACCTCGCCACCAACCAGCAGGCGTACCGGCGCGCGATCATGCAGGACGAGCGCGGGTACGGCGAGTGGTTCGACCAGACCTTCTACTCGTGCGATCTCGGGCTGGCCAAGCCGGATCCGGCGTACTTCCGGGCCATCCTGGGCACGCTGGACGTGCCCGCCTCCTCGGTGCTGTTTATCGACGACAACGAAAGCAACGTGGCGGGCGCCCGGAGCGTCGGGTTGCACGCCGAGGTTTACGACCTCTCGTCCGGCGTCGACACGTTGATTGCGCTGCTTCGCCAGTACGAACTCTTGTGATGTCTGCACGGTTGTGGCATCGTCGCCCGGCAGATGACAACGTAGGACAGTCACCAGCCGCTCCTGGAGGCACCGCATGTCCGATCGACGACGTCTCACCCGCCGCCATGCCCTCGGCCTGACCGCCGGCGTGGGCCTCGGCTCTCTCGCTCCTTCCATCGCACCTTCCTTCGTTCCTCCGGCCTTCGCCGGCACGGTCTCGGCGTACCCCAAAGGTCAGCGGCCACGGCTGCTGAACGTCCTGGACGAGTCGGCCCTGAGCCTGCCCGAGCGCACGCTCGCGACCACGCTGCAGGGGCTGCTGGCCCGGCGCGGCAGCGAGACGCTCTACCTGAACATCCCCTCGCTGGGCTACCAGTTCTGGCTCGACGACCTCGTCTCCCGGTACGGCGTGGAGGTGCGCCCCGGCGACCTGTGGAAAACCGTCACCCGGTCGCGCATCGGCGGATATGTTCTCTTTCGAACAGGCACCCCGTCGGTCAACGTCGCGACCACGCTCGCCGGGCTGACAGGTGCCGTGGCTATCGAGGAGAGCTTGGAGGCACTCGCGATCCAGAACGGGTTGCGCAAGGTCCTGGACTTGCGGGACAAGGACGACCGCTGGGTGCTGGACAACTACTGGTCCCGGTTGCGGCACGACGTCGCGATCGAGCAGCGAGCAGACATTGCGGAACGACTGCGGGACTACGTCACGATGGCGGGGACGCTCGCCTTCTTCGACGGCAACTCGGACTTCCGGGCCGAGGTGGTCGGCGCGCTCGACGACGACGCGACGGTGATCGGCTGGGGCGATGCTGCCCAGGGCGAGGACAAGTTCATCGGGCCGAACTCCGACGCGGGCGCCAAGGCGATCCCTGCCGACCATGCCCGGAACCTGTCGGTGTTGTCCGGGATCCGCGAAGACCGGTTGAGTCAGGGCGGAGGGGGTGGGGGGAGGGTCCCCGAACCGGATCCGAACGCCCACTACGTGACCTTTCTGATCACCGACGGCGACAACATCCAGTGGATGCTCGGCGACTTCCCCACCGACAAACGCTGGTTCGGCAGCCCGTTGCGCGGCCAGGTCGACCTCGGCTGGGGAATCTCCCCGTCCCTGATCGACCTCGCACCCTCGGTCATGCGCTGGTACTACGACCAATCCGCCAAGGACCGCTGGGTCGTAGGCCCCTCCGGCGGCGGCTACATGTACCCGAGCCGTTACCCCACCGCTGCGCTGACCAAGCACACAGCCACCTTGGCGAAGTCCATGGAACGTGCGGACCTGTCGGCCGTCCAGATCATCGACTTCGACTCCTTCCACGACAAGCGACTCTGGTCGTCGTACCTGAAACACCCCCAGATCGACGGCCTCATCTACCTCGAGTACTCCCGCTACGACACCCACAAGGGCAAGGTCGTCTGGTCCGAAGGCAAGCCGGTCATCTCGGCGCGAACCATGCTCTGGGAAGGCCTCGACGGCGCCGACGAGGCCTCGGTCACCACGGAACTCAACACCGCGGCCCGCAACCCGCGCTCGACCGCCGGCTACTCGATCGTGTTGTGGCATGCGTGGAGCAAGTCCGTCGACCACGTCATGACAGTCGTCAACGGACTTGCTCCGCACGTGAAGATCATCCCGCCGGACACCCTGGTGAAGATGGTCGGCACGTACGCGAAGCCCTAGGAGTTCAGAGCTCGCGGTAGTACACGGCGACCGGGAGCTGGACGCAGCCGAGGCTCTCGTAGAGGGCCCTGGCCGGCGCGTGGAAGTCGTCGCCACCGGTGCCGATCTCGACGACCTCCGCATCCAGCTCCCGCATCGCGTCGAACGCGTGCTCACACAACGCGGTGCCGACTGATCCTCGCCGTTGTTCGGCCGCGACTGCGAGGATCGTGACGGTGCCGTTCCGGCGGGCCGGGTCAACGCTCCACGCGACATAGCCGGCGAGTACGTCGCCCTGCTCGGCGACCGCGACGTACTTGTGCTGGCTGGGGTCGTGGAGCCCGGCGACCTGCCGGCGGTAGTCGTCGCGCCAGTCGCCGTGCTGGTTGGCGAAGATCGCATCTCCGACGAGCGGTCGGAAGGAATCCTCGTAGAACGGCCGGAACGTCTCGATGGTCAGCTCGGTGAGCCGAGCGAGGTCAGCATTGACGTACGAACGAATAGACATGAAGTGTGCCTCTCAGGCTGAAGGGAGTCGGGCATGGCCGGACCCGACCCCGCTGACGATGCAGCGGCGGGTCCTCTTCAGCAGCGAGGACGCCCAGCAGCAAAGCACTCCATGCGACCCATGCTACGGCCCACCGAACTCGCCTAACGCCGCAGCGAACTCGCCTAACGCCGCAGCGCGTGCCTCCTCGCACAGTTGGGAGGGCACGATGGACACCCGACATCGCCATCCGACTCTAACCGCTGCGAGCTCACAGCTCCAAGCAGCGGCCTGGTGGTGCAGAGCCCTCCAGCGTGCCGCCCGGCAGGCTGGCAGGTACCGGCTCGCGGCTGGCGGCTGAGATTCCTCCAGCATGTCGCCACGCGCGCTGAATGCTGGCACTTCAGGTTCATCCAGCATGAGCAGGGCGCGCTGACGGGCGTCCTAGGTGCAGGGTCCTCCAACACGCCCCCGCGCGGACTGGCGGCTCAGATTCCTCCAGCACGGCACTGCCGACGCTGCCGGCCGGCGGTTCAGGTTCATCCAGCATGAGCAGGGCGCGCTAACGGGCTTCCTAGGTGCAGGGTCCTCCAACACGCCCCCGCGCGGACTGGCGGCTCACATACCTCCAGCACGGCACTGCCGACGCTGCCGGCCGGCGGTTCAGGTTCTCCAGCATGAGCAAGGCGCGCTAACGGGCTTCCTAGGTGCAGGGTCCTCCAACACGCCCCCGCGCGGACTGGCGGCTCACATACCTCCAGCACGGCACTGCCGACGCTG
>NZ_JBFAHB010000058.1:58659-59088 GCF_040653975.1 Kribbella sp. NPDC050820
GCCGGCCGGCGGTTCAGGTTCTCCAGCATGAGCAAGGCGCGCTAACGGGCTTCCTGGCTTCAGGGTCCTCCAACACGCCGCCACGCGGACTGGCGGCTCACATGCCTCCAGCACGGCACCGCCGACGCTGCCGGCCGGCGGTTCAGGTTCATCCACCACGACGCCAGGCGCGCTAACGGGCTTCCTGGCTTCAGGGTCCTCCAACACGCCGCCACGCGGACTGGCGGCTCACATGCCTCCAGCACGGCACCGCCGACGCTGCCGGCCGGCGGTTCAGGTTCATCCACCACGACGCCAGGCGCGCTGACGGGCTTGCTGGGTTCAGGGGTTTGGAGTGCGGTGGGTGCCGGTGGGGTCGATGGTGAAGGTGAAGCCGTTGGGGGTGGTCCATTGGATGGTGGTGGGGTTGGGGCGGTGTACGGTCCAGCG
>NZ_JBFAHB010000059.1:0-58574 GCF_040653975.1 Kribbella sp. NPDC050820
TCAACCCACCGGGGCGCTTCTCGTTCAGTGCTGGGTGGGGGCGAAGAGCTCCAGTTGGATGTTGTCTTGGTCGCGGAAGACGAGAACCGCGGCGTAGGGCTCGTCGGCGATCGGTGACTGGGTCAGGGGCTTGTCGGCGGTGTCTGCGCGGACGACGCCGTGGGCCTCGAGGTGGTCCTGCCACAGCTCGAGGTCGGCGCGGGTCGCGACGGCGAAGCCGGCGTGGTCGAGGCCGGTGACGGTCTCCTTGCACAGGGCGCCGTCGTTGGTGTCGTGGTGGTGCAAGGCGATCATCAGCTGCCGGCTCTCGTCGGCCAGGATCCGGCCGACGCCGCCCTCGTGCGGTACGTCGAGCACGGGTCGCACCCCGAACACTTCGCCGTACCACTGGACGCTGGAGTCCAGGTCGGTCACGGTCAGGGCGAGGTGGTGCAGTCTGGGCTGGGTCACGCTGGTCATGGTTTCCCCCTTGTCTCACTGGCGTCCCCGCGCGCGAACTGGGCGAGGAACATCCGGGTGACGTCCTCGGCGAGACGGCTCCACCGGTCGCCGCCAGGGTCGTTGGAGACCTGCTGGTCGACCAGGCCGGTCATCACTGCCGTCCAGATGTCGAGGTGCCGCGGATCGTGCACGCCGTTGCGTGCGAGGAGCTCGCGGGTGGCGTCGAGCGCCTGAACCGCCAGCCCGTAGGACTCCGCCGACGGCGTGAACCCGGGCACCGCGTGCTGGAACAGCAGTTGGTACCGCGGTACGTCGGAGACGCAGAACTCGATGAACATCCGTACGTCGGCCAGCAGATCCTGCTGTGGATCGTCCGTGACCGGCAGCGCGGCCTTCTGGTCGACGAACTCTCGCGCCGCTTGAGCGAACATCGCGTCCAGGATGGCGTTCTTGGACTCGAAGTACGCGTACACCGTCGGCGTGGTGATGCCGGCCCGCTTGGCCAGCTCGCGCAGCGACAACGCGGCCAGCCCGTCCTCGCCGACCAGCTCCCAGGCGGCGGTCAGCACCGCGGCCCGGGCGTTCTCCCGCCGCGCCTCCCGCCAGTTCGCCGCCGGTTTCTTTAACACAGTTCGAAGTATTTGCACGCCGTATAAATCTTGTCAACGGCTCAGCACATGCGACGGCGGCCGGACAATGGTGTCCGGCCGCCGTCAGAGGAACTCAGTGACTGGTTGCGCTGCGGTACTTGCGGACTGCGAGTGGCGCGAAGACGCCGATGATCGCCGCGCACCAGATCAGCGACAGCCACACCGGGTGCTGCGCCGGGAAGCCGTCCGGGCTGGCGAACGGGGACGGGTTGCCGAACAGATGCCGGCAGGCGGCGACGATCGAGGAGATCGGGTTCCACTCCGCCACCGGTTGCAGGCCCTCGGGCAGGTTCGGCGTCGGGACGAAGGCGTTGGACAGGAAGGTCAGCGGGAACAGCCAGATCAGGCCCGCCGACGCCGCCACCTCCGGAGTACCGACCGACAGGCCGATCAGCGCGCCGACCCACAGCATCGCGAACGCGAACAGCAGCAGGATCCCGAACGCGGCCAGCGCCTGGCCGAACCCGTTGTGCCAGCGCCATCCGACGATGAAGCCGCAGATCACCATCACGACCATCACGAACGCGTTGAACACCAGGTCGCCGATCACCCGGCCGGAGATCACCCCGGAGCGCGCCATCGGCAGCGACCGGAACCGGTCGATCAGCCCCTTCGACATGTCGTCGGCCAGGCCGACACTTGCCGACGCGACCGCGAACGCCATCGTCTGGGCGAAGATCCCGGCCATCAGGAACTCCCGGTACGCCTGGGCGCCCGGGAACCCCGGGATCGGGATCGCGTTGCCGAACACATACGCGAACAGCAGCACGAACATGATCGGCTGGATGGTCGCGTAGATCAGCATGTCCGGCGTCCGCGGGATCCGTTTCAGGCTCCGCCACGCCAGCACCCCGGCATCCGTGATCGCCCTGCCGGCCGGATTCACCTTGTCCGGCCGCTCCACCGGCGTAGTCACACCGTCTCCTTCTCTGCGGCCTCGTGCCCGGTCAGGGTGAGGAAGACGTCGTCCAGCGTCGGCCGCCGCAGCCCGATGTCGGCGATCCGGATGCCGGCCCCGTCGAGGGTGCGGATCACGTCGACCAGCGAGCTCGAGCCGCCCGGCGCCGGCACGGTGATCCGCCGGTTGTGCTTGTCCATCGAGGTCGAGTCCAGGTCGGTGATCTCGAGCGCGCCGGTGAGCAGTTCGAGCGCCCGGTAGGTCTCCTCCGGGTCGTGGACGACGACCTCGATCCGCTCACCGCCCACCTTCATCTTGAGCTCGTCCGCAGTACCGCGGGCGATCACCGAACCGTGGTCGACCACGGCGATGCTGTCCGCGAGCTCGTCGGCTTCCTCCAGGTACTGCGTGGTGAGCAGGATCGTCACGCCTTCGCTGACCCGGTCCCGGATGATCTGCCACAGGTCGAGCCGCGAACGCGGGTCGAGACCGGTGGTCGGCTCGTCCAGGAACAGCACCTTGGGATGTGCGATCAGTGAGCCGGCCAGGTCCAGCCGGCGCCGCATACCGCCGGAGTAGGTCTTCAGGATCCGGTCCGCGGCCTCGGTCAGGTCGAAGACCTCCAGCAGCTCCTCGGCCCGCTGCTTGGCCTGCTGGCTGCCCAGCCGGTACAGCCGGCCGAACATCCACAGGTTCTCCCGGCCGGTGAGGAGCTCGTCGACGGCGGCGTACTGACCGGAGAGCCCGACCAGTGAGCGGACCGTGTCGGCCTCCTTGACCACGTCGTGCCCGAGCACCCGGGCCGACCCCTCGTCCGGCGCCATCAGCGTGGTGAGGATCCGGACCGTGGTGGTCTTGCCCGCGCCGTTGGGCCCGAGCAGGCCGAGCACACTCCCTTCCGGCACGTCGAGGTCGATGCCGTCGAGCGCCTTCACCGTGTTCTTCCTGGACCTGAACGTCTTCACGAGGCCGGTCGCCTCGATTGCTGCCATGCCGCACGTCCCCCTTCTGGATGTGACGCAGGCCACCCATCCTTGCCGAGGCCGCCGACAGTTTCGACACCTTTATCCCTGAGCAGAAACTTGAGTCCAGGCGACTCAACTTTGTTGATAGTTGAGTCGACACCGCTCAACTATGCCCTTACCGTCCGGATATGACGCCCAGCGAGAGCATCCTCAGACACCCCGACTTCCGCCGCCTGTGGATCGCCGACCTGCTCAGCCAGCTCGGCACGCGGCTGAGCATGATCGCGATCCCGCTGCTCGCCGTGATCACCCTGGAGGCGACCACCTTCGAGGTCTCGCTGCTCCGCGCGTGTGAGACCGCGGCCTGGCTGCTGCTCGGTCTGTTCGCGGGTGCGTGGGTGGACCGGGTCCGCTGTCTGCCTGTGCTCGTCGTCGCCGACCTCGGCCGCGCGGTGCTCTTCGGCTCGATCCCAGTCGCCGCCCTGTTCGGCGTACTGACTCTCACTCAGCTGTACGTCGTCCTCGTGTTCACCGGTGTCCTCACAGTGCTGTTCGACGTCGCACACAGCTCCTACCCACCGCGATTGCTGGAGCCAGAGCAACTGCTGCCCGGCAACGCCAAGCTGGCCGCCAACCACTCCGTGGCCGCAGTGCTCGGCGCAGGCGCAGGCGGTGTGCTCGTCCAGTGGCTCAGCGCCGCAGTGACGATCGGAGTGGACGCTCTGAGCTTCCTGTGGTCGGCAATCTGGCTCCGCTCGATCCGTACGCCGGAGCAGCAGCCGGCCAAACCGGAGAAGCCGAACCTGCGCCGGGAGATCGCCGAGGGCATGCGCTACGTGTTCGGCCATCCCCTGCTGCGGCCGATCGCGCTGAACACGGCGACCACGATGCTGTTCCAGGCCGCCGCCGGCGCGGTGATGATCGTGTTCCTGGTCCGGGAGATCCACCTGCAGCCGAGCACGATCGGCGTACTGAGCATGATCGGCCTGGTCGGCGCCATCGTCGCGTCCGCGGTGACAGAGAAGATCAGCAACCGGTACGGCGATGCACGCATGCTGCTCGTGTCGTCGATCGGCATCGGCGTGGCTTTCACCGTGCAGGCGCTGACGGGCACTGGCTGGCAGGTGAGCTGGTATGTCGTGGCCATGCTGGTCGCGGGCTTCTGCATCATCGTCAGCTACATCCTGCAGGTCAGCACGCGGCAGCGCGTGTGCCCGCCGGAGCTGCAGGGACGCGTCAGCGCCACCATGAGCTTCGTCAGCTGGGGCGCAATGCCGCTCGGCAGCCTGCTCGGCGGCGCACTCGGTACGGCGTTCGGACTCCGCGCCACCCTCTGGGTCTCGGGCCTGGCAACTCTCGCCGGGACCGCGTTCCTGGTGTTCTCGCCGTTCCGCACCCTGCGCACGGTCCCCGCGACAGAGCAACGCCAGGCAAACCCGCAGGATCTGCCTGGCGCTCGAAACGACTAGTCGGAGACGATCTGGACCGTGCCGACCAGGACCTCGACGTCCAGGGCGGCGCGGCCGCGGCCGATCTCCACGTCCTTGGACTGGCCGGTGACCGCGCCCGTCCAGGCGACTCGGCCGAGCTGGGACTCGGTGTGCACGCGGACGTCGGACCCGCGGCGCAGGTTGACGTTCGCGGCGCCGGACTCGACCCGGACCCGGGACCGGCCCTTGGTGATCTGGGCGTCCAGGTTGGCCGAGCCTGCCTGGACCAGCAGGTCGATCGGCCCGGCGACGTCCGCGACCTTCGCCGTACCGGCGGTGACGCGGACCCGGGTCAGGCCGGGCAGGCGCTCGGCGTTGACGCTGCCGCCGGTGACCTCGACCTCGACCTGCAGCGCGGGGTTGACCCGGATGGACAGCTCCTTGGCCAGGCCGTTCACGTGCGACTTCAGGTCGGTCGGGTTGCGCAGCATGCTGAAACCGTCGATCGAGACGCCCATGTCGCCGTCGCTGCTGATCGCGAGCGTGTCGCCGTCCCGCTTGATCACGTGCGGCCCGTCCACTGCGACCCCGTTGATGGCCGGCTCGCCGATCAACCGCACCCGGCGGCCGATCGCGCGCACAGTCACCCGCTGCACCCCGGCCGGCATCGGCACATTGCTGTGCTCCTCCTCGACGTCCTCGACCTCGGCCTCGACCGGCGCCTCGTCGACCACGCTCTCCTGGCCCCCGTTCTGCTGAGCAACGGGCTCCGCCACAGGCTCCGCAGCGGGCTCGGCCGCGTGCCGGCCGGTCGGCGCATCCTCGGGGATGGCGGCATCCGGGGAGTCGACCGCATCCGCCCACACCGACGGCGACGGCAACTCGTCCGCAGCCGGCCAGCCGGTCTTGTCCTTGGTCGCCTCAGCAACCGGCTCCTGCTCGACCGGGCCGTCAGCAGGCGCGCTGCTCGAGTCGCCGGCGGACGCCGGCTGGAGGGCGGCGATCAGCGTGGCGCCCTCCGCGGTGGACAGGTGGCCCTTGGCGACCCGGTCGAGGATGTCCTTGACCCGCCGGTCGTAGTCGCTCTCGTTGCTCATACAGACAGTCCAGCACCCCGGAGGTTCGAAACCAATCGGGGATCGCCCCGAATACAGCAGTGCGGGCCACCTGAGTGACCCGCACTGCTCCATATCGACAACAGCCCAGAGCGGCTGGTTGTTGTCACGCGGCCGGGGTCATCTCCTCCTCGGCCAGTTCCTTCTGTACGGCGGCCAGCTCAGCCGCCTCGACTGCCTCAGCCTCCCGGCGAGCCCGCAGCCCCCGCAGACCGGTCAGCGCGATCAGCAGACCGAGCGCGGAGATGCCGGTCACGACGGCCAGACCCGGCTTGTACGCCGACAGCATCCCGGCCGGCGTGGTCACGCCCACCGACTGGCTGCTGATCACCGCGGTCACGATCGCGAGGACCACTGCGCCGCCGACCTGGTTCGACGTGTTGAACAGCCCGGAGGCCAGTCCCTGCTCGTGGTCCGGGACACCGGACACCGCCTGGATGTTCAGCGCCGGGAACCCGATCGCGAACCCGAGGCCGAGCAGCATGATGGTCGGGAACACCGTCGAGAAGTACGCCGCCTCCGGGCCGATCCGCAGCGACAGCGCGTATCCGGCGACGAACAGCGCCATCGCGGTGATGATCATCGTCTCGGTCCCGAACCGGTCCGCCAGCTTGCCAGCGTTCGGCGACAGCGTGGCCACCAGCAGGCCGGCCGGCAGGAAGGCCAGCGCGGTCTCGAAGGACGACCAGCCGAGCAGGTTCTGCAGGTACAGCGTGCCGATCAGCTGGAAGGCGACGTACGAGCCGAACACGGTCAGGATGGCCAGGTTCGCCCGCCGCAGCGAGGCGTTGCGCAGGATGCCGAGCCGGACCAGCGGGTGCTTCGACCGGAGCTCGATCGCGACGAACCCAGCCAGCAGTACGACGGCCAGCGCGAACATCCCGATGGTCTGCACCGAGACCCAGCCGGCGTGCTCGGCGCCGACGACCGCGTAGACCAGCGACAGCATGCCGGCCGTGACGGTGATCGCGCCGGGGATGTCGTACCCGCCGGCGGCGTTGTCGCGCGGGCTGTTCGGGATCAGCTTGATCGCGAACAGCAGCACGATCAGGGCGACCGGGCCGGGCATCAGGAAGGTCCAGCGCCAGCCGACCTCGGTCAGCGCGCCACCCAGGATCAGGCCCATCGAGAAGCCGCTGGCGGCGCAGGTGGTGAAGATGCTGAGGGCGCGGTTGCGGTCCGGGCCCTCGTGGAAGGTCGTGGTGATGATGGACAGGGCGGCCGGCGCGGTGAATGCGGCGGCGACACCCTTCACGAACCGCGCGGCGATGAGCAGTTCGGGGCTGGTGGCCAGTGAGCTCAGCATCGAGACCACGGCGAACACGCCGAGGGCGATCAGGAACACCCGGCGGCGGCCGAGCAGGTCGGCGGCGCGGCCGCCGAGCAGCAGCAGGCCGCCGTACCCGAGCACGTAGCCGGTGACCACCCACTGCAGGGAGGAGAGCGGGACGCCCAGGTCGGCGCCGATGGACGGCAGGGACATACCGACCATGGACACGTCCAGGCCGTCGAGGAAGATCACGCCGCAGACCACCAGGAGGGCGCCCCAGAGGCGCGCGTCCCAGGTCATGCGAGCCGGCGCAGTATCGGCTGGTGATGGGGTGTGCGTTGTCTGTGTCACAAGGGGAGACTATTCCATGCACATGCATCTAATGTCTAGGCATTAAATGCGCTTGCATAGATTGCGCATGCATGATAACGTCGCCTCCATGACCGCCACGAAGGTCAGCGCAGGTCCTGGTGAGACCCGCGCCGATGTCAGCACCGATGTCAGGGAGTGGCGCGAGCTGCTGGCCCGCCACGCCGACCTGACCTGCGCCCTCGACCGGGCGCTGCAGACCGACCACTCGCTGGGCATGAGTGAGTACGAGGTGCTCGAGCGGCTCGCCGAGCTGCCGGAGCAGTCGGCCAAGGTGGCCACGATCGCCAAGTCCGTGCACCTGAGCCAGAGCGCGCTGTCCCGCGTGATCGGCCGGCTGGAGACGGCCGGCCTGGTCGAGCGGCACATGTGCCCCGAGGACCGCCGGGCCGTGAACGTCCGGCTCACCGAGGAGGGCCTGCTCCGTCAGACCGAGGCGCAGCCGACCCAGCGCCGCGTCCTCGCCGAGCGCCTGCACGCGCCGCTGGTCAAGAGCTGCCAGCCGCTCTGATCACTCCCGTACGGCGCCTTCCAGCATGCCCGCGATGAAGTGGCGCTGCAGGAAGGCGTAGACGAGCACGACCGGCGTGCCGACGATCACCGCACCGGCAGCCAGCAAGGTGAACCCGGACGTGTACTGCCCGGAGAAGAAGGCCAGGCCCAACGGCGCCGTACGTAAGGACTCGCTCGTGACCATCACCAGCGGGATCAGGAACTCGTTCCACGTCCACATGAACACCAGCACGATCAGCGTCACCAGCGCGGGCCGGGCCGGCGGCACCAGCACCTGCCACAGCGTCCGCCAGTGCCCGGCGCCGTCCAGCCGCGCGGCCTCCACCAGCGACCGGGACGCGGACCGGAAGTACGCCCGCATCCAGAAGGTGCCGAAGGCAACGGACTGCGCGACCTGCGGGAGCGCGACAGCCCAGAAGGTGTCGGTCAGGCCGAGCGTGCGCAGATCGAAGTACAGCGGTACGACGATCGCCTCGGTCGGCATCATGATCCCGAGCAGGAACAGGTAGAACAGCACTCCGGCCCCGCGGAACCGCATCGTGCCGAACGCGTACCCGCTCAGGATCGACAGCAGCACGCTGGCCACCACGACCGTCACCGACACCGCGACGCTCATCCGCAGGTAGGTGCCGAAGTGGCCGATCTGCCACGCCTCGCCGAAGTTCCCGAACCCGCTCGTCCCGCCGCCGGCGTCGTCCGGGCCGAGCGCGGCGACCAGGATCGTCACGATCGGGCCGAGCGCGAACAACCCGAACACGGTCAGCAGCGCGTAATTCCCGATCCGCTCGGCCGCCGAGGCCCTCACGCCGTACTCCGATCTGCCAGCCGGTTGACGCCGAGCGTGATCACGAAGATCAGGATCGTCAGGCACACCCCGATCGCCGCCGCCGAACCGACCTGGCCGAGCTCGAAGGCCCGGTGGTAGACCTCGTACGACGGGACGCTGGTGGACGTCCCGGGACCGCCGCTCGTGGTGATGTAGACCAGGTCGAAGGTCCGCAGCGCCGCGATCACCGTCAACGTCACCGCGACCGCGATCTCGCCCCGGACCGCGGGCAGCACCACCGCGAAGAACTCCGCCACCGGACCGGCGCCGTCCAGCCGCGCGGCCTCGTAGCGCTCGCGGGGAATCCGCGACATCCCGGCCAGCAGCAGCACGGTCACCAGTCCGGTCTCGAACCACGTCCCGATCACGCCGACCGCCGGCAGGGCGAACGTGTAGTCCCCCAGCCAGCCCCGCGCGAGCCCGCCCAGCCCGACGGCTCGCAGTACGTCGTTCAGTGGGCCGTCGGGAGCGTAGATGTGCCGCCAGGCGAAGGCCACCACGACCATCGCGATCACCTGCGGCAGGAACACGACGGTCCGGAAGAAGCCGAGTCCCCGGACCCTGGCGCGCTGCAGCACCGAGGCCAGCGCGAGCCCGATCAGCACCGGAAGCACCGCGTAGAAGACGATCAGCACCAGCGCGTGCCCGAACGCGGCCCGCAGCCCGGCGTCCCGGACCACGTCCGCGTAGTTGCTCAGGCCAACGAACTTCCCGAGCGTGATCCCGTCCCACTCGAACAGCGACAGGTGCACCGACCGGACCAGCGGGTAGAGCAGGAACGCGCCGTACACGAGCAGTGCCGGCAGGATGTAGAGGTACCCGATCCGGCGCGGCTCGCCGGGCGGTGAGCTCACTTGCCGGCGAACTTGCTGTAGTCGGTCTCCAGCGTGGTCAGGAACTGTTGCGGGGTCGCCTTCTTCGCCAGCAGGTCCTGCAGCGCGGCGCCGATGGTGTCGTACATGGTCGGGGTCGCGTAGTCCAGGTACGGAACCATTGCCTCCTTGCTGACCGCCGTACCGAAGCTGCTGAAGATGTCGCTGGCCAGGCCGGGCGGCGCCTGCTGGGCCGAGGTGTCGGCGATCGGCAGGTTGCCGGTGCTGGTGAGGACCTTCATCGCGTCCGGGCTGGTGATGAAGTTGATGTACGCCGCGGCCGCGTCCGCGTTCTTCGCCTTGTTGGTGATCGCGAACGGAAGGCCGGTGCCACCGGTCACCACCGGCTTGGCGTCGGCCGACTCACCCGGCGGCAGCATGAAGCCGACCTTGTCGCCGAGCGCCTTCTGCAGGTCGGCCTGCAGCCAGGTGCCGGCGATCAGGAACACCCCGTTCCCCTTGCCGAAGTCCTGCCAGGCCGGGTCGTACCCCTGCCCGTTGAAGCCCTGGTTGAAGTAGCCCTTGTCCACCCACGACACCAGACCCTCGGCGGCCTTGGTGTTCTCCGGCGTGTTCCAGGACGCGCCCGGACGGCCGAACGCGAGCGTGGTGATCTGGTCGGCCGGCACGAAGTGGTCCTGCACGGTGCCGAACACGTGGATGGCCGGCCACTTGTCCAGGTTGCCGAACTGCATCGGCACCTCGCCGGCCGCCTTCGCCTTGGCCAGCGCGTCCTCGAACTCGGCCCATGTCTTCGGCGGCTGGACGCCGAGCTTGGTCAGCTTCTCCTTGTTGTAGTAGAGCCCGACCACCTCGCCGACCTGCGGCAACCCGTACAGGTTGCCCTCGCCGAACGTCTTGCCGTCGGCGGAGTAGCGCGAGTACTGCAGCACCGAGTCCGGGTAGCGGCTGCCCCAGTTGTAGGCCTTCGCCCACTCGTCCAGCGGCACGAGCTGACCGGCCTTGACGAACTCGCCCATGTCCGAGCGGCCGTTGTTGGCCTGGACGACGTCCGGCGCGTTGTTGCCGGACAGCGCCAGCCGCAACGTGGTCTTCAGGTCGTCGAACGAGCGGGAGACCCGGTTGACCTTGATGTTCGGGTACTTCGCCTGGAACTGCTTGACCAGCTCGGCCATCTGGGCCGCCTGACCGCCGCGGACCTCCTGGTCCCAGACCGTCAACTGGACCTCGCCGAGCGCGGCGGCATCCGTCTTCACCGTGCTCGGCGCGCTGGTGCTCCCGCTCGGGCTGTCGGATCCCGGCGCACAGGCGGTAGCCGTGAGCAACAAGGCCGCGGAGGCGGCGACGATCGTCTTCAACACGTCGAACTCCTCAGTTCAGCGGGTACCCATACCCGTTGCCGGTCAGACCGATCAATACCCGCGCGTTGTCCTCCTCACCCTACGGCGGCGACTGCTCACGCGCCGATCATTTGTGCAGGACTGCGAGGTGGTTGCGCATGACTCGGCGGACGGGTGGGTCGAGGTGGCGGTCCCAGGTCGGGTGGCGTTCGCCGCGGAGCCGGGCGTAGTAGGCGAGGGCCTCGGACAGGGCCTGCTCGCGAAGGTAGCCACGAGCCAGTGGCTGCTTGCCGCGGCCGTTCAGCCTGGGGCGACGTTCGTACGCCGCGTTGGCCGTGAAGATCCCGAGTCCGTAGAACACGGTGAGCAGGTCGGTCAGCGACTCGTGGTCGGGGCGGTGCAGGAACGAGATCCGGCCGGCGCCGAGCAGCAACTCGTGACCGGCCTCGTGGGCGAAGATCGCAACCAAGGCGACCGGGTCGGCGGCCAACGCGGGCGCGAGCTGGATCTCGTTGCGCTCGGCACCGCGGATCCACCGGCCGGACGGTTCCTTCACCACTCCTCGGTACGCCGGTCGCCGGACGCCGTCCGCGACGAGCCCGAAGCTGAGCGCGCACTGCTCTGCCGGCAGGTCCATCCGCTCGGCGACCCGCGCACACAACCCCGCCGCGGCTGCGACGCTGCCGTCGTACCCGGCCGGGATCAGCTCGGACGGCACCACGATCGGCCGGAGCAGGACCTCACGCCCGAACTCAGCGACCATCCAGTCCATCGACGACCTGATCCACCGCCGCCGCCCGCCCGGCAACCGCTCCCGCGGCGCCTTCAACTCGGCCCGCCGCCGCAACACCCCCATCGGATTCCTCACTCGCCGGATCATGCCAATCCGACGCCGGCATAAACACACCGGTTCCGGTTCGTTACCGTGCGCTACTTGAGCAGGAGCTTGCCCAGGCGGCGGGAGGCGACGTACATGCCGAGGGTGCCCATGGCCGCGAGGTAGAGGGCGTTGAGGAGGAGGGACCAGCCGACGACACCGGTGGTGAAGGCTCGCTCGAGGACCACGCCCTGGTAGAGCGGGGTGATCTCGACCAGCCAGCGGATCGCCGGCGGGTAGGTCTCGACCGGGTAGAAGGTGGCCGAGAACAGGAACATCGGGATGATCGCCAACTGCACGAACTCGAAGTCCTGCCAGCTGCGCATGAACGTGGTCAGGGCCATCCCGGCGCCGGCGAAGGCGAACCCGATCAGCACCGAGGCCGGCAGCGCGAGCAGCGCCCACCACGACGACACCAGGCCCATCCCGAGCATGACGAGGATGAACATCGCCGAGTAGCAGGCTCCGCGGAGCAGCGCCCAGGTCACCTCACCGGTCGCGACGTCCCACGGCCGCAGCGGCGTCGCCAGCATCGAGTCGTAGAGCTTGGCGTACTTCATCCGGAAGAAGATGTTGTACGTCGAGTCGAAGACCGCGCCGTTCATCGCCGAACTGGCCAGCATCGCCGGCGCGACGAAGGCGGCGTACCCGATCGTCGTGCCGTCGGACAGCGTGAAGTCGCCGACCAGCTGGGCGACCCCGATGCCGATCGACAGCAGGTAGAACACGGGCTCGAAGAAGCCGGACAGGAAGACGATCCAGGACCGCCGGTACATCACGAAGTTGCGCTCCACGATGTGCCGGCCGCCGCCGAGCCGCAGCGGGACCGGGACGACCCGCGTCGTCAGTGTCGCCATCAGCCCACCAGCTTCCGGGTGAAGCCGCGGACTGCGAGCCACGTGCCGACCACGAACCAGGCGAGCAGGTACCCGACGTTGAGCAGCGCCATCCAAGGATCGACCGTGCCCAGGCTGAGGTCGCGAGACAGCTCGACGCCGTGCCACAGCGGGCTGACGTAGGCGAGCCACTCGATCCAGTCGGGCAGCTGCGACACCGGGAAGAACGCACCCGAGAACAGGAACGCCGGGACCACACCGAACCGGAAGATCATCGCGAAGCCCGCGTCGTTCTCCAGCTTGGTCGCGTACGCCGCCACCGGAGCGGCAGCCGCCATCCCGACCAGCACCGCGACCGGCAGACCGAGCAGGCCCAGCGGCGACTCCAGCCCGCCGAACGCGGCGATCACCAGCAGGAACACCAGGCAGGTGCTGGTCACCCGGAACGCGATGAACGTGAGCTGCCCGTAGACGACATCCGCCGGGCGCAGCGGCGTCGCGATCATCGAGTGGTAGAACTTCTGCCACTTCAACCCGCTCATCACCGGGTACGTCGCCTCGCCGACGGCGATCTGCAGTCCGGTCGAGGCGAGCAGCCCGGGCGCGATGTACTGCAGGTAGCTGACGCCGCCCAGCGCGCCGGTCCCGTTGCTGTCCACGAAGGACCCGAGCCCGATCCCCATCGCGGCCAGGTAGAGCAGCGGCAGCAGGAAGCTGCTGACCAGCGTGCCCTTCCAGGTGCGTTTGTAGACGGTCAGCCAGTAGTCGAACTGGCGTCGCCCGTTCTCCAGTGCGAGGGCCATCAGTCCACCAGCGTCCGGCCGGTGAGCCGCAGGAACACGTCCTCCAGGGTGGAGCGCCGTACCAGAACTGCTGCCGGCTCGAGGCCGCGCTCGTGGACGGCGGCGACCGCGCGCTCACCGTCGTCGGTGTAGAGCAGCAGGCGGTCCGGCAGCACCTCGATGCGCTGGGCCAGGTCCTCCACCTTCTCGGCGAGCGCGTCGTGGTCCGACTGCATCACCTCGGGGCCGAAGCGCAGCTCGGTCACCTCGCGGGTCGAGTAGTCCCTGATCAGCTGGGCCGGCGAGCCTTCGGCTGCGATCAGGCCGCCGTCCATCACCACCAGCCGGTCGCAGAGCTGCTCGGCCTCGTCCATGTAGTGCGTGGTGATGATCAGCGTCACGCCGGCCTGCTTGAGCCGGAACAGCTTGTCCCAGAGCAGGTGCCGGGCCTGTGGGTCGAGGCCGGTCGTCGGCTCGTCGAGCAGCAGCAGGTCGGGCTTGCTGACCAGCGACCGGGCGATGGTCAGCCGCCGCTTCATGCCGCCGGACAGCTCGTCGACCTTGACCTTCGCCTTGTCGGTCAGCGCGACGAACTCGAGCAGCTCGTCGGCCCGCAGCCGGCACTCGGCCCGGCTGAGACCGAAGTACCGCCCGTAGATGACCAGGTTCTCCCGGACGGTCAGCTCGGTGTCGAGGGTGTCGTCCTGCGGGCAGACGCCCAGCCGGGCCCGGATCGACGGGCCCTCGGCCGCCGGGTCCATGCCGAGGATCCGCAACGTGCCGCCGCTGGCCGGCGAGACTGCGCCGATCATCCGCATCGTCGACGACTTGCCCGCGCCGTTCGGCCCGAGGAACCCGAACGCCTCCCCGCGCCACACGTCCAGCTCGATCCCGCGCACCGCCTCGAAGTCGCCGTACGACTTCCGCAGCCCGCGGACGTGGACCAGGGACTCCCGTTGCTCACTCACGGCTCCGACCCTAGTCCCGCCTCCCGACAGTTTCTTGTTGTTTTGGGCGCAATCAGCCGCGACCGACGTACCGCATCCCGGCGGCCATCACGGTGAGCGCCGGTACGGCGACCGACGTCGGCAGCTGCGCGATCCGGACCACGAAGTCCGCGACGACCTTCGGGTCGAACGTCGGCTCGGGCGCGATCGACCCGTCCGCCTGCAGCACGCCCTGCCCCATCCGTTCGGTCATCGGGGTGGCGGCGTTGCCGATGTCGATCTGGCAGGCGGTGATCCCGTGCCCCCGGCCTTCCAGCTCCAGGCCCTTGGTCAGGCCGCTGATCGCGTGCTTGCTGGCGGTGTACGCGATCCCATGCGGGCGCGGCACGTGCGCGGAGATCGACCCGTTGTTGATGATCCGGCCACCCTTCGGATCCTGTCGCAGCATCAGCGCGAACGCCGCCTGCGCACACAGGAACGAGCCGGTCAGGTTGGTGTCCACCACTCGCCGCCAGTCCTCCTCGCTGACGTCCTGCACCGGCGCGGCCGGCGCACCCGTCCCCGCGTTGTTCACCAGTACGTCGACCCGCTCGAGCCCACCGAACAGGCCGCGCACCGCGGCACCGTCGGCAACGTCCAGCACCGCAGGCACGACCCGCCCACTCGCCGCCGCGGCGGTTTCCTGGAGCTTCGCCTCGGTCCGTCCCGTGATGATCACCTCGAAGCCGGCGGCCGCCAGCGCGAGCGCCATCTCCCGGCCGAGCCCCGAACCGCCACCGGTCACCACTGCCACCTGCGTCACAAAAGCCACCTCTCCGACGTCGAGTACGTGTCCGCAGATTCTCCTCCACTGCGATCAGTGACCAGCCCGCGACGGAGAGCAAATGAGTGGCGACTCAGTCAGGATCCTTGGAAACTCATTTGCATGCATCACGCAAGCATGTATATGCTTGCAGCATGCAAGTAAACGACGCGTACTCTCCGCAGACCCCGATCGAGGGTGTGCTGCACGCGTTCACCAGGGTCGGCCGGCGCCTGAAGGGCAAGCAGCCCGGCGACACGCTCGACCACAGCGCCCACGTGGTCCTGTTCGTGCTGCGCTGCAGCGGCGCCCTGCGGTTGTCCGACCTGGCCGCCCGGATGGAGCTCGACGCCTCCACCACGAGCCGGCACGTCCGATCGCTGGAGCAGCTCGGGCTGGTCCGCCGCTCCCCCGACCCGGATGACGGCCGCGCGTTCCGGGTCGAGCTGACCGAGCAGGGCATCGAGCAGTGGGAGGCCGGCGCGCGCCGCCGGATGGAGCTGCTCAGCGCGGCCATGGAGGGCTGGTCCGAGGACGATGTGCTGACGTTCGAGCGGTTGATGACCCGGTTCGCCGACGGTGTCGCGAACCTGACCGACACCGGCGCCGACAACCGCGCCTGGGCCGACAAGGGCTGGGCCGCCGTCGCCCCACGGATCCGGCCGGCCGCGGCGGACCGCCGTACCGAAGACCTCGCGCCCCGTGGGGACCCCGCCGCCCGCGAGAACACCGAGAAGAACCTGGAGAGCACCAGATGAGCACCACCGAGCCCGCCACCACCGGCGGCGCTGCGCCTGACGACGCCCCGAACTACCTGTCCCACAAGCAGATCCTGGTCGTCCTCGGCGGCCTGATGGCGGGCATGTTCCTGGCCGCGCTCGACCAGAGCATCGTCGGGACCGCACTGCCGCAGATCGTCAGCGAGTTCAACAGCCTGGACAAGCTGTCCTGGGTGGTCACCGCGTACCTGCTGACCTCGACCGCCTCCACCCCGCTGTGGGGCAAGATCTCCGACCTCTACGGCCGCCGCCCGCTGTTCATCGCGGCGATCGTCACCTTCCTGGCCGGCTCGGTGCTGTCCGCGATGGCGCAGAACATCGAGATGCTGATCGGCTTCCGGGCCGTCCAGGGTCTCGGCGCCGGCGGCCTGATGTCGCTGGCCTTCGCCACCATCGGCGACGTGATCCCGCCCCGCGAGCGCGGTAAGTACATGGGGTACTTCGGCGCCGTCTTCGGCCTGTCCTCGGTGGCCGGCCCGCTGCTCGGCGGCCTGCTCACCGACGGCCCGGGCTGGCGCTGGATCTTCTGGATCAACCTGCCGATCGGCCTGGTTGCCCTGGGCATCGTCGCCGCCGTGCTGAAGCTGCCGCACGTGCGGCGGTCGCACAAGATCGACTACCTCGGCGCCGCCGTGATCACCGGCGCGGTCACCACGCTGCTGCTGGCGATCTCGTGGAGCGGCCCGACCTACGGCTGGGGCGACACCACCACGATCGCGCTGCTGGCCGCGGCCGTCGTACTGGCCGTCGCGTTCGTCTTCGTCGAGCTGAAGGTGGCCGAGCCGATCATCCCGATGGACCTGTTCAAGGGCCGGATCTTCTCCGGGTACGCGGGGTACGCGTTCCTGCTCGGCTTCGCGATGTTCGGCGCGCTGATCTTCCTGCCGCTGTACCTGCAGGCGGTCAAGGACATGTCGCCGACCCGGTCCGGGCTGGCGCTGCTGCCGATGATCGTCGGCATCTTCTCCGCCTCGATCCCGAGCGGCCAGCTGATGAGCAAGAACGGCCGGTACAAGGCGTTCCCGATCATCTCCGCGGTGCTGGTCGGCGGCGCGATGGTGCTGCTGTCCACGCTCAGCATGACCACGCCGTACTGGCAGCTGGCGATCTACATGTTCGTGATGGGCGCCGGCCTGGGCCTGTCGATGCAGATCACCGTCACCGCGGCGCAGAACAGCGTGCCCCGGCAGCACATGGGCAGCGCGACCTCGACGATGACTTTCTTCCGCTCGATGGGTGGCGCGATCGGCACGGCGGTGTACGGCGCGGTCCTCACCAGCCGGCTGAAGGAGCACCTGACCGACATCGTCCCGCACGCGACGCAGTCGATGGTCGACGGGCTGGCCAAGGCGGCCAACAGCGTCGACGCGCTGCACGCCCTGCAGCAGCCGATGAAGGGCTGGGCCCTGCAGGGTCTGGTCCAGGCGATGGACGACGTCTTCCTGGTCTCGCTGCCGTTCCTGGTGATCGCGCTGATCATCGCGGTGGTCACCCCGGAGCAGCGGCTTGCCGGCCGCTCCGACGGCGCCAAGCCGGACGAGTCCGTGGAGAGTTCCACAGCCGCCGCGATGCACTGACGGCGGCCATATGAACGAAGTGCCCCCACCGGGAAACCGGTGGGGCACTTCGCGTTGGTGACCGGCCTGTACTGCGGTGTGAGACAAAGGCCTGTCGTGACCCTGCGGAGCCCTAGGTTGCCCTGGCAGAGTGCCGCGTAGACGGGAACAGTCTGGGGATGAAAACACTCGACCGGCCGTTGGACGACGACGACCGCGCGATGGCCGACCTGGCCGAGGTTCGCGACTGGCGGCGGGTCGCCGGTCCGCACCTGGGCGCGACCGGCGGTGTCCCGGTGCGGAAGCTGATCCGCCGGGTCAAGTCCGCGACCGGCTGGAAACCGTGGCCGATCGACCGCAAGACCGTCATCGACGACCTGCTCGACGGCTGGGGCTTCCTCACCAGGCGCAACACCGAGATGGCCGTGTACGACGACCAGATCCTGCCGCACAGCCCGTTCAGCGGCTGGATCGCCTTCGAGATCGGCCGGGCCGACATGGCCGCCGCGGAGGCCGGCCTGGACCAGAACTGGCCGGCCAAGTTCGACCTGGCCCGCCGGCACTGGGGCGAACCGGCGTACGCGGGAACCGACAGTGGGTCGGATTTCGTCGATGAGTGGGCACCCGGTGCAGGTCTCGACCGCCGCCACCTCGCGGTCTGGACCCCGCCGGGCGCCGAGATCCACCTGTACAGCAACAAACCGAGAAAGGATCCCTTGTCCGTGTCGGTCGGGATTCACTATGCGGTCTACCTCAACGAGGAGGGGACATGACGACAGCAGCACCCGAGGTCACGGCCCGGAGGAATCTCCGGTCCGCCCTGCGTGACCAGGCGACGTTCCGCGAAGGCGGCCCCGGGATCGGAGCGAACAGCTCCGTCTCGCCAGAGGCCCTGACCCGGGTCGCGCACAGCGCCGCCGCGGTCGCTGCTCCGAGCGCCCGGCCTTCGACCGCCCTGTCGGGCGACCTGGCGGCCAGCTTCCGGGCCGCCGCGGTTCCGCAGGCCGGTCCAGGCCAGAATCCACGCACCGTCAACGCCGGCGAGCGCCCCCAGACCGGCAGCGGCAAGGCCGCGAAGGGCAAGGACAGTCCGGCGCTCTAGGCCGGGCCGGCTGACCCTGATCGGCACCTACTGTTTCGACCGCGGGCAGCACGCCTACGACGAAGGGGACGCACCCTGCGATGAAGATCAAGGACAGGCCGCTCGAGGACGACGCGGCCGCGATGGCGGATCTCGCCGAGATCGCCGACTGGACCAAGATCGCCGGTCCGGACACCGGTGAGACCGGGTACGAGGTCGTCAAGGCCCTGGTGCACCGGGTGACCACCGCGACCGGCTGGAAGCCCTGGCCGGACGAGGGCCCGAGCGAAGGGTTCGAGAAGCTGCAGTCGTGGGGCTTCGAGACCCAGCGCGGCATCACGATGATCGTGTTCAACGGCCTGGTGCTCGCGGACGTGCGGGACAGCGGCTGGTCGGCGTACGACCTGCAGCCGGAGGACATCCCGCAGGCCGAGGCCGGCCTCGACGAGAACTGGCCGGCGGCGTTCGCCCTGGCGGTCGAGAAGTGGGGACCGCCGGTCTACGCCAGCGACTACCGCAACCCGAACTTCCTCGACGAGTACTGGCCGGGTGCGGGCTTCGACAAGCGCCACCTGGCGGTCTGGCCGCGGGTCGGCGCGCAGTTCCACATCTACAGCGACCTGCCCGCCGCGGACCCGCTGTCGCCGTCCGTCGGCATCAACTACACGGTCTACCTCGACTAGGAGCGAATGTGACCAACCCATCCGAAGGTCCCGGGTCGGCGGATGCCATGCGCGCGGCGCTTGCCCAGCGGGGAATCTCGGCGGAGCAGGCCGACGTGTTCGTGGACTTCGCGGAGCACTATCGTGCGGTGTTTGCGGAGCAGCAGGCGCGGCTGGAAAGCCTGCAGCAGCAGCTCGCAGCGCAGCAGAGCGGCCGCGCGCGCCGGGCGGCGCCGTACGTCGCAACTGCCGCCGGAGCAGCCGCGATCGCCTCGGACCAGGGTCAGTCCGTGATCGGCGATGTCGGCCGCTGGACGGGCGACCAGGCCGTTGCGTTCGGGCAGTACGCCAGCGAGCAGTACACCGCCGCGAAGGAGGGGCTGCAGGCGTTCGGCCAGGACGTCTCGCGGGAGGCCGGGCAGATGTGGGACTCGGCGGTCGCAGGCGCCCAGCAGTTCGGCCAGGACGTCTCGCGCGAGGCCGGGCAACTGTGGGACTCAGCGGTCGCAGGCGCCCAGAGCGCAGCCAGCGCGGTGTCCGGCTGGACGGTCGAGACCTGGCACAACATTGCGGACCCGGTGTCCAACGCCGCTCAGTCCGTCGGCGCGTGGGCCGGTCAGTACGCCGACTCCGTGGCTGCGAACCCAGGAAACGCCGCCGCGACCGCTGCGCTGGCGGCCGGCGTGGTCGTTGCCGCGACACCGCAGTTGCGGCAGGGAGTCGCGCAGGCAGCCAACGCTGCCAGCCGGTGGGGCAAGGCGGCCGTCCAGGCGACGACTGACGCCGTACGGAACGCTCCGTCGCGGCTGGCGCAGTTGGGCCGGAACGCCATGGAGGGTGCGAAGAAGTTCTACGACCACGCTCGGACGGACCCGCGGGTGGACTACGCCCTGACCCGGCTCGGCATCCCGCCGCGGCAGGTCAACGAGGCCGCGACCGAGGCCGCCAACGGCGTTACCTCACCCGAGTCGACGCTGCCGAAGGCCGCCGAGGTGCAGATGGGACTGGAGCAGAAGGCACTGGGGCAGGACGGATCCCAGGCGTCTGCCAGCCGCGCCGTGGTGGCAGCAGAAGCCGCCAAGACGACCGGCGCGACTGCGGAGCAAGGGGAGGCTGCGACCGCGCAGGGCAAGGGACTCAACACGAAGGTGGAGCGCGGCGGCCAAGGCCAGGGCCGCTGACTCTGGGTCTCACGACAGCGCCGCTGGGGCTTCCCCGGCGGCGCTTCGTCGTACCTGGGGCTAGCCGTCGACCACTTCGGGGGACGGCTGTCTGCGCCGGGGTAGCTGGCGGCGGGGTGGTTCGGGGTCGACGTCGTTGCCGGCCAGGTGGTTGACGACAGCATTGAGGACCGCGGCCGTCGGTACGGCGATCAGCGCGCCGACGATCCCGGCGACGACGACACCGGTCGCGATCGCCAGGATGATGGCCAGCGGGTGCACGGCGACCGCGCGGCCGAGCAGGAACGGCTGCAGCACGTGCGCCTCCAGCTGCTGGACGCCGATCACCACCGCGAGCATGATGATCGCGACGATCGGGCCCTTGGCAACCAACGCGACCAGGACGGCGACGCTGCCGCTGATCAGCGCGCCGACCACCGGGATGAACGCGCCGACGAAGACCAGGATCCCGATCGCGCTGACCAGCGGCAGGCCGAGGATCGCCGCGCCCAGCGAGATCCCGATCGCGTCGGCGGCCGCGACGACGACGGTGGCCCGGACGAACGCGGTCAGCGACACCCACGCCTTCCGGCCGGACGAGTCGGCCTTCTGCCGCGCCTGCCGCGGGAACAGCCGGATCAGCCAGGCCCAGATCTGGTCGCCCTGGTAGAGGAAGAAGAACAGGCAGAACAGCGCGATGAACAGGCCCGCGAACACATGCGTCGCGGTGGTCCCGACCTCGGCCGCGCGCTGGCCGAGCGCGCCACCGGAGGTGATCTCGTCCCGGACCGTGTTGAACGCGCTGGTGATGTCCTGGTCGTCGAGGCCGAAGTTGATCCGGAGCAGGTCACGCAGCTTCTGCACACCTTCGCCGACCTGCGTCGACAGGCTCTCGAACTGGCTGGCGATCTGCGTGCCGACCAAGGTGAGCAGACCGGCCACCACGATGATGGTGGCGAGCACGGTGATTCCGGCCGACGGGCCGCGCGGGATCCTCAACCGCTGCAGGCCGTCCGTCACCGGCACCAGTAGCGCGGTGAGCAGCACGCCGACCGTGACCGGAACCACCACCTCGGACAGGTAGCGCATCCCGTACCCGACCACGAGCACCGCGGCCACGATCACCAGGAACCGCCAGGACCATGCAGAGGCGATCTGCATCGCCGGCGTCACCCCGGTGTCCACCCGCCCGCCACTCGACGAGGCCACTAGGTGATCCTCCGTGCTCGCCGACTCCAGCACGTCGTTGTCCGCCACCGGACTCGGCTTGTCACTGCCCAACTCAGGAACCTCGGCCTGAGGTACGCCGGTCTCGTCGTCCCGCCCCGCCTCGCTCATCACACCTCCGCAGCTCGCCGTGCTGCTGAGACTAGTGCCCGGTGCGGACCGTTCCATGAATGCGGGCTGCCAGGCCCTTGGCGGCCTGGGGTTCGAGGTCGGCGAGGAGGCCGACGCCGGCCAGCACGTAGTCCTGGTCGACGGCGATCGCCGCGCGCTCCGGGACCAGCCAGCCCTCCGCCTGCGCGTTCACCGCCACGGAGCCGAGGATCCGCTCGGCCACCTCCGGGCCGTTGTGCCGCAGTACTCCCCCGGATCCGACCAGCAGGTCCACCTCGCGCAGGTCCTTCCCGGACCGCTCGATCACCCGTCCGCCCGGCCCGAACACGATCCGCTGCCGGCCCGCGTGCCGCCTGATCGCGACCGTGGCCGCGATCCGCGCGAGTGTCTCGTCGTACGACGTCTCGGTCCGGGAGTCCGGCAGGTACGACGGGTCGTCGTGCCGGCGGATCGCGGCGGCCCGGAGGCCGTCGTCCTGGACGAGGCCGGCTTCGACGCCGGCGGCCACCACCGGGACCGCGCTCCAGCGCATGCCGAGGTCGCCCTCGACGGTGCGCGTGACCGGGTGCGTCGCGACCACCTCGCGTCCGAGGTTCGCGTCCTCCGGGTCGAGCTCGATCACCGAGTGCACGTCGGTGGTCGCGCCGCCGATGTCCACGACCGCCACGTCGCCGTGCAACCCGGCCAGCACTTCGACTCCCCGCAGTACGACGTCGGGCGTGGCGGCACGGACCATCCGCGCGAAACCCGGGTCCTTGGAGAGGTTCTTGCCGCCGATCACGTGCTTCAGGAACATCTCCCGGATCGCCGCTCGCGCCCCGTCCGGCGCGAACACGCCGATCTCCGGCACCACGTTGTCCGCCAGGACGTGCGGCACGTCGGCGAGGATCCCGGCGACCTCCGGCTGGGCGTCGACGTTGCCGGCGACAACGACCGGTCGGCGCCAGCGGTACTTCGCCAGCGTCTCGGCCGCCTTCAGCAGGACGGCCGAGTTGCCGCCGTCCGTACCGCCCAGCAGCAGTACGACGTCCGGCCGGTCCTTGCGCAACGCCTTGAGCGACATCGCGGTGAGCCCACCGTTGACCACGGCAACCACTCGCCCGCCGCTGGACAGCGCGACCCGGCGGCCGGCCTCCGCGGTGACGAGCTCCTCGTTGCCCACGACACCGATCCGGAGACCGCCGCCGGCGCTGGAGCAGGCCAGCACCTCAGCCTTGGCGACCCCACGATCGACGTCCTCGAGCACGGCCCGGCAGGCGTGCCAGCCGTCCATCACGTCGGTGCCGATCGTGGTGCGGTGCTCGGCTCGGGCGACCAGGTCACCCGAGCCGGAGTCCACCGCGATCGCCTTCGTGTACGTCGACCCGAAGTCGACCGCGACCAGAAGGCCCATCGATCAGGACATCGCGCGGTCGAGGTCCTGGAGGAGGTCGTCGATCGTCTCGATGCCGACGCTCAGCCGGATCAGGTCGGCCGGCACCTCGAGCGGCGTACCGGCGACCGAGGCGTGCGTCATCTTGCCCGGGTGCTCGATCAGCGACTCCACGCCGCCGAGCGACTCGCCCAGCGTGAAGACCTCCGCCTTGTTGCAGATGTCGATCGCTTGCTGCTCGCCGCCGGAGACGCGGAACGACACGATGCCGCCGTACCGCTTCATCTGCTTGGCGGCGGTTTCGTGACCAGGGTGGCCGTCGATCCCCGGGTACAGCACCTGGGTGACGGACTGGTGCCGCTGCAGGAACTCGACGACACGCTCGGCGTTGTCGCTGTGCCGGTCCATCCGGACACCGAGGGTCTTGATCCCGCGCAGCACCAGCCAGGAGTCGAACGGGCCGGCGACCGCGCCGATCGCGTTCTGGTGGAAGGCGATCTTGTCGGCGAGGTCGGTGTCGCGGACGATCAGCGCGCCGCCGACGACGTCGGAGTGGCCGCCCATGTACTTCGTGGTCGAGTGCACGACCACGTCCGCGCCGAGCTCCAGCGGCTGCTGCAGGTACGGCGAGGCGAACGTGTTGTCGACGACCAGCAGCGCGCCCGCGTCGTGCGCGATCTGCGCCACGATGGCGATGTCGGCGACGTTCAGCAGCGGGTTGGTCGGGGTCTCCAGCCAGACGACCTTGGTCTTGCCCGGGCGGATCGCGGCGCGGATCGCCTCCGGGTGGGTGACCGCGGCCGGCGTCATCTCGACACCCCAGGTGCCGAGGACGCGGGCGAACAGGCGGAACGTGCCGCCGTACGCGTCGTCGGGGAACACCACGTGGTCACCCGGCACGCAGAGCGAGCGGATCAGGGTGTCCTCGGCGGCGAGGCCGCTGGCGAACGCGAACCCGCGGTTGCCGCCCTCGATCGCGGCCAGACACTCCTCGAGCGCGGTCCGGGTCGGGTTCGCCGACCGGGAGTACTCGTAGCCGTTGCGCAGCCCGCCGACGCCGTCCTGCTTGTAGGTGCTGGTCGCGTAGATCGGCGGAACCACCGCACCGGTGGTGGGGTCGGGCTCGTTCCCGGCGTGGATGGCGAGCGTCTCGAAGCCGTAGTGGTGTTTCGTGTTCACCGGACCAGCGTACGGCCTGGTCTGGTAATGCTCGCGCCCGCCGTCCAAGCGATGGATCCAGGTTGTCCACAGCCGCGTCGAACCCGCTGGCGACTGACCCGTGCCGGGCTCTACCGTTGCGGTCAGTGATTGCCCTGGTCAACACGTGGAACGGGAAGGACGACCGCGCCGGATGAAGACACAAGCCAGGCCGCTCGACCAGGACGACCTGGCGATGGCGGACCTCGCCGAGATTCGGGACTGGACCGTCATCGCCGGTCCGGACAACGACGACTCCGGCCCGCAGGTCGTCCGCGCGCTCGTGAACCGCGTGATGAGGCACACACCCTGGCAGCCGTGGCCGCTGCAGCCGGGCGAGGTGATCGCCGACGAGATGGTCTCGTGGGGCTTCACCACACCTCGGGGTACGACGATGATCGTGTTCGACGGCCTGGTCTTCTCCGACTGCCCGGACAGCGGCTGGTCGGGGTACGAGATCGGCCCGGACGACATCGCGGCGGCCGAGTCCGGTCTGGACGCGCACTGGCCGGAGCACCTCGCGCTCGCGACCCGGCACTGGGGACCGCCGGACTACGTCGGCTCCGACGACAGCCCGACGTTCGCGGACGAGTGGGAGCCCGGCGCGGGGAGCGGCCGGCGGCACCTGGCGGTGTGGTTGCGGCCGGGGGCGCAGCTGCATCTGTACAGCAACAAGCCCAGCAAGGACCCGCTGACGACGTCTGTCGGGGTCAACTACGCGGTCTACATCGACTAGGAGAGCCGATGACCACGCCTGCCCCCGAGTCCCGGCTCCGTCGTACGTCGAACAACATCTCCCGCTGGCGCGACACCCGGCGCGGCACCAAGCAGATGAAGGCCGGGCTCGCGCTGGCCGCCAACACGGCCGCTCGGACGAACCCTGCGCTCCGTGAGCAGATCGGGCGCGCGCGGCTGACGCAGTCGCAGTTGCAGGAGCTGGTCGAGAGCCACTATGCGGCTTCGTTCGGCGGCCAGCGGGGGCAGGACCGGTCTGCGGCGATCCAGCAGACCATCTCCGACCGCATCCAGGCTGCGGGTCCGGGGCGGAGGAACCGGATCTCGCGCTGGTTCGACCGGCGCCGCGGGACGAAGGCGCTGAAGGGCGCTCTCACGCAGGCGGCGAAGGACGTCAAGAACATGGACGCCAACGTCCGCCAGCACGCCGGCCAGCGCCGCTTCACCGCCGCGGACCTGGCCGACATGGCGACGGACCGCATCCGAGAAGTCATCCGCCCCGAGGGCATCCCCGGCACAGCTCCGCCCGGCGCGCAGCAGCAACAGCAGCAGCAGCAACAACAACCTGACCTCGACCCGCTGCAGCAGGCGCAGCAACAGGTCGAGCTCGCCCGCCTCCAACACGAACAAACCCGCCTCCAACTGGAATCCCTGCAAATGCAGGTCGCCATCCAGTCCCTACAAACCCAACTAGCCAACCAAGCCGCCCACACCCAACAACACGGCGCCCAACAGCCCCAGGCCCAGCAACCCCAAGCCCAGCAACCGCAGGCGCAACAACCCCAGGCCCAACAGCCGCAGGCCCAGCAACCCCAAGCCCAGCAGCCGCAGGCACAACAGCCCCAGGCCCAGCAGCCGCAGGCCCAGCAGCCCCAAGCCCAACAACCCCAGGCGCAGCCGCAGGCCCAGCAGCCGCAGGCCCAGCAGCCGCAGGCGCAACAGCCGCAGGCCCAGCAGCCTCAGGGGCAGCAGGTGGTGGCTTCGGGGCAGGGGGTTGACGGGCAGACTCCTAGCCGGCGAGGAGCGTGGGTCGACAGGGGCTTCGGGAACGGCATCAACCAACCCGTCCCGCTCCAGCAACCCGCAGCCCAGCAGGCCGACCCACAGCTGGCAACCGACGGACTGCAGCACGACCCGGAGCAAGGCCCACCCACCCAACTGGTGCGCAACCTCTCCGAGCCGAGCGAACAGCAGCAGCCCGCCCCCTCGCAGCAAGCGCCCACCCAGGAAGAGGCCGCCGCGGCAAACCAGAACTGGCAGGCCCCCGCCGAGTTCCAGACCTCCGGCGCATCCCCCCAGAACCAAGCCGACCTCAAGGGCGACGTAAGCCTGGCCGCCCACGTAGCCTTCTCCGGCCGACCCGAACCAAGACTGACCACCGAAGAACAGTCCTCCGGCACCGGCGAACGCCCCGCCGGCCAAGAACACCACCGCACCCAAGGCCACTCCCCCCGCAACCCCACCCAAGAACGCTGACCCCACCAACCACCCACCCCTTCGGCCACCCCAACGCCCCGGCGCACGTCACCGCCACCCCGTGGCCAACCCCTGCCACCCGCGGCCGCCCATGCGGCCAACCCACGGCCCGCCCCACGGCCCACCCCCACTGCCACCCCGCGGCCAGCCCCGTGCCCACTCCCGCTGCAAGTTCGCCCCCGGCCGGGGATATCCACTCAGCTCGGGGGTTGCCCCCTGAAATTCCCAGTGGGTAACCCCCAAGCTCGGTGGGCAACCCCATGGCCCGTGCCTGCGCACACGCGGTCGGCCTCCCCCTCTCCTGCCACCCCGCGGCCGACCCTGCAGTCAGCCCACGGCCCGCCCCGCCGGCCCACCTCCGCTGCCACCCCGCGGCCAGCCCCGTGTCCACTCCCGCTGCAAGTTCGCCCCCGGCCGGGGTTATCCACTCAGCTCGGGGGTTGCCCTCTGAAATTCCCGGTGAGCAACCCCCAGGCTCGGTGGGCAACCCCGAAGTCAGCGGGCAACCTCGGGGACCCTTCGCCCAAACCGTTGCCACCTGCTGCCGGCTCGGCTCCCCCGCTGCCAACTCGCTCCCAGTTCGGGGGATATCCACTCGCCTCGGGGGTTGCCCCCTGAAATTCTCGGTGGGCAACCCCCGAGCTCGGTGGGCAACCCCAGGGCCTGTGCCTGCGCGCATGCGGTTGGGGGCACCCACCTCTGGGCGCGGGCAGTCGGGCGCACTCTCCGCTGCGCGGGGACTGTCACGCCAGGCGCATCACCGCCCTCGGCAGCGGCGGCGCCGAGGCGGGCCGGGGTGGGGTGGGGTTGGGGCAAGGTTGGGGTGGGATTGGAGTGTAGGGGTTGACGCAACCGGGGGGTTGCTATAAGTTTGTAGCAACCTAGTGGTTGCTATTGGAGGTTGTGATGGGGTTTCCGGATCGGATTGAGCGGACTGTGGAGATTGGGCATCCGCCGGCGAAGGTGTGGGCGGCGCTGACTACGGCGGAGGGGCTGGGGACGTGGTTCGGGCAGCAGGCGACGATCGACCTGCGGCCGGGTGGGTCGGCGCAGATGTCGTGGACCAGTGGTGATCAGGCCGAGATGCGGATCGAGCGGGTCGAGGAGCCGACCACGTTCGGGTTCACCTGGCACATCTACGGGCTGCCGGCGGAGGACCCGCGCCGTACGTATGTCGAGTTCACGCTCGAGCCTGTAGGCGCCGGCACCCGGCTCACCGTCGTCGAGACCGGGTTCGCGCAGCTCCCGGAGGACGAGTACCGCAAGGCGTTCGAGGCGAACACCCAGGGGTGGGCGTCCGAGATCGACGAGCTGATCGAATACCTCGATGCAGCCTGACAGTCAGCACCCCGAGCCGACCCCTCCATCCGGCGGCCTGAGCCGAGCCGACATGGAGGGGGTGGCCGAGCAGGTGTTCGTGGCGCTGGGCGACCCGAGCCGGCGCAGCATCCTGGCCGCGCTGGCCTCGGGTGGTCCGGCGACGGCTACGGATCTGGCGAATCGCCTGCCGATCACCCGGCAGGCGATCGCCAAGCATCTGACGTTGCTGTCCGACGCCGGCCTGGTGATCGCGGAGCACGGTGAGCGCAGGCGGGTGCGGTTCCGCCTGCACTCGGCGCCGATGCAGGTCGCCCAGCAGTTCCTGGCCGCGATGGCCCGCGACTGGGACTCCCGCCTCGACGCACTGAAGGATCACCTGGAGCGCTGACCCAGGTCGACCCGGCCTGGGTCCTCAGTGCCGACCCGGAGTACGTACGTCGACCCAGACCAGCCGGTGGTCGCTGGTCGGGAACGGGAAGACCCCGGTCAGCCGGAACAGCGGATCCGCCTGCACCGGCCAGAACACGCCCGCGCCCACCGGCCGCAACTGCCGCGACGGCAGCACGTAGTCCGCCCGCAGGTTCCCCGGCGCCGGGTTGTCGTTGAAGTCGGCGGTGTCGTACTTCGGGTCGCCGTTGTGCGTCAGGTTCGCCCCACCCTGCAGTACGGCGGCCTCCGCCGCGCCGGCCGAGGACGGCAGCGGGTCGATGATCCGCGGGTGCTCGATCAGCTGCTGGATCGAACCCGGCACCGAGTCGCCGTCGACCGGGTCGCTGTTCTGGTCGCCCGCGATGACGAACGCGCTCCCCGGCCGCAGCCCGCCGTACCGGCCCTTGTCGTCGTAGATGTACGACGACCGCTTGCCGGGCTGCACGTAGTCGGCCCAGAACCGGATCTCGTCGTGGTTCCGCCGGCCGTTGCGGTCCTCGGCGCCGTCGAAGGTCGGCGGCGTCGGGTGCGAGACGAGGAAGTGCACGGTGCGGTTTCCGATCTTGATCGGCAGGTCCCAGTGCGACTTGCTGGACAGCCGGAAGACGTCGAGCTCCGCGGGCGAGTACCAGTCGGCCGGCGCCGTCGTCGCCGGGTCGTCCGGCAGCAGCGCGCCCGGCATGTCCTTCCACCTGAACAGCTGGAAGGTCCGCACGTGCCGGGTGTCGATCGGGTAGCGCGAGTACACGACCATGCCGAACTGGCCCTCGAACGCACCGAACCCGAACGCGTCGTCGCCGCCCGCGATCTGGCCGTCGTTGTTCAGGTCGAACCCGCTCGGGATCCCGGTGTTCGACGGCGCGACGTACACGTACGGGTACCGGATCGGCTGCGCGCCGGTCTGCCCGATCTCCAGGTAGTTGGTCCGGAACAGGTTGGCCGCCTGCTGGTTCGGCACGAAGTCGAACTCGTTGATCAGCAGTACGTCGGGCCGGGTCCGCTGGATCACCTCGGCGACAGCCTTCGCCTGCGCGTTGTTCGGGGTGCTGAGATCAGCGACCAGTTGGCCGGCCGCAGCCCGGTTCAGGCTCGCGTTGTACGTCGCGAACCGCACCGACTCGTGTCCGCCGCCGGCATCCGCCGGCACCACCCCCGCCGTACCGGCACCTAGAAGCACTCCAAGCGCGACCAGCAATCTGCGCGTCCTCCGCATGACACCCCTCCACTCAGACCGAATGCCCCAAACGCTAACCACCGCAGCGTCCACCCCATCTGAACGCCAAGTGAACTCTCCTGAGCGCCCGGCGGCTACAACTCGGCCAGCTTCAACCGGGTTTCGACGTCGGCGCCGGGGCTGAGGTGCTCGGCGATGCGCACGGGCTTCTTGACCGGCAGGAGGTACGTCCCGGACTTGCTGTCCGGGAAGACCGACGTCTGCCAGGTGGTCGAGCCGATGGTCGCGATCACGCGGACCGAGCCGAAGCCGTGCCGGCTCGCAGCCGTCAGGTGGGCGATGTCGTCGCTGATCTCCGGCGGCACGGAGATGAAGTGCCAGCCGCTCTCCCCCGGGTACTGCCACAACGGCGCCGAGAACTGGAAGCTGCTCACCGGCCGACCGTAGCGCCGGCCACCGACAAGGTGGACTACGCGGGCGTCCCGCGGCGGGCCAGGATCGCGGTGGCGGCGTCGATGAGGACGGCGCGGATCTCGGCGTCGGTGACGCCGAGGTCGAGCTCGACGGACATGGCGGCGCCGACGGTCTCGACCGCGGCGGCGGCGCGGAGGCGGTCGGCGGGGGTCGGGTCCGGACCGGCCAGCCACAGCTGGAAGCGCCGGCTCTGCGCGATCAGCTTGTCCAGGTCGTCCCCGAACGCGGCCAGTACGGCGGCGATGTCCCGCAGCAGCGTGGGTCCGGTCGAGCGGTGCGCGATCACGACGTCGACGTACGCGCCGAGCAGCTCGCGCTCGGACTCGGGTGACCACGGCACCTCCTCGACCAGGCTCAGCACCCGCGAGATGTCGTCCAGAAACGTCCCGACGATCGCCCGGAGCAGCTCCTGCTTCGACGAGTAGTGGTAGTACAGCGACGCCTTGGTGATGCCGACCTGCTCGGCGATCTCGCGCAGGCTCGTCTTCTCGTATCCCTGGGTCGAGAACAGCTGCACCGCCGCCTGGTGGATCTCGGTCTTGGTGTCCCGCACCCGCTCGCGGGGATTCGTCGCGTGCTGCACGTGACCACCCTCTCACTGATCCTCGGGCCGGGCAGCTTCACGCACCTACCGACCGGCAGGTAGTCTACCAACCGACCGGCAGGTAGACAGACCCTCAGGAGGGGTTCGGGGTGTTCACCAAACTCGGACGATTCGTCGTCCACAACCCGTGGAAGGTGATCGCCGCCTGGGTGATCGCGGCCGTGGCCGTGGTCGCCTTCGCGCCGACGCTCGCCGACGTGACGAACAAGGACCAGGCGGCCTTCCTGCCTGACAAGTACGAGTCGGTGCAGGCGCAGAAGCTGGCCGCCGACGCGTTCGGGCAGACCAACGACGCGACCGCGAGCATCGTGGTCAAGCGCGGCGCCGGCGGTGAGCTGACCGCAACCGACCAGGCCAAGGTCACCGAGCTCGCGACGAAGATCACCGCGGCGAAGATCGACCGCGTCACCGGCGCGATCACCGGCCCGCAGGCGGTCTCGCCGAACAAGCAGGTCCAGATCGTCAGCGTCGGCCTCAAGGGCCTGCCGGACGACCAGGCCGTGCTGGACGCGGTCCAGAAGGTCCGCGACGTGACCGGGTCCACGCTGACCGGCAGCGATCTCGAGTACGGCGTGACCGGCGACGCGGCGTTGTTCCTCGACAACCAGGACGCCTTCGAGAACGCGTTCGTGGTGGTCGGCATCGCGACCGTCGTCCTGATCATCGGCCTGCTGCTGCTCATCTACCGCAGCCCGGTCGCCGCGTTCCTGCCGATCCTCACAGTCGGCCTGGTCGCCTCGATCGCGCCCGGGCTGATCGCGCTCGCCGCGAAGGCCTTCGACCTGCAGGTGACGCAGGACCTGCAGACCATCCTCACCGTCGTGCTGTACGGCGTCGGGACGGACTACATCCTGTTCCTGCTGTTCCGCTACCGCGAGCGCCTCCGCGCCGGCGAGCCGTCGAAGGAGGCCCTGGTCAACGCGACCGCCCGGGTCGCCGAGGTAATCGTTTCGGCGGCGGGCGCGATCATCGTCGCGTTCAGCGCCCTCCTGCTGGCCGTCTTCGGCGGGTTCAAGAGCCTCGGCCCAGGGCTGGCCATCGCGGTGGCGGTGATGGCGTTCGCCGCGATCACACTGATCCCGGCGGTGGTGTCGCTGCTCGGCCCGAAGGTGTTCTGGCCGTCGAAGTCGTGGCAGAAGACGCCGAAGGGCGCGATGTTCAAGCGGTTCGGCCGGTTCACCGCCCGCCGCCCGGCCGTCGTGGCCACAGTGTCCGGCGGCCTGATGGTCGCGCTCGCGCTCGGCGCGCTGGGGATGAAGGTCGACTACGACGCGTTCAGCCAGCTGCCCGACGGCACCGAGTCCGCCCGCGCGATCAAGGACCTGCAGGCCGGCTTCCCGGCCGGCGCGCTCAACCCGACCACGGTCTACGTGCGCAGCACCGACGGTACGCCGCTCGACCCGGCCGAGCTCACGACGTACGCCGGGAAGCTCGCCAAGGTGGAAGGTGTCGGAGCCGTGCTCCCGGCCGGCGCGGACGGCAGTCTGGCGCTGCTCAACCCGGACAAGACGGTTGCCCAGATCAACGTTGTGCTGAGCGATCCGCCGTACGCGAGGTCGTCGCTCGACCTGGTCGACGGGAAGCTCCGCGACGTCGCGCACGCCGAGGCGCCGGACGGTACGACGACCTTGCTCGGCGGGGTCACCGCGAGCTACACCGACATCCGGGACGCGAACAGCCGGGACCTCTCAGTGATCTTCCCGGTCGCCGGTGGGCTGATCGCGATCATCCTGGCGCTGCTGCTGCGGTCGCTGCTGGCGCCGCTCGTCCTGATGATCGCGGTGGTGCTGAGCTTCTTCAGCTCGATCGGCGCGACGGTGCTGGTGTTCCAGGGCGCGGCCGGGCACGCGGGCGTGACGTTCTCGCTCCCGATCATGCTGTACCTGTTCGTCGTTGCCATCGGCACCGACTACAACATCCTGATGATCGCGCGATTGCGGGAGGAGGCCGAGCAGGGCACGTCGCCACGGGAGGCAGCGGACCTGGCGATCGAGCATGGTGGCCCGTCGGTGGCGGCGGCCGGACTGATCCTGGCCGGCACGTTCTCGTCGCTGATGCTGGCCGGTATGGCACTGCTCACCGAGATGGGCTTCTCGGTCGCGGCCGGCATCGTGATCTCGGCGTTCCTGATGTCGATCTTCCTGGTCCCGAGCGTCACCGCGCTGCTCGGCCACAAGGCCTGGTGGCCGCGGCGGATCAAGCCGCACGCCGACGCCGTGCAGGATCGGGAGCTGGAGCCGATCGGCTGATCCCCTCTGGTTTCGCAGGCTGAGGGGTCCTGCGGCGGCGTGCCCCGGACTCGATGGGTCCGGGGCACGCTGGTGTCTCAGGGGGTCTTGAGCCGGACGGTGAAGATCGGCAGCAGGAAGTGGACCAGCGGGCCGATCGACAGCGCGTAGACCACGGTGCCGACGCCGACCACGCCGCCGAGCAGGAAGCCGACCGCGAGCACGGACACCTCGATCGTGGTCCGGACCAGGCGGACGCTGAGGCCGGTACGCCGTACCAGGCCGGTCATCAGGCCGTCGCGCGGACCGGGACCGAACTGGGCGCCGATGTAGAGCGCGCCGGCGAGCGCGTTGACCACGACGCCCGCGAGCATGAACACGATCTTGACCCAGAGCTCGTCCGGGCGGTCGACCGTGGCCAGCGTCAGGTCGGTGACCAGGCCGATCACGATCGCGTTGCTGATCGTGCCGAGCCCCGGCCACTGCCGCAGCGGGATCCAGGCCAGCAGGACCACGAAGCTCATCGCGATCACGACGGCGCCGAAGCTGAGCGGCAGGTGTTTGGTGATGCCCGAGTGCAGCACGTCCCACGGGTCGAGTCCGAGGTTGCCCTGGATCATCAGGCCCATCGAGAAGCCGTACAGCGTCAGGCCGACGTACAGCTGGACCAGACGGCGGGGAAGGTGGCCTGCCTTCAGCTGCTGGATCGGGTTCAGCGCGGCGAGCTGGCGTGGCGGGGCATCGGAAGTGGCGGTCACGTTCTTCAGTTTGCGAGCAACTGGCCTGGTGTTCGATAGCCAATTGCGCAATAGTGGACTGCATGAAGGGGCAATATCTCCCGGCCAGCACCCTCTCCGGCCTGCTCGATGCGTGGGCCGACGGGTCCGGTCCGGCGTACCGGCTGCTGGCCGAGCGGCTCCGGCTGCTGATCGCGGACGGGCGGATCATGCCCGGGTCCCGGCTGCCGAGCGAGCGTGAGCTGACGGAGGCGCTAGGGGTCAGCCGTACGACGGTCGCGTCGGCGTACCGCGAGCTGCGCGACAGTGGGTACCTGCTCTCGCGCCGCGGCTCGGGCAGCGTGACCGCTCTCCCGTCCCGGGTCGAGCCGGAGCTCGGCCGGCACCACGCTCCGGGGATCGACACGGACGGGCTCTACGACTTCACGTGCGCTGCGCCCAGCGCCGTACCGGGGATCAGTACGGCGGTGGCGTCGGCCGCCGCGGATCTGCCGGCACACCTGGCGACGCCGGGGTATCACCCGCAGGGGTTGCCGGAGCTGCGGGCGGAGATCGCGGCGGCGTACGAGGAACGCGGGCTGCCGACCACGACCGACCAGATCATCATCACCGGCGGCGCGCTGGCGGCGACCTCGATCGCGGTCCGCGCGATCACCCAGATCGGCGACCGAGTGCTGACCGAGAGCCCGACGCACCCGAACTCCGTCGACGCGATCCGGCGCAGCGGGTGCCGGGTGGTGGCGGTGCCGATGAGTCCCGGCGGCTGGGACCTGCCCTTGCTGGAGGCGACGATTCGTCAGACTGCGCCGCGGGCCGCGTGGATGGTGGTCGACTTCCAGAACCCCACCGGATGGTCGATGTCCGCGGCCGACCGGCAGCGGCTGGCGACCGCATTCGCGCGGGCCCGGACGACGGCGATCGTGGACGAGACGCTGTTCGAGCTTTCCTTGGACGGACAGGAGATGCCGCCGCCGTTCGCGTCGTACGACCCGGTCGGGGTGATCACGGTCGGGTCGGTGAGCAAGTCGTTCTGGGGCGGCCTGCGGATCGGGTGGATGCGGGTGCCGGAGGCGCTGATTGCGCGGGTTCTCGACGCGAAGGCGTCGATGGATCTGGGTGCTCCGGTGCTCGACCAACTGGTCGTCGCGGAGTTGCTGCGACAGCGGTCGACGATCCTGCCCGAACGCCGGGCCGACATCGCGCTTCGCCGGGACGCCCTGGCTGCGGCGTTGACGTCGTACTTGCCGTCGTGGCGCTTCCAGGTGCCGGCGGGCGGGTTGTCACTGTGGTGCGAGCTGCCGGAGCCGGTCGGCTCGTCGCTGGTGGGGGTGGCGCAACGGAACGGCGTACTGCTGGTCGCCGGGTCTCGCTTCTCCCCGGACGGCGGTCTGGAGTCCTTCATCCGCCTCCCGTTCACGTTGGACCCCGAGTCCCTCCACAACGGCGTCCGCCACCTGGCCGCCTCCTACGCCAGCCTCACCACCACCTCCCCCACCCGCCAACCCGCCGCCATGATCGCCTGACCCCACGCGCCCTGCTCCGCCCGCTCCGACGTCGCGTGCACGCGCCTGCTGCAACTGCCTCAGGGGTCAGACGGTGACCCGATCAGTTCCGATGGCCCCGGTGAGCCGTGGGGCCTGCAGCGCGGGCCGCCGCGCCGCCGACCTCATGAGCAGAGCGGGCGGGGCCCACCCGGCACCACCTCCCCCACCCGCTAAACCGCCTGAACCCGCTCAACCCGCAGGCCGGCCGGGTACAGATCGACAGGACGTATACGCCCACTGCCCGCTACCACCCGCCGACCCGCGCCGCAGATCCGGCTCGATCGCCGGACACCTCCTGTCGAGATGCACCACGTTCGCTTCCCGTAATGCGTCGGGGGAAGGTTCGCCTGAGAGGGGGCGTTGGGAGACTATGAGAGTCATTCTGCGAGAGGCGTGAGATGTCGTTCTTCAAGCGCAACACTGCTCTGGTCGAGCCCGAGGCCGCACTGCCGGGCCGGCCTTCGCCCGGATTCGCCGTGCCGGACGAGAACATTGTTCTCGGTACGCCGCAGACCGCCGCCGCACCCGAGGGGTTCGAGGAGGTCTGGTTCGGCACCGGGTGTTTCTGGGGCACCGAGGAGATCTTCTGGCAGCAGCCCGGGGTCTACACGACCGCGGTCGGCTACGCGGGTGGGTACACGCCCAACCCGTCGTACGAGGAGGTCTGCACCGGCGGCACCGGCCACACCGAGGCGGTCCGGATCGTCTACGACCCCACCAAGACCACCTTCACCGACCTGCTGAAGGTCTTCTGGGAGACCCACGACCCGACCCAGGGCATGCGCCAGGGCAACGACCTGGGCTCCCAGTACCGCTCGGCCATCTACTACACCACCGACGCCCAGCGCGCCGAGGCCGAGCGCACCCGTGACCTCTACGCCCCGGTCATCAAGCCCCTCGGCTACGGCGACATCACCACCGAGATCGCCCCCGCCACCACCTTCTACTACGCCGAGGCCTACCACCAGCAGTACTTGCACAAGGTGCCGAACGGCTACCGGTGCCACAGCAACACCGGCGTCCCGTTCCCGGCTGACGCCTGAGTCTTCTGACAAGCGAGGGCCCCACCATTGGTGGGGCCCGCGACTCATGTGCTAGTAGCAGCGGCGGGCGAGGTGGGCGTGGATCTCGGCGTTGAGTTCCACAGTTTCGGGGAGGACCTGGAGGATTCGGTGGAAGACCTGGTCTCGGTCGGCGGGCTGAAGCATCACGTACGCCGAGACCGTCGAGAGTTGCCCGATGTAGTCGTCGGCACTCATCGTCAGGCGCCTGTCGATCACCGACTGCCGAACATCGGTGAACCATTCGGACTGCTGGAGCTCCGTGCCGGGCCACTGCATCGGGCGATCCGCGGGTGTGCCGTCGGGCGACGGGACGCCGTCGTCCTCGAGGTACGGCGCACGGGCCGCGCGTACGGCCTCCTTGAGGGCCGGGTCGGCCAGCTGGATCGGTGCACCGAACGAAGCGAACACACCGCCCGGTCGGACGAGTGCGGCCATGCGGTCCCAGCGGCCTTCAGGATTCGTCCAATGGAGCGCGGCGGCCGAGTACACCAGCTCGTACGACGAATCCAGCGGCAGGTCCTCGAACGCGGATTGCACGGTGGTGACGGTCGCAGGGAGGTGTTTGCGCAGCTCCGCAAGCATGGCCGCATCAGGGTCTGTCGCCGTGACCGCGATCCCTCCCTGCGCGAACAGCCGCGTTGCCTTGCCTGTCCCTGCGCCGACCTCGAGGGCGGTCCGGATCGGCCCACCGGCGTACGCCAGCACCAGATCGAAAAGTTCCTTGGGATACCCAGGCCGGAACCGCTCGTACGCCTCCGCTACCGTCCCGAAGCTCAGTGCGCGCACAACCATGCCCGCATCCTGGCACCTTCCACGTCCCGGCGCTCATCATTACCGGGACGGGACGTTCAGTCGGGAGACCGGCCCGGGTCGATCTGCTGGGCGAGGTACTGCTGGACGCCGACGCGTTCGATCGCGTCGAGGTGGGACTCGAACCAGTCGACGTGCTTCTCCTCGTCGCGGACCATCTCCTCGAAGACGGCGGCCGTGCCGTGGTCGCCGAGGTCGTGGCACTCCTTCGCGGACGCGTTGAACTGCGCCACCGCGGCATGCTCACTCTCGAGCCCCAGCCGGAGCATCTCCTGGGCGTCCTCACCGACGGTGACGGCGCCGAGCTTCTGCAGGTTCGGGTGACCGTCGAAGAGCAGGATGCGGTTGATCAGCGCGTCCGCGTCCTTCATCTCGTCGATGGACAGGTCGTAGAAGACCTTGCCCAGCCGGCTGAATCCCCAGTTCTCGAGCATCCTGGCTTCCAGGAAGTACCCGTTGATGACCGTCAACTCGAGCGTCAGTGCCTCATTGAGCAGTACGACGACCCGTGGGCTAACCGGTTGCACCTGCCACCTCCGTGAACGGGGCTGACGAGACCGACCTCCCATGCTCGCACAACAACCGCTTCACCGAGAAGACACAGCCGCCACAGTTCCGCCCTGCCCCGGTCGCCCCGCACACCTGCGCGACCGTACGCGCGCCGCGGTCGATACTCTCGCGGACGTCGCGGTCGCTGACGACCTCGCAGTGGCAGACGATCATGAGGTGAGGCTACCCTAACCGCCCCGCACTCACGCACAGCCGTCTCAACACGAGACACCTTCGGCCGCTAGGTGGCCGAGCGGAGGCCGAGGAGGCTGTGTTCGATGAGTCCCGCGGAAAGGTTCGCTTCACGCGATCGCGCTCGCATCAGCTTCACGAGTTTCGCTCGGAGCTCTTGGGCCGGTTCGCCGAGGACGATCGCGCTGAGGACCAACTCCAGCATCACGCACTTGAACTCGTTGTCACCGCGGGAGCGCCCGGACAGCAGTCGCCTGATCGCACCGGAACGCTTTCGCGGCACCACCGCCTTGGAGATCTGCCAGCCACCGCCTACCGGCCTGAAGGTCGCTTCATAGACGCACAGGCCAGTCCAGCTCCGGTGCACGAACACGACGTCACCCTCGGCGAAGACGTTCCACTTCTCATCCATGTCCTGGGACGCGTAGCCGAGCTGGATCCGCTGCCAATCCTCGTCCGACCAGACCCTGCGCGGCAGAATCGGCAGCCGCCGGGGCCGCGAGATCGGCTTGATATGCCCGGCCAACGCCGACCGGGTCACACGCTCGGGATCGGCCATACCGCGATCCTACGAAGACCTGCACCACTGGGAAGCCGCAAATCCTTGCAGGAAGTGGCAATCGGGGGGCAGGTGTCGCATGTCGTTGTACGTGAGGATTGAGGACGGGCGGCCAGGCGTGTAGCGGAGGACGGTCAGGGCGGCGTTGCAGTGCGTGAGGGTGAGCCAGCGCCACTCGGGCGCGTCCATGGCGTGCCGGACGAGCCAGGCAATCAGGAAGTTGTGGGTCACCAGCAGTTCGTGCTGTTCGTTCTTGCTGTCCACCGGCCCCGTGAAGCGCTCTAGTGCCAAGCGGCCTAGCTCGGGTCCGCGTTCGAGTTCTTCGGCTGTGGACTGGTGGACGAAGCTGAGCAGATAGTCAGCCGAGTCCGCTGGTAGCTCGTCCTTCGTCGGCACGTGGGGGACGTAGTCTCCGGCAGCCTCTGAGACCTCCAAGCGGGCTGCCGTATGCAGTTGGTCGTGGACCAAGCGTGCTGTCTGGGCTGCTCGTGGAAGCGGGCCGTGATGGATGGTGGAGAAGGAGACATCTTGTAGTCGCTGGCCGAGGAGGACCGCCTGGCGACGGCCGCGCTCGGTCAAGCCGCTCCCGTCCGGCAGGGCCTCGGCGTGTCGGGCGAGGTAGAGGTAGCGGGTGGCTGAGCCGGTCATTCGATGCTCCGTCCGATTCGTCCATCGTGTGGTGGACGCCGGCCGTTCTCCCCCGGTTCGAGACCGCGGTAGCGTGGCGGCGGAGGTCGCCGGGAGAATTTCTGCGGGGAGTTGTCGGATCTGGGGTCGGGGGATCGTTGTGGGGGTGAGGGTGGCCGGCGGAGGCTGCCCGGACAAGGAGTGGTGGGATGACGCAGTACTTGATCTCGTTCGAAGACGGAGCGATGGACGTCACGGAGGAGGAACTCCCGCAGGTGGCCGAGGAGGCGCATGCGGTGGTTCAGGCAGCCAAGGACGCTGGTGTGTTCGTCTTCACCGGTGGGGTGGACTACCGCCAGAAGCACGCGCGCGTGGACATCGACGGGATGATCACCGACGGACCGTACCCGGAGAGCAAGGAGCTCATCGGCGGCGTCTTCGTCATCGACGTACCCACCCTCGACGACGCGTTGGAGTGGGCCGCAAAGGTCGCGGTCGCCTGCCGTTGCGCCCAGGACGTCCGCGAGTTCTTCCCGTTCCGCCGGACCGACTGGGGCACACCAAGCTGAACTCAACTGGTGGCTGCCCGGGCGGCCTGCTCGACGCGGGCGTGAAGGGATCGCCACCAGTCGGGGTCTTGGTCGGGCATGTTGGCGTTGGGTTCGGCGTCGTCGTCCCAGCAGGGCAGGTGCTCCTGGAACGGGCGGCCGAAGGTCTCACCGAAGTACCCGGAGGTCGGTGCCGGTCGGGGTCAGCGGGCGTCTTCCATCACGGGCGAAGCTTGCCAGCCGGGGTGAGGGATTTGCTGAACATGAGGATCGCGTCGTCGTCGTTGCGGACCATCTCGCCCGGTGGGACCTGTTGCAGGTTGTAGAGGATGCCGCGGCCGTCGGGGATGTAGCCGCGGCGGACGTACATCCGTTGGGCCGTGCCGTAGTCGGCGTACAGACCGACGCCGATCGCGACCACGTCGGACCGCTCGGCGACGAGCGCCTCGGCCGTGTCCATCAGGCCACTGCCGATCCCGCGCCGGCGGAACTTCGGCAGCACGTTGAAGTCCTGGATCTCGGGGATCCCGTGGAAGGGCTGGTACGGCGACTCCCACCGGACCGTGACGTATCCGGCGTACTCCTCGTCGACCGTCGCCACCAAGACGTCCCGCACCCCGTCCCGCTGCTCGGCCAAGTACTTCTCGTACTGCGATACCGGCTTGTCCCACCCGATCGCAGCCATCGCCCCCGAGATCACTTCCGGGTCGTCGTCCCGCAACGCCCTGATCGCGTAGCCCACGCAGGCCCTCCAATCCAACCGTCCGCAGGCTAGCTCCCCCGACTACGACAGGTCACCGGGTTTTCACGCTGCCGTCGGCTTGATGTGAGCAAACGCGCTGCGGGCGTTCCAGGTCGGGAACGCTCGTACGAGCCAGGAAGGACCGTGCAACTGGATGCGGCGGTCGCGAACGGCTTCGGCCCAGCTGACCCGGCCGGCGTGCCACTTGACGAAGGCTTCGGCCTCCGCCGTGACGTAGAGGTCCTCGTCGAGACCCGGATACGTCTTGCAGATCTCGGTCTCGCCGCGCTCGACCAGCAGCCAGTACCGCTCCGGACGCGGCCCGCCGGTGAAGTCGAAGCGGATCACGACGCGCCGGTCCGGGAGCCGGTCCAGGCGGAGCAGGTTGCACATCGACCACAGCGCCACGAAGGGATCCAGGTGCTCGGGGGCGATCTCGAGCCAGGCGGCACCCCACTCGCCGAGCGACATGCAGACCTTGAAGAGGTCCTCCCCCGCGGGCGTGAGCTCGTAGTGGTGCCCACGCCGGTCGGACTTGAGTTCCGACCGGACGATGCCGAACCGTTCGAGCTGCTTGAGTCGCTGCGAGAGCAGCGTGCGCGAGAGCCCGGGCGCGCCCTCCAGGATCTCGCTGAAGCTTCCGCAGCCCAGATGCAGGTTGCGGATGATCAGCGGCGTCCAGCGCTCGGCGAAGATCTCCGCGCCGCGCGCGATGGGGCAGTACTGGCCGTATGTCCTCACACCGCCAGTGTCTGGCTGCGTCCTTCGAGTGTGAAGTACAGATTCTTGACTTCACCGCTCGCGCCAACGGCGATGCGATGGGGCTGACAGCGAGGAGGTCCCGCGATGAAGATCCAAGGTTTCCAAGGCCGGCTGATCACCGCTGACCAGGCCGGCTACGACACCGCCCGAGCCGTGTGGAACGGCGCCGTCGACAGGCGCCCACGGCTGATCGCTTGCTGCGTCGACACCGCCGACGTGGTCGCGGCGGTCCGTTTCGCCCGCGACCACGATCTGGAGATCGCCGTACGCGGCGGCGGCCACAACGTCGCCGGTACGGCGGTGTGCGACGACGGGATCGTGATCGACCTCTCGGCGATGCGGGCTGTGTCGGTCGACCCGGCCGGTCGCACCGTCCGGGTGCAAGGCGGCGCCCTGTGGAGCGACGTCGACCATGCAACGCAGGCCCATGGCTTGGCCACCACCGGCGGCATCGTGAGCCACACCGGCGTCGCCGGGCTCACCCTCGGCGGCGGTATCGGCTGGCTCATGCGCAAGTACGGGCTCGTCGTCGACAACCTGCTGGCTGCTGAGGTGGTCGACGCCGACGGCAGCGTCGTACAGGCGTCCGCGGACGAACACCCCGATCTGTTCTGGGCGCTGCGCGGCGGTGGCGGCAACTTCGGCATCGTCACGTCGTTCCAGTTCGCACTGCACCGCCTCGGTCCGGACATCCTCGCCGGTCCCGTGTTCTGGGCTGCCGAGGACACCGCCGAGGTACTGCGCTTCTACCGCGACTTCATCGCGGAAGCGCCGGACGAGCTCGGCAGCGTGATCCGGCTCGGCACCATCCCGCCGTGGCCGGCCGTCCACGAGCACCTGCACTGGCGACCGGCCGTCGCCGTCGCCTGCTCGTACGCCGGCGCCGTGGACGATGGTGAGCGCGTGGTGCGGAGCCTCCGACGGTTCGGGCAGCCACTCGTGGATCTGGTCGGACCGACGCCGTACGTCGCCCATCAGCGAGCCATCGACGACACCGTCCCCCACGGCTGGCACTACTACTGGAAGGCCACGAACCTCGCCGGCCTGTCCGACGACACCATCGCCGTCATCGCCGACCACGCCTACGCCGCCGGCTCGCCCCGGTCGTACGCCGCGATGTTCCACCTGGGCGGAGCTGTCGCCCGAGTCCCCGCGGACGCCACTGCCTACGCGAATCGGACCACGCCCCACAACATCGTCGTCGAAGCGGTCTGGCGGCCCGACGAAGCCGGCGAGCACGCCGTCGCCGAGCCCGCGTGGGCACGACGATTCCTCCAAGCCGTCCAACCGCACCGAGCCGCCGGCGTCTACGTCAACTTCCTCGACGCCGACGACACCACCCGCACCCGGGAGGCGTACGGCGACCACACCTACCGGCGACTCGCCGACATCAAGTCCAAGTACGACCCCGACAACGTGTTCCACCACAACCGGAACATCCGCCCTGCCTGAGTCAGCCCATGGTTTTCTGGCCGTCGATGGACTCGCGGATGATGTCGGCGTGGCCGGAGTGCTGGGCGGTCTCGGCGGCGATGTGCAGGAAGACGCGGCGGACGGACCAGAAGACGCCCGGGGGTTGCCAGGGGGCGGCGGGGAGCTCGTAGGCGGTGTCCAGGTCGAGGGTGCGGACGAGGTCCTCGGTCGCGGCCGCGACCTTCTCGTACTCGGCCAGTACGTCGGCCAGCGTCTCGCCCTCGGTGAGGCGGAACTGGTTCTCCCACTCGGCGATCACCTCAGGGGTGAACTCGATCTCCGCGGGCACCTCGTCGCCACCGCCGCCCTGGGCGAACTCGGCCCACTTCCGCTCGACCGCGGTGACGTGCTTGATCAGGCCGCCGACCGTCAGCGCGCTGACGGTGCTGCGGGTGTTCGCCTGCTCGTCGGACAGGCCTTCGGCGGTGTACCGCAGGAAGTACCGGTGCTTCCCGAGGAAGTCCAGAAGATCGGCCCGCTCACCGGTCACACTCTGCTGCTCGTTCGCTGTCATGCTTCGAGCCTAGAAGAGTTGGCGGCCAGTTCATGTCCGCTACTCGATCAATCCGAGACTCGACGGCGTTGCCAGGGTTAGGGTGGCGTGGGGCCGCCCGAAGCCGTTGTACACAAGGGTTTCTCGAAGCGAGGGGGCAACACCGTGGGTACTGTCACGACCAGCGACGGGATCGAGATCTTCTACAAGGACTGGGGCAGCGGTCAGCCGATCGTGTTCAGTCACGGGTGGCCGTTGTCGGCCGACGACTGGGACGCGCAGCTGCTGTTCTTCCTGCAGCAGGGGTACCGCGTCATCGCCCACGACCGCCGTGGGCACGGCCGGTCGACGCAGACCGCCGACGGGCACGACATGGACCACTACGCCGACGATCTCGCGGCCGTCGTACAGCATCTCGACCTGCACGACGCCATCCACATCGGCCACTCGACCGGCGGCGGCGAGGTCGCCCACTACCTGGCCCGGCACGGCGAGTCCCGGGCCGCCAAGGCCGCGCTGCTCTGCGCCGTACCGCCGCTGATGGTGAAGACCGACGCGAACCCGGAGGGCCTGCCCAAGGAGGTCTTCGACGACCTCCAGGCGCAGCTGGCCGCGAACCGGTCCGAGTTCTACCGCGGGCTGGCGTCCGGCCCGTTCTACGGGTTCAACCGGCCCGGCGTGGAGTCGTCCGAAGCGGTCATCGCCAACTGGTGGCGGCAAGGCATGATGGGCGGCGCGAAGGCGCACTACGACGGCATCGTGGCGTTCTCGCAGACCGACTTCACCGAGGACCTCAAGAAGATCACCATCCCGGTCCTGGTGGTGCACAGCGAGGACGACCAGATCGTCCCGTACGTCGCCTCCGGCCCGAAGTCGGCCGCGTTGCTGAAGAACGGCGTGCTCAAGACCTACAAGGACCTCCCGCACGGCCTGCCCACGACCCACGCCGACACACTCAATGCGGACCTCCTGGATTTCCTCCGGTCCTAGCACCCATCGCTGTCAGTGCTCATCGGGTAGCCGGTGGCAACCATCGTCCGGTTGCCCCGGCATCCCTTTACCTGCAGGGATTCGCGATCTAGTACTGCGTTCCTCCCGGGCGTACTGTGCTGGAACAGTCCACTCGAAGGAGCGTGCGACTCATGCGGAACCTGTTACGCAGTTGCGCCGTCCTGGCCGGCCTGGCCCTGCTGGTCACCTCGACCGCGCCGGCCGGCGCGATCGTCGGCGGCGCGCCCGACAACGGAGAGCACCCGTACGTCGGTCAGTTGCTGTTCTACGTCCCGGACGCGATCGACCCGCGGTTCGAGGATCCCGGCGCCTGGTTCAACTGCACCGGCACCCTCATCGACGCGGACACGGTCGTCACCGCCGGCCACTGCACGTTCGCGGTCGGTGTCGAGGGCGAAGTCCCGGACAACCCGCTGTTCGGCGGTACCGACGTGTGGTTCTCGGTGTCCGAGGCGCCGGACTACTCCGTGCTGCCACCGAGCTCCACGTTCGTGCCGGATCGCAACGACGAGCGGTACGAGACCTGGTCGGCGATCCTCGACGCCAGCAGTGAATGGGCCGAGGCGGAGTCGACGTTCACGCATCCGGAGTACGTCGACGAGGTCTTCCTGCTGCACGACCTCGGCGTCGTCGAGCTGTCCGAGCCGATCGAGCTCGACGAGTACGGATCGCTGCCGTCGCCCGACTACCTGGACCGGTACGCCGGGAAGGCCAAGCAGCGCGCTCTGTTCGAGTCCGTCGGGTACGGCCTCGAGGACAGCGGACCGAAGTTCTCCCTCGGCGGCGACACCCGCCGGAAGGCGGACCGCCGGCTGATCAGCTTCAGGGGCGCGTACGGCCTGCGCGACATCGCGGTGATGTTCTCGCACGCTCAGGGCGGATCCACCACCGGAGGAACGTGCTTCGGCGACTCGGGCGGTCCGACCTTCGACATCACCTCGCCCGCGATCGCGGAGCAGAACATCATCGTCGCGGTCACGTCGTTCGGCCTGAACTACAACTGCAACGCCAGCGGCAGCTACCGCATCGATCAACCCGACGACCTGGCGTTCCTGCTCGATCCGGCCGGGTCCTACTGATCCACACCAGCAGACAGCCCGGGGCGTTCAGGCCCCGGGCTGTCGTTCGGTCGGGTGTTACGGGATGGCTGTCAGGTTGAAGGCGAACCTGGCGGTGGAGTCGGCGATGGCGTCGGCGTTGACGTCCAGCGCGGTCAGGTTCGGGTTGGCGATGGTGTCGCACGCCTGGTGGTAGCAGACGTCGTACGCGACGCCCGCCGTACCGCCGAACAGGACTGCCTCTTCCGCTGTCTTGATGCCCTCGGCGCCGGTGAAGATGCCGCCCGCCGGGATGCCGGCCGCGATGAACGGGCCGTAGTCGGACCGGCCGTCGAAGTCGGTGCCGACGGTGGCCAGGTTGCGGCTGGTGAAGAACGCCTCGAGCTGGTCCTCGATCTGCGCCGAGCCGGGCGGTCCGGCCGGGAAGCCGGTCGCGTCGGAGTCGTCACCGTCGTACAGCTTGTAGGCGTAGTTCGGCGAGGCGACCATGTCGAAGTTCAGGTAGACCCTGATCTGGTCCCGTTCGGCCTGGGTGAGGTCTTCGACGTACTGGTCGGAGCCGAGCAGGCCGACCTCCTCGGCCGCCCAGAACGCGAAGCGGACCTTGTTCTTCACCGGGAAGTTGTTGATCTGCAGCGCGGTCTCGAGGATGGCCGCCGTACCCGAGCCGTTGTCGTTGATACCCGGTCCGGCCTCGACGCTGTCGAGGTGGGCGCCGATCATGACGACATTGTTCGGGTCGCCCTTGCGGCTCTCGCCGATCACGTTGTGGTCGGTCCCGAGGGTCAGCGTGGAGTCGACCTTCAGGTGGACGACCGCGCCCGGGGTGTTGGCGAGCTCGTTGCCGACGGCGAAGCTGGCGAAGACCATCGGCACGCCGGCCCGCCACTCGCCGATGTCCAGCGGGAACGGATCGGTCCGGCCCGGCTGGCCCTCGTTGAAGATGATGATCCCGCCGGCCTCGGCGAACCCGGCGTTGCGCACCTTGGTGGCGAACGGGCAGGTGCCGCGCTGGATCAGCGCGATGTTGCCGGGGACGAACCCCGCGAAGTCGGACATCTCGCAGCCGCTGGTCGACGTCGGTGTCGGCGTGGGCGGCAGGGTCACGTCTACTGCCTGCACCGCCGCGGTCACGTCACCCGCAGGCGAGGGCTGGAAGGTGAAGAGGTCGACGCCGGGCGTGTAGGTCTTCTGCGTCGGCGCGGTCAGCTCCAGGACGGGTGGGCTGTTCTCCACCCAGCTCTCGACGAAGTTGATCGGGTCGAGCGTGACGCTGTACCCGGCCTGTTCCAGCTGCGCCGCGACGTACGCCGCCGACTGGTCGTAGCCCGAGGTGCCGACGGCCCGGTTGCCGCCGTTCTGGTCGGCGATCGCCTGTAGCGCGACCATGTGCTTCTGGGCGTTCTGCCCGGTGACCTTCTTGGTCAGGAGCTTGGCGTACGTCTCCTCGATCGGGACGGCCCCTGCCGGTACTTGTTGGGCTGCGACCAGAGCAAGGGCCGCAGCGAGACTGATTGCGCCGATGGCGCCACGACGGAACACACGCATCGTTCCCCCACAAGCGAGTAGACCAATCCCCCAGGCCTGACGCCCTGGCAATGTAACCCGGCCGGCTGCATGCGACCAGAGGTCAGCTTTCCGGAAGTGGAACGTCCGGAACCTGTTCTACCGTGAGGACATGGGGTTCATGGACGAGTTGACCGGGAAGCATCTCGAGCGGGTGGATCTGAGCGGCGCGCTGCTGCGGCACGTCGATCTGCGCAACGCGCGGTTCGACCAAGTGACATTGACCGGGACGCGGATGCGTGGCGTGGAGCTCGGCCATGTCACGATCGACGGCGACATCGAGAACCTGGTCATCAACGGGGTCGACGTCGCGCCGTACGTGTACGCCGAGCTCGACCGCCGCTACCCGGACCGGGCCAAGATGCGGCCCACCGACCCCGAGGGGTTCCGGACGGCGTGGGACATCCTCGAGCGCCTGTGGGACGGGACGGTCGCGCGCGCCCGGTCGCTGCCGCCGGAGCGGCTGCACGAGAGCGTCGACGGCGAGTGGTCGTTCATCCAGACGCTGCGCCATCTGTTGTTCGCCACGGATTCCTGGGTACGGCGGGTCATCCTCGGCGACCCGCATCCGTGGGACGCCCTCGACCTCCCGTTCGACGGGATGGGCGACGTCCCGGGCGTGCCGTGGGATCGCGCCGTCCGCCCGGACCTCGACGAGGTGCTTGCCTTACGCAAAGACCGGATGGCGACCGTACGGCGCTACCTCGACGAGCTGACTGTGGACCGGCTCGACGCGCACACGACTCCCGTCTCCGAACCCGGCTGGCCCGGCCCCGACCGCTATCCGATCCGCGAGGTCCTCCTCCTCATCCTCAACGAGGAATGGCAACACCGCCTCTACGCCGAACGCGACCTCGACGCCCTGTGAGGGGACACGTCTGGTTGCTGGGAGCAAGCTCTCGGTGACGGGCCAGGTTGCGCTTTCGGGCAAGGTGTTTTGCGAGGGGTTGCGGTGCGGCGGTCGTGGGGTGACCGTCGGGTCAGGGGTGGTCGTGATGTTGCTGGTGGTCAGTGGGACCGGGAAGCTCGGCGGGCGGGTTGTGCGGTTGTTGCTCGCCCGGGGTGCTGACGTGCGGTGCCTGGTCCGGGCGGGGTCGGACGGCGCGCGGCTCGAGGAGCTCGGGGCGAAGGTCGTTCGTGGGGATCTGACGGATCCGCGGAGCCTGGTCGAGGCGTGTCAGGGTGTCGAGACGGTGATCGCGACGGCGACCGTGATCAACCGGCGGCTGGCCGGGCTACCGAGTCCGTCGATCCGCGACGCCGACGAGTTGGGGATGGCGTCGCTCGTCCACGCGGCCGAGTCGGCCGGCGTAGAGCGCTTTGTCTACATGTCGTTCCCGGGAGTGGAGTCCGCCCTCGGCACGCCGCTCGAGAACGCCAAGCTGGCCACGGAGAAGCGGCTCGAGCGGTCGAGTCTGCGGCGCGTCGTCGTACGGGCGGATGCCTTTCACGAGATCCATCTCGCGCCGCCGGCCCGGTTCGATCTTGCCGCCGGCAAGGTGTCGGTGATCGGCAAGGGTGACAGCAAGCAGCGGTGGATCAGCACCGATGACGTGGCGGCTCTCGTGGCAGCGCTGGCGGTCGAGCCGGATCCACCGGCGGTGGTCACGGTCGGCGGGCCCGAGGCGCTCAGCAAGAACGAGGTGATCGCGATCGCGGAGGAGCTGACGCACCGCAAGCTGAAGGTGCAGCGGATGCCACGCGGCGTCGCCCGACTCGCGATCCGGATGCTCAACAAGCGCAAGGACGGACTCGCGTCGGCGTTCGGCGCGGGCCTGCTCCAGGATCTGCGCGCGGCCGACTGGGACGACGAGCCCTTACGTCAAAGGGGAATCATGCCACGCTCGACCACCGACTACCTCCGCGAGCAGGCCCGCCGCCTGCCTTAGCCGGCCGTCGACTGCAGCGCGTCCGCGTGGCGGTGGAAGACCTTCCACTCGCCGTCCTCCCGGCGGTAGAGCTGCGTGACCCGGAGCGTGTACCTGCGCGGCTCACCCTGCACGCTCGCCGCCGTGTGCTCGTAGCCGACCGTGTACGCGAGGTCGCCGGACACATCCGCCGAGATCACCTCATGCGTGTACGACGTGCAGTCGGCGAAGCTGTCCTCCAGCTTCCCAAGACCTAGCGAGCCTGGAACAGGCCGGTGGCTTGGTACGCGTCGTACAGCTCAAGGGCCAGTCGGGTTGGGGGATGCAGGTCTTCGGGGGGCTCGGCGAGGAAGGCGAGGGCGGTGACCTCGGACGGGTCTGCCGTCAGGTCGCCCGTCCAGCGGCGGGCCTCGAAGCACAGGGCGAAGCAGTGCAGGACGTCGCCGTTGGGGTAGGTGAGGGTGTGGAGGTCCGCCTCGGACAGCGTGGCGAACGGGACGAGGTCGTCCTCGGCGACCGACAGACCGGTTTCCTCCTGTAGTTCGCGTGCGGCGGCGCGGCGGAAGCTGTCGCCGGGTTCGGCTGCGCCGGCGGGGAGTTCCCAGCGGCCGGTGTCGCGGCTTCGCTGGAACAGGATTCGGTCGGCGTCGTCCACCACCAGGACCTGGGCGCCCGGCATCAGCAACAGCCGGGAGCCGACGTGCTGCCGGAGCTCCCACAGATAGGAGCCCTCGTACGCCGTCATGTTCCAACTCTAGGAACTTAAGGACAGGAGGTGTGCGCCGTGGCGGGAGGATCCGGGCGGCGACCGAGCGTGGGACGGGCTGGGATATCGGAGTACCTCCTGTCGTTCTGCACCCGATGAGAGGGTTGAGGGGTGAAGAAGCGTGCGGGGACTTTGTTGGCGGTGGGGCTGGCGCTGGGGCTGGGGTGGGCGGTCATGGTTAGTGCCGCGATGCCCAGTTGGTTTGATCCGGATGAGGCATGTGCGATGCGGTTCGGTGGGGCGGACAGTGCTGGGGTGGACGTGGAGACCGGTTGGTTCCCGCCGCGCGCGACCTGTGATTTCGGGGGCGGGGATGTGCGGGACTTCATCTCGCCGACCAAGTCGGTGGTGTTCTCCGTGACCGGCGTCCTGATCGCGATCCTGCTGGCCGTCGGGCTGATTCTGACGGTACGGCGACTGAGCGGCGACCCCGGTCCGACCAGGACCGCGGACGGCGTCGACCTCGGCAAGCGCCGGCGCAACCACCTCATCTTCGGGACCCTCGACATCGCAGTCGTCGTCGCCGTACTGACGGCGGGCAACGTGATCGCGATCATCCTCGGCGACCTCCCCGGCGGGATCCTGTTCGGGCTCGCCTCGGCGGCCGGCCTCAGCGCGCTGGCCGCCGTACTCGATCGCCACACCGGCCCACTCCCGAGTACGGCGCTCGACCACCGCCGGCGCGGCACCGCAGCGGGCTTGATCGTCCTCGGCGTGATCTTCGCGGCGACCGCGATCACCGGGCAGATGCCGTTCCTCCGGCTCTGGTGCGTGCCGCTGGCCGCGGCGACGTACGCGGCCGTCACCGCCGTCCAGTGGTCCCGCCTACCCCACTACAAACGGGACCACCGGACGGCGCATCACTCAACCCGCTGAGCTGTCCGGCCAGCCGGGGAGGATGTTCTGGTTGAGGTGGAACACGTTCTCGGGGTCGAACTCGCACTTCACCCGGGACAACCGGTCGTAGTTCTCCTGCCCGAACCCGGCGACCACCCGGTCCTGGCCCTCGTTCCCGATGAAGTTCAGGTACACGTACCCGGTCGCCCACTCCTGCAGCTCGGCGCACAGGTCCCGCGACCACTGCCGCCCGCGGGCGTCGTCCGCCGGATCGGACCACAGCCCGAACGGGTGCACCACCCACGCCGCCTTCCGGTGGGGCAACGGCCAGTCGTCGGCGCCCCGCAGTACGGCGCCACCCCACGGCAGCGCGATCTGCTGGGACGGCGACGGCGCCGGCATGTCCTCCGACCGGTCGCAGAACAGCTGTACGGCGGGATCCGGGAACGACGCCAGGTGCTCGGCCGACCAGTAGTTGCGATACCCCGGCGGATCGTCGAGGGCCGAGTTCAGCTCGGCGTACGGCAGCTCCGCGACGAACTCACCGGCCGGACCGAGCGCGAACATCGGCGCGAACGCGTCCCGCGCCTCCGCCTCGGGCCCGGCGTACATCGCCCCGGCCGCCACGATCCGCTGCCCCTGCAGATGCTCCGGCACGAACGGCTCCGGCGGCCCGGTCAGGTAGAGCACGCCGCCGCCCAGGTCCTCGGACGCCCCGGCCTCGATCATGTCCCGGTACGCGCGGGTCACCGCCGGACCGGCCTCGGCGGGCCAGAGCAGCATCGCCAGCGTGGTCGTCGGGAGCTCCTCCAGGCGGAAGGTCAGCGACGTGGCGACCCCGAAGTTGCCACCGCCGCCGTGCAGCGCCCAGAACAGCTCCGTGTTCTTCGTCTCGTCGGCGATCAGCAGCCGGCCGTCCGCGGTGACGAGCTCGACCGAGACCAGGTTGTCGCAGGCCAGCCCGAACTTCCGCTCCATCCATCCCGACCCGCCGCCGAGGGTCAGGCCCGCGACCCCGGTCGTCGACACCCGGCCACCCGTGGTCGCCAGGCCGTACGGCTGGCAGGCCCGGTCGAAGTCGGCCCAGGTCGCGCCGCCGCCGACCCGGGCGATCCGCGCGTCCGGGTCGACCTGGACGCTGTTCAGCCGGCGCAGGTCGACCACCAGGCCGCCGTCGCTCACGCCGGTCCCGGCGACACTGTGGCCGCCGCCCCGGACCGCGATCTCGAGCTCCCGCGCGACGCCGTACTTCACCGCCGCCACCACGTCGGCCGCGGACTCGCACTGCGCGATCATCGCCGGCCGCTTGTCGATCATCGCGTTGAAGACCGTCCGGGCATCGTCGTACGCCGGATCCCCGCCGGTCAGCACGACGCCGCCGAAACCTTCCGGTCTCGCCCCCGCCGGCCGCTCGATGGTGTCGGACATGGTCGTCCCCCCTCGCTGCTCAGCCCACCCCAGCTGCCACCGCCGATCGTGCGCCCGGAGGCGGCCCGGGGTCAACCACTCGATCCCTTACCTGCCGATGACACGATCCCTTGTCCACCAAGGGTTTCTCCGCGGTCACGACTCGGAACCGCGGGCGACAGGGCCTAGGGTGGATGTCATGGATGCAACCGTGATCGGTGGAGCCGGCCAGGTGCTGACCGACGACGAGGTGACCAGCTTCATCGGCGATGCGTTGAGCGGGGCCGGGCTGGAGGGGCGCAGCGTCTGCGTGATCGTCCCGGACGCCACCCGCAGCTGCCCGCTTCCGCTGCTGCTGAAGGCGGTCCACCAGGCCCTCGACGGCCGGGTCGCCAAGCTCACGATTCTGGTTGCCCTGGGCACCCACGCGGAGATGACGCCGGATCAGCTCCGCACCCACCTCGGCGGCGAGTACGACGGCGTCCTCAACCACGAGTGGTGGAAACCGGACACCTTCGCCGACCTCGGCACGATCCACGCGGACCGGGTCGGCGAGATCTCCGACGAGATGCTCCGCGACGAGGTGCCGGTGAAGCTCAACCGCGCGGTGGTCGAGCACGACGTCGCCCTCGTCGTCGGCCCGGTGTTCCCACACGAGGTGGTCGGCTTCTCCGGCGGCAACAAGTACTTCTTCCCCGGCGTCGCCGGTCAGGAGGTCATCGACTTCTCGCACTGGCTCGGCGCCCTGATCACCAGCTCGAGCATCATCGGCACACCCGGAATCACCCCGGTCCGGGCGCTGATCGACGAGGCCGCCGCGATGATCCCGGCGGAGAAGCTCGCCCTGTCGGTGGTGGCGCAGTCGGGCACCAACGCCCTGCACGCAGTCGCGTTCGGCGACACGGTCTCCTCGTGGCGCGCGGCCGCGGAGATCTCTGCGCAGACCCACGTCCGCTACCTCGACCACCCGGTCAAGCGGGTCGTGTCGGTGATGCCGCCGAAGTACGCCGACATCTGGACCGCGGCGAAGGGCTTCTACAAGGTGGAGCCGATCGTCGCCGACGGCGGCGAGGTCATCCTCTACGCGCCGCACGTCACCCAGCTGGCCGCGATGCACCCGGAGATCGAGGAGATCGGCTACCACTGCCGCGACTACTTCCTCGGCCAGTGGGACCGCTTCCGCGATCTGCACTGGGGCGTCCTCGCGCACTCCACCCACCTCCGCGGTGCCGGCACGTGGGACCCGGCGACCGGCGAGCACCTCCGGGTCCATGTCACGCTCGCGACCGGCATTCCCGAGGACGTCGTACGGCGGGCCAACCTCGCCCATCTCGACCCGGCCGACGTCGACCTGGAGGCGTACGAGAAGGACCCGGACACCCTGGTCATCCCGAACGCCGGCGAGATCCTGCACCGCCTCAGGCACTAGCCGGGCCACGTGACTCGTCGGTAACCTACGCAGCTATGACTGAGGCTGAGGTCGTCATCGTCGGATCCGGGTTCGCCGGGCTGTGCATGGGGATCAAGTTGCGGCAGGCGGGCTGCGAGAACTTCGTCATCCTGGAGAAGGCCGAGCAGCTCGGCGGCACCTGGCGGGACAACACCTACCCGGGCTGCGCCTGCGACATCCCGTCGTACCTCTACTCGTTCTCGTTCGAGCAGAACCCGCGCTGGACCCGGATGTTCGCGCCCTGGGACGAGATCCTCGCCTACCTCGAGCACTGCGCGGACAAGTACGGCGTCGCCGAGAAGATCCGGTACGGCGCCGAGGTCACCGAAGCCGTGTTCGACGAGGCCGCCGGCCGCTGGACCGTCACCGTCAACGACGCCGAGACGATCGAGACCCAGGCCCTGGTCGCGGGCGTCGGCAGCCTGCACCAGCCCAAGCTCCCGCAGATCCCGGGCCTCGACGCTTTCGCCGGTACTGCGTTCCACTCGGCGCAATGGGATCACTCGGCGGACCTGCGCGGTCGGAACGTGGCCGTGATCGGGACCGGCGCATCGGCGATCCAGTTCGTGCCGCGGATCGCCCCCGAGGTCGCGCAACTCGACGTGTACCAGCGGACGCCACCGTGGATCACGTCCAAGCCGGACCGCGCGATCGGCCCGTGGGAGCGGCGGCTGCACGAGCGCTTCCCGGCCGGCCAGCGGGCGATCCGCAACGCCATCTACTGGGGACTCGAGGGCCGCGGCGCCGGGTTCGCGGGCAACCCCAAGCTGATGAAGGGCCTCGAGATCCAGGCGAAGCGCCACCTGCACAGGCAGGTCGCCGATCCCGAGCTGCGGGCCAAGCTGACCCCGGACTACCAGATCGGCTGCAAGCGGATCCTGATCTCGAACGACTACTACCCCACCCTGGCCCGGCCGAACGTGGACCTCGTCACCACCCCGATCGCGCGGATCACGCCGACCGGCGTGGTCACCTCCGACGGGACCGAGCGGGCCTGCGACACGATCGTGCTCGGCACCGGGTTCGACGTCTCGGCCAACCTGACCCGGATGCCGATCCTCGGCAAGGACGGCGTCGACCTGGCCGACCACTGGAAGCGCGCCGGCATCGGCGCCCATCTCGGCATCACCGTGGCCGGCTACCCGAACCTGTTCCTGCTGGTCGGCCCGAACACCGTCCTCGGGCACTCGTCGATGGTCTTCATGATCGAGGCCCAGGTCCGGTACGTGATGCAGGCGCTGCACCTGCTGCGGCGGCGCGGAGCGTCGTACGTCGAGGTCCGCGAGGAGGCCCAGGAGCGGTTCGTCGGCGGGATCCAGGGCGAGCTCGGCGACACCGTCTGGCAGTCCGGCTGCACCAGCTGGTACCTGGACGCCGCGGGCCGGAACTCGACCATCTGGCCGGAGTGGACCGTCTCCTACTGGCGCCGCACCCGCCGCCTCGACCCCGCGGACTTCGTGCTGGTCCATTAGGGGTTTACCCGCACTCCCGAAGTAGGAGCGGGGACGGGCGGGGGTACGACCTTGGGATGAAGGCAAGACCGGTCCTCGGGCCGATGTCCGGGCGGCTGCGCCGAAGGATTCTTGAGGTATGGAAATCCTTCAGATCGCCGGCGCAGCGGCCATCGTGATCGGCATCGTGGTCACGGTCCTGCTCGCCATCGTGCCTTCGGTCGTGGACCGGTAAGTCTCCCGCGTCGGGGTCCTTGCGACTCCGGTGTGAGGGTCAGTCGGCGGACAGGTGGACCAGCAGGTCCTGCCGGGTCAGTACGCCCACCGGCTTGCCGTCGTCCAGCACCATCAGGGCGTCCCGATCCTCGAGCAGCTGCACCGCCTTCGCGACCGGCTCACCGGCGCCCAGTGACGGCAGCGCCGGATCCATGTGCTGCTCGACCATGTCGGCCAGCCGCGCCTTGCCGGAGTACAGGGCGTCCATCAACGTCCGCTCCGACACCGCGCCGGCCACCTCGGCCGCCATCACCGGCGGCTCCGCCCGGACAACGGGCATCTGCGACACGCCGTACTCCCGCAGGATGGCGACTGCCTCGGCAATCGTCTCGTGCGGGTGGGTGTGGACCAGCGGCGGCATGCTGCCGTCCTTGCGGGCCAGGATGTCGCCGAGCGTGGTGCCCTGGCGCGCGCCGAGGAAGCCGTACTGCGCCAGCCATTCGTCGCTGAACACCTTGGTCAGGTAGCCGCGGCCGCCGTCCGGCAGCAGCACGACGATGACGGCGTCCGGGTCGTCGAGCTCATGGGCGAGCCGGATCGCCGCCGCGGCGGCCATCCCGGCCGAGCCGCCGACCAGCATGGCCTCCTCGCGGGCCAGCCGCCGGGTCAGCGCGAACGAGTCCGCGTCCGACACCTCGATGACGCGGTCGCAGATGGTCTTGTCGTACGTCTCCGGCCAGAAGTCCTCACCGACGCCCTCGACCAGGTACGGCCGGCCGGTGCCGCCGGAGTAGACCGAGCCCTCCGGGTCGGCGCCGATGATCTGCACCTTCCCGCCGGAGACCTCCTTCAGGTACTTGCCGGTGCCGCTGATCGTGCCGCCGGTGCCGACGCCCGCCACGAAGTGCGTGATCTTGCCCTCGGTCTGCTCCCACAGCTCCGGACCGGTGGTCTCGTAGTGCGAGCGCGGGTTGTTCTGGTTGGCGTACTGGTTCGGCTTCCAGGCGCCCTCGATCTCGCGGACCAGGCGGTCGGAGACGTTGTAGTACGAGTCCGGGTGCTCGGGGGCCACGGCGGTGGGGCAGACCACGACCTCGGCGCCGTACGCCTTGAGCACGTTGCGCTTGTCCTCGCTGACCTTGTCCGGGCAGACGAAGACGCACTTGTAGCCCTTCTGCTGGGCCACCATCGCCAGCCCGACGCCGGTGTTGCCGGAGGTCGGCTCGACGATGGTGCCGCCCGGCTTCAGGTCGCCGGAGGCCTCGGCCGCCTCGACCATCCGGACCGCGATCCGGTCCTTCACCGAACCGCCCGGGTTGAAGTACTCGACCTTGGCGAGTACGAGGGGCTTGGCCCCGTCCGTGGTCTTGCCCAGCTTCACGAGCGGGGTGTTGCCGACCAGGTCCAGGAGTGAGTCTGCGTAGCGCACATCTTTACTGTAGTGATACGCGCGCCTTTCCCCTATTTTCACTTGCGCTGTCGTGACTGCGTGTAATCCTTGACTCATGAGTAGAGCCCGGGCAGCCAAGAAGCTGGCCCAGGCCGCAGCTTTCGGGGGCGGGGGACTCGGACTCATCGGTGCCACGTTGTACGGCGTACTGACCGCTGAGGCCGAGTATGCGAAACGCGTGATCGGACCGATGCGCTACTACCCGACTCCGGGCGACGGTCTGTTCGGCCGGTATCCAGGACATCCGATCACGTTCGCCATCCTCGGCGACTCCAGCGCGGCCGGCTACGGCACCGAGTCACCGGAAGAGACACCTGGCGTCCTGCTGGCGTCCGGTCTCGCCGAGCTGGCCAAGCGCCCGGTGCGCCTGGTCGACGTGGCGAAGACCGGGGCGAAGTCGACCGATCTGGCCGCGCAGGTCGATGCCGCTTTGCAGGCCGGGCCGCATGTGGCGGTCATCCTGATCGGCGTCAACGACGTGAAGTCGAAGATGCCGCCGTCGACCTCGGTCCGGCTGCTCTCGGCCGCGGTCCGCAGGTTGCGGGCCGCGCACTGTGAGGTGGTGGTGGGCACCTGTCCGGACCTCGGCGCGGTCCGGCCGATCATGCCGCCGCTGCGGCAGGTCGCCCGGTCCTTGAGCCGCCGGCTGGCCGCCGCTCAGACCATCGCAGTGGTCGAGGCAGGCGGCCGAACTGTGTCCCTCGGGTCGCTGCTCGGCGAGGTGTTCCGGACCAACCCGTCGATGTGGGGGCGGGACAACTTCCACCCGTCCGCCATCGGGTACGCCGCCGCGTCCGCCGCGCTGCTGCCGTCGGTGGCGGCCGCGATGGGGGTCGGGCCGGAGTCGTTCGTGCACCCGGAGCAGTTCCGGGGCGAGGCGATCCTGCCGATCGCGGAAGCCGCCGTACAGGCTGCCAAGACGGCCGGCACGGAGGTCGCGGCCACCGAGGTCGCCGGGCGCGAACGCGGTCCGCGGGGCCGCTGGGCGACGCTGCGGCATCGGCGCCGGCACCCGAAGGCCGAGGTCGAGCGGGTCGACGAGGACAGCTCCGAATCGCAGGACGCCGTACCGGTGTGCCAGTAGGTTTACGCCGCTGTGCGTCCGCTGAGGGCTACTTTCATGACGAGAGTCTTGCCTAGCGACGGCTGTGTGGTGCACAGTCGATAACTACGCGGTACCCCGATGACGGGAGGCGAAGATGGGCTTGAACCACTCCGAGGAGACGCACCAGCGTTTGGTGGAGAGGGTGCCCGGGTGCACCGGACGCGAGATGACCGAGTGGTTCCAGCTGATGAACGACGGACCGTCGTTCCTGCGCTTCGACGACAGAGTGAGATGGCTATCCAGCGAGTACGAGCTCGCGCACGGGCACGCAACCGCCATCGTCCACGAGTACGACCTGCGCCGAGCGCACCGCCGAATGGGCTGACGAGCCGAACAGGAGTCTGATACAGAAGACCTGCCCTTTCAGGTGGAGGGGCAGGTCTTCCTCGTTCCAGCCCAATCGCACCATCCCGCGACACCCGCCTCGCGAACGCTCGGATACCACACCGGCCTGACCTCACCGGCCACCGCAGCAAGCAACCACAGGCAACCGGTCGGCTGCATCACCGACTGGGGAACCTCAGGACCACCCAGTGAATCTCAGTGAGAACGCCGAAAGGCCGGCCCACCTGGGCCGGCCTTTCGGGTTGTGCGGTGGATCAGTCGCCGCCGCGCAGGATTGCGAGGATGCGGAGCAGGTTCCAGTACAGCCAGACCAGGGTGACAGTCAGGCCGAACGCGGCCCGCCAGGCCTCGTTCTGCGGAGCGCCGTGCTTGACCCCCTGCTCGATCATGTCGAAGTCGAGGATCAGGTTGAACACCGCCAGGCCGGCGCCGAGCGCGGCGAACACCAGGCCCATCGCGCCGAAGCCGCCGATCCCGGAGTTGAAGCCGAACAGGCTGGCGATGAAGTTGATCAGGATCACGCCGGCGAAGCCCATGGTCGCGATGATGACCATCTTGGTGAACCGCGGCGTCACCTTGATCGCGAAGTACTTGTACGTCGCGAGCGTGAGACCGGCCGTCACCATCGTGGCGAGCACCGCCTGCACGATGATCCCTGAGTCACCGACCCAGTTCGCGATGAACTTGCTGCCGATCCCGAGGAACACACCCTCGGCCGCGGCGTACACCATCACCAGCGCGGGGTTGACCCGGCGGGAGAAGGACAGCACCAGGCCGAGCGCGAACGCCAGCAGGGCGCCGGCCAGGAACGCCGGGGTGACCAGGGTGGTCGGAATCGCGAACCAGGCGATCGCGGCGACGAGCACCACGACGCCCAGGGTGGCGGCGGTCCGGACGATCACGTCGTCCATCGTCATGGGGCGGCTTCCGGCCGGCGCGCCTTGGTACTGCTGGGGCGGCACACCGGGTCCACCGTACTGGCCGGGCTGGCCGTAGGGACCCGGCTGACCGTACGGAGCGGCCCCCGGATAAGCCTGGCCTTGGCCAGGCGCGAACGCACTCGACCGGTTCAGGACCGGGTTACTGCTCTGCATTGTCATCCTCCTGGTAGCCCTCATCCGGGGCCGTACAGTGATACTACGGTCCCACCCTTAACAACTGCTGAGGAACAGTCACCTGTTCCCCAACCGAAACCGCCTATCCGGCAAACGGTTGCACAACTCAATCGGTTGCGGATCGATCCAGCGCCCGCAAGCGCTCCCGAACCGTCATCACAGCCCCGTTCCACACCCACCGAATCCCGGTTCTCACCTGCGAATGATCACGCACGCACGGCCGGTAGGGCTAGGTGGTTTGTGGGGGTTGTGGATACGGGTCGGCGTCGTACCTGGGTGGGCAGGTAACGGGTGCGGGCCGGTGGCGCCCCGGCCTCGGGTTGGGCGTCCGCCCGCAATGGGGGCCCCAC
>NZ_JBFAHB010000060.1:0-56963 GCF_040653975.1 Kribbella sp. NPDC050820
CCGCAAGTGGAACACCCCCGCAGCGAGGCGGGACGTCCCACCACGCCACACCCAGCCGACCCTGCAGCGCATCGAGAATCAGCCACCCACGCCAGCCGGTCGGTGGATCGAGGCTAAGGAGTGCAGATGAAGTACGCCGCCGCCTGGGCACGGATCGCGTGCGAGGTTCTCGAAACCCCCTACCCGTACGGCGCCTCGCACGCGTCGCACGGCCCGGACGACGTCGACGTGACCCCGCAGCGGTTGCATCCCGCCTTCCACGGCTCGTACGACTGGCACTCCAGCGCACACATGCAATGGTCCCTGGTCCGGTTGCTCACACTCGCACCGGACCAGGTCGGCCGGCGCCCCGCAGACCTCCTCGACGAACGGCTCACTCCCGAAGCGATCGCGACCGAAGCGGCGTACCTGCGCGACCGGCCGTCGTACGAACGCCCCTACGGCTGGGCGTGGGCGGCCATGCTCGCCGCGGCGGGCAAGGACAGCTGGCCGCTACAACCGCTGGCCGACACCATCGCCGACCTCGTCCTCGGCTGGCTGCCGCGCCAGGCCTACCCGGTCCGGCACGGCGTCCATCTGAACACCGCGTTCGCCCTCGCCCTCCTCCTCGAGGCGTACGGCGACCTCGCCCGCACCGACGTGGTCGAGGCGATCCGAGAACGCGCGATCGAGTGGTTCGGCCAGGACACGGCGTACGACACCCGCTTCGAGCCGTCCGGCACCGACTTCCTGTCGCCGGCGCTGACCGAGGCCGAACTGATGCGACGCGTCCTGAAGGAGGACGAGTACAAGACCTGGCTGACCGCGTTCCTCCCAGGCCTCGGCACCGACCAGCACCAGCACCTGCTCAAGGTCGCGGTCACTGACGACTCGGGCGACGGTCAACTGGCGCACCTGTCCGGTCTGGCGCTCGCCCGGGCCTGGCAGTTGCGCACAATCGCGCCAGCGCTGCCTGACGTCGTGGACACGCTACGAGCAGGCGCCGATCGTCAGGTCGCGGCCGTCCTGCCGACTGTGACCGAAGGCGGCTTCATGTCGACGCACTGGCTGGTCTCGTTCGCCCTGCTGGCAACGCTTGCTGAGTAGTACCCGTCCAGCTGTGCCAGAGCTGGGCATACCAGCCTCCGTCGGCCAGCAACGACTCGTGCGTACCGGACTCGACCACCCGCCCATGGTCGAGTACGACGATCCGGTCCGCCTGCTCGGCCTGCGTCAACCGGTGCGCCACGACCAACGTCGTACGCCCCTCCGTCGCAGCCGCACTCGCTCGCTCCAGCTCACGCGCACCCGCACTACCTGCCTCCGCCGTGGCCTCATCCAGTACGGCGATGGGCGGGTCAGCGAGCACGAGTCGAGCAAACGCGACCTGCTGTGCCTGTGCACCCGTCAGCTGATGCCCGTTCTCGCCCACGACCGTGTCGAGCCCGTCAGGTAGCGCACGCACCCACGCCGACGCACCAACCCGATCCAGCGCTTTCGAAACCTCATCATCGGTCGCCGAAGCCCGGGCCAGCCGTACGTCGTCCACCAACGGCCCGGAGAACACGTGGACCTCCTGGCTCAGCAGAGCGACCTGTGCACGAGTCCGATCCTCACCAAGCTCACGCACATCCGCCCCACCGAGACTCACCGCACCGGCAGTAGGCGTAAGCACTCCCGCCGCGATAGCAGCCAGCGTCGTCTTCCCAGCACCTGAAGCACCAACCAACGCAACCCGCTCACCTGGTTCGAGCCGCAAGGAAACTCCAGCGAGCACCTCCGGCCCGTCATACGCGTGCCCGACGTCCACAAGCTCCAACGACGCGTCAACTGGCGTACGCCCGACCGGCGGTTCTGAGACCGCTGGAATCTCCAGTACGCCGGCCAACCGCGCCAGCCCCGCGGACGCGGTCTGGATCTGGTCGAACTCCATCAGCAGCATGCCGATCGGGTTGAACAGCCGGTGGAAGTACAACGCGGCCGCAGTCACCGCACCGACGCTGACCGCGTCGTCGCGGACCAGGTAGAACCCGGCGACCAGGATCGCGGTCAGGCCGACGAACTCGGCGTGGTTGATCCGCGACGAGAAGAAGCTGAACAGCTTGAAGACCTTGAGCGACAGGTCTCGCGCAACCGCCGAGGTGTTCTCGATCTTGCCCAGCTGCACGTCCTCCAGCCGGTACGCCCGGACCGTCGCGCTGCCGCGCAGGGACGCGATGATCGCCTCGGACCGCTCACCCATCGCCACCCGCTCGTCGCGGTAGAACGGCGCCGAGCGTGGCAGGTACCACCGCAGCGCCCACACGTACATCGGCAGGGCGAGCAGTCCGGCCAGTCCGAGCCGCCAGTCCAGTGCAAACATGCCGACGGTGGTCAGTGCGATCGTCAGTGAGGCCGACAGCAACGCAGGCCCGACCTCGGTCAACGCTGCTGCGACAGACGCCACGTCGTCGCCGACCCGGGACAGCAGGTCGCCTGTGCGCACCTTGTCGAGCACCGGAGCCGGCAGCTGCAGCGCCCGGTCGACCACCTTCTCCCGGATCCGCGCCAGCACTGTCTCGCCCACGTGGGCGACCAGGGTGACGCCAACCGCAGTCAGCACACCAGAGACCAACGCTGCACCGCCGATCACCAGCACCACCCGTACGACGGCCGATCGGTCGGCACCAGCTGCGATGTCGTCGACCAGCACACCGAGCGCCCACGGCGCGACCAGCCCGGCAGCACTCGCCACCGTGATCACCAAGGCTGCCACCACAGACAGGCCGGGCAGCCGGCGGATCTCCTGCCACAGCACGGCCCACGTCGCCCTCGGTCCAGCGACCGGCAACAGGCTCATCGCAGCACCGCTTCCTGGTAGGTGGCGTCGGCGGCGGCCAGCTCGGCATGGATGCCTTCAGCAACCACCGAGCCATCCGACACCACGATCACCCGGTGCATCTTGCCGAGCAGCGCCGGGCTGCTGGTCAGCACCAACGTCGTGAGTCCTTCCCGCACCTCAGCGAGCCCCTCGGCCAGCAGCTCCTCGGTCACCGCGTCCACCGCCGTACTGGGGTCGTGCAGCACCAGCACCGGCGGCTCCGCCAGCAGCGCCCGAGCCAGACCGAGTCGCTGACGCTGTCCACCCGACAGCGACTGACCACGGTCGGCCAGCGGCCGGTCGAGCTCGTCGATCAGGTCAGCAGCACCGGCCGCGGCCATCACCCGCTCCAACTCTCCCGAGTCGACGAGCAGGTTGCTCCGCAGCGTCCCCTCGAACAGGTCGGTGTCGTGCTGCTCCAGCAGGACAGTCCGTCGTACCGCGTCGATGTCGAGCTCCTCGATCGCCGTACCACCGACGAGCAGCTTGCCGGTGTGGTCAGGCGCTCGGCCCGCCACGACAGCCAGCAACGCATCAGCATCCCGGGGGTCGTAGCACAGCACTCCCACCAGCTCACCGGGCCGCAGTGTCAGATCCACCGAGGACAGCGACTTGTAGGAGACGTCCACCAGCTCCAGCAGGGGCTTCGCCGGGTCCAGCGTCGTCGCCGTTCCACTGGCAATCAGCGGTGGCGACGACAGCACGGATGCCAACCGGCCGGCCGATGCACGCGCCATGGCCGCCACCTGGCTCGCATAGCCCAGCGACCCGACCGGCTCCGCGATGAACTGCGCGAGGCCGACCACAGTGATCAGCTCGCCGATCGTGATCCGGTCGGTCAACGCGAAGTACCCAGACACACCGGCGACGGCCGCTAGCAGCAGTCCGCTCAGCGCAGTGGTCACACCGTCCTGCAGCCCGTTGGTAGAGGCCGCACGCAACGTGGCTCGCAACGTCTCCTGACTGGACCGCCGATACCGCTCAGCCGCGTTGTGCTGCGCGCCGATCCCCCGCAACGTCCGCAGCCCGCCGACCAGGTCGGTGGCAAGCGCAGTCGTCTGCGCGACCGCCTCCTGCTGCGACGACGTACGCCGGGTCAACAGCGGAGACAAGGCCTGAATCCCCAGCACCAGCAGCGGTACGCCGATCAGCACCCCAAGCCCCAGTGGTACGTCGACCAGCAGCAGCGACACCGACGACACCACTAGCGCCGTCGTCGCCGCGAACCCGATCGACACCGCCCGCATCATCAAGGCGGCCTTCTCGGCATCGGACGTCGCGATCGACAGCAGCTCACCGGACCGCAGGCCGGTGCGATGACCCCGCGGGTCCAGCACTCGACCGGCGATCTCCAGGCGCAGCGCATGCGTCTCGTACTCGATCGCCCGCACCACCTGGCGAGCACCGGTCTTCCAGGCGTTCGACAGTACGGCGAACAGCACGACCATCATCAGCACACACCAGAGCAGCGGCTCGACGTCGCCGCTGGCCACTGCCCGGTCCACGAAGATGCCGATCGCCACCGGCACGGCCGCCTCGGTCGCCTGGTGCAACGACAGCACCAGCACGCCGGTGATCATCCGCCCACGATGCCGCCGTACGGCGCGCCACAAGAGTTCCCCACTCGACATAGTTAGGCAACCCTAACCCAGCCGAACCGATTGACACCGCCGTCAGTCCGCCGTACGGTCTCGCATCAATAGGAAACTTTCCTAACAGTTGACCCAGTTCAGCGAGCCGACCACATAACAGCGGCGGAGGGAGGCAGGGTTATCCCATGGCAACCACACCCGGAACTCCCCGCCTGCTCCGCGCGATGAACGACCGCGCCGCCCTGGACCTGCTGCTCGCGCAGGGCCCGCTGTCCCGCACCACCCTCGGCAATCTCACCGGCCTGTCCAAGCCGACCGCGTCCCAGCTCCTCGCGCGGCTGGAGGCGGCCGGACTGGTCCGCGCCAGCGGCACGACCGCCGGCCGGCCGGGACCGAACGCCCAGCTGTACGAGATCAACGGCGGGATCGCGTACGTCGCCGGTCTCGACGTGACCCCGAACCGGATCCGCTCGGCCGTCGCCGACCTGACCGGCAAGGTCGTCGGCAGCTACGAACTGCCCACGCCTGGCCGCAGCGCCAAGGGCACGGTCGAGCGGGTGCTCAAGGCGATCGACGGCGCGGCCGGTGAGGCCGGGATGAGCCGCGGCCGGCTGCACCGCGTCTCGATCGGCACCCCAGGCGGTTTCGACCCGACCACCGGCCGGCTGCGGTACGCCACACACCTGCCCGGCTGGCACTCGCCACACCTGCTCGACGAGCTGGCCGCGGCGATCGCGGTACCGCTGGAGGTCGAGAACGACGTCAACCTCGCGGCCATCGCCGAGCAGCGAGTCGGCCACGCCAAGGACAGCGACAACTTCGTCCTGCTCTGGGGCGAGGAAGGCATCGGCGCCGCGGTCGTGATCAACGGCCGCCTGCACCGCGGCGCTACTGGCGGCGCAGGCGAGGTTGCGTTCCTGCCGCTGCCCGGCACGCCGCTGGTCCGCAACGTCGGCCGCAACAACGCCGGCGGCTTCCAGGAACTCGCCGGTGGCGAACCGGTCCTCAAGCTGGCCCGCGAGCACGGCCTCAAGGCACGTACGGCGGAAGCCGCCATCGCGACCGCACTCAAGACCGAGGGCGCCGGCGACGCCGTGCTGACCGAGTTCGCACACCGGCTGGCCGTCGGTCTGGCCGCGATCGTCGCGGTCGTCGACCCCGAGTTGATCGTGCTCGCCGGCGGCGTCATCACTGCCGGCGGAGAACGCCTGCGCGGCCTCGTCCAGGACGAGCTGGCCGACCTCGCCGTACCGCGCCCGCGGTTGCTGATGACCGCGATCACCGACGATCCGGTCCTGGCCGGCGCCCTGCAGTCCGCGCTGACCACCACCCGAGACGAAGTCTTCGACACCGCAGGTCCACCCATCTCCTAGGAGTACGGATGCCAAGCTTCAGCCGAGCACTACTGGCCACCTCAGCCGTTGCACTGCTCGCCACCGCCTGTACCGGTACGTCGACCGCGCCGCAGGCCAGTGACGACGCCACCAGGGACGTCACCATCACCTTCTGGCACGGCTGGAGCGCGCCGGGCGAGGTGGCCCCGATCAACGCCAACATCAAGGCGTTCGAGGCGAAGCATCCGAACATCCACGTGAAGGCCGTCGGCAACATCAACGACGACAAGATCAAGCAGGCGCTGCGCGCCGGCGGACCGAACGCGCCGGACGTGGTGTCCTCGTTCACCACCGACAACGTCGGCACGTTCTGCCAGTCGAACGTGTTCGCGGACCTGAAGCCGTTCCTGGACAAGTCCGGTGTCGACCTGGACAAGACCTTCCCGAAGGCGCTGCAGGACTACACGCAGTTCGAGGGCAAGCGGTGCACGCTGCCGCTGCTGAACGACGCGTACGGCCTGTACTACAACAAGGACGCCTTCAAGGCCGCGGGGATCACCGCGCCGCCGAAGACGCTGTCCGAGTTCGACGCCGCGGCCAAGAAGCTCACCAAGGTCAAGGGCGACTCCTACAGCCAGCTCGGGTTCATGCCGAACTTCCATGGCTACGAGTCGACCACCACGCACTTCGCCGCCCAGTGGAACCCGACGTACTTCACCGGCGACGGGAAGTCGAACCTGGCCGCCGACCCGGCGTTCGCGAAGATGCTCAGCTGGCAGAAGAACCTGGTCACCGAGCTCGGCGGGTTCGCCAAGCTGGAGAAGTACCGCGCCACCTTCGGTGACGAGTGGGGCGCGAAGAACCCGTTCCACACCGGCCAGGTCGCGATGGCGATCGACGGCGAGTGGCGGCTCGGGATGGCCAAGGACGCCGGCGTGAAGTTCGACATCGGGGTCGCGCCGTTCCCGGTCCCCGACGACCAGGCCGACAGCTACGGCAAGGGTTACCTGTCCGGCACCATCATCGGCATCGCGAGCACCAGCCAGAAGCAGAACGCGGCCTGGGAGCTGATCAAGTACATGACCACCGACACCGACGCCGTGGTCAGCTTCTCGAACGCGATCCACAACGTGCCGTCGACGCTCGAGGCGCTGAAGTCGCCGAAGCTGGACGCCGACCCGAACTTCCGGACCTTCCTGGAGATCGCCCAGCACCCGAAGAGCAGCACCACGCCGGCCAGCCCGAACGGCGGCGCGTACCAGCTCAGCCTGCAGGACTTCGGCTTCGCCTACGAATCCGGCAAGGTCACCGACCTGGCCGGCGGGCTGGCCAAGACCGACCAGCAGATCGACAAGGACCTGGCGCAGGTCAAGTGATGGTGCCGGCAGGCCTGCGACAGAAACGCCGCCGGGAAGCCGTCCGCAACGTCGCGTTCCTCTCCCCCTGGCTGATCGGCGTCAGCGTCTTCTTCCTCTACCCACTGATCTCCACCGTCTACTTCAGCTTCATGCGGTACGACGGTTTCACCCCGCCGACCTGGACCGGCCTGAGGAACTGGCAGTACGTCTTCACCGACTACCCGTTCTTCTGGCCGGCGCTGCGGAACACCCTCTGGCTGGTCGTCGTCATGGTCAGCCTGCGGGTGGTCTTCGGGCTCGGCATCGGGCTGCTGATCACCAAGGTCAAGACCGGCGCCGGGTTCTTCCGGACCGCGTTCTACCTGCCCTACCTGGCGCCGCCGGTGGCCGCGACGATGGCGTTCGCGTTCCTGCTCAACCCGGGCACCGGGCCGGTGAACAACATCCTTGGCAGCATCGGGCTGCCGCAGCCGGGCTGGTTCAACGACCCGCAGTGGTCCAAGCCGGCCCTGACGATGCTCGCGTTGTGGGGTATCGGCGACCTGATGGTGATCTTCATGGCGTCGCTGCTCGACGTGCCGAAGGAGCAGTACGAGGCCGCGTCGCTGGACGGAGCGGGCCCGTGGCAACGGTTCCGGTTCGTCACGCTGCCGAACATCTCGCCGATCGTGCTGTTCGCGGTCGTCACCGGCGTGATCCAGACGATGCAGTACTACACCCAGCCACTCGTCGCCGGAAAGGTGGCGAGTGGCGTGATCGGTGGCTCGGGGCAACAGTTCGAGCCGGGCTATCCGGACAAGTCGACGCTGACATTGCCGCAACTCGTTTATCACTTGGGATTCCAGCGGTTCGACACGGGCGGAGCGTCCGTGATCGCGCTGGTGCTGTTCGTGCTGGCGATGGTGTTCACCGCGTTCCTGATGCGCCGCGGCAGCGGCTTCCTGGCGACCAACGACTGAGAGGAGCATTCATGACCATCTCCGTTGCGGCCGCGCCGATCGGGATCACGTCGGCTGCCCGGGCGGCACGCCGTACCAGGGTGCTGGAGTGGGTCGCGGTGCACTCGCTGGCGATTGCGGCGGCGTTGTTCTTCGTGCTGCCGTTCCTGTTCGTCTTCCTGACCGCGGTGATGAGCGATCAGCAGGCGCTCACCCGGGACCTGTGGCCGAACAGCTGGCACTGGGAGAACCTGCGGACAGTGTGGGAGACCCCGGGATTCCTGACCTGGTGGAAGAACACCCTGATGTACGCCGGTCTCGGCACGGCGCTGACGTTGTTGTCGAGCATCCCGGTGGCCTACGCGCTGGCCCGGTTCAAGTTCCGCGGGCGGAACCTCGCGCTGATGCTGGTCATCTCCACGATGATGCTGCCGCCGCAGGTGGTGATCGTGCCGATGTACCTGTTCTGGGCCAAGCAGCTGCACCTGTCCGGGACGCTGTGGCCGCTGATCATCCCGATGGCGTTCACCGACGCGTTCTCGGTGTTCCTGCTCCGGCAGTTCCTGCTCACCATCCCGAAGGACTACGTCGACGCGGCGAAGGTCGACGGCTGCGGTGACTTCAGGGCGCTGGTCCGGATCGTGCTGCCGATGGCGAAACCGGCCGTCGCCGCGGTCGCGCTGTTCCAGTTCTTCTACTGCTGGAACGACTACTTCGGTCCACAGATCTACGCCAGCGAGAACCCGGCGGCCTGGACGCTCAGCTACGGCCTGGAGTCGTTCAAGGGCGCCCACCACACCAACTGGAACCTCACCATGGCGGCCACGCTGCTGGTGCTGGCGCCGGTGATCATCCTCTTCTTCTTCGCCCAGAAGGCCTTCATCGAAGGCGTCACACTCACAGGGGTCAAAGGTTGAAACTCACAGTCGTAGGCGGCGGATCCACCTACACTCCCGAACTCGTCGACGGCTTCGCCCGGCTGCGTGACAGCTTGCCGGTGACCGAGCTCGTCCTGGTCGATCCAGCCGCCGACCGGCTCGAGCTGGTCGGCGGCCTGGCCCGGCGGATCTTAGCCAAGCAGGGCCATCCCGGTCGCGTGGTCACCACGACCGATGTCGATGCGGGCATCGACGGCGCGGACGCCGTACTGCTGCAACTGCGGGTCGGCGGGCAGGCCGCTCGGAACGAGGACGAGACATGGCCGCTCGAGTGCGGTTGCGTCGGCCAGGAGACCACGGGAGCCGGCGGGCTCGCGAAGGCGTTGCGGACTGTTCCGGTGGTGCTCGACATCGCCGAGCGGGTACGGCGTACCAACCCGGACGCGTGGATCATCGACTTCACCAACCCGGTCGGGATCGTGACACGGGCGCTGTTGTCGGAGGGACACAAGGCGGTCGGGTTGTGCAACGTGGCGATCGGGTTCCAGCGACGGTTCGCTTCGTTGCTGGGGGTCGAGCCGGAGCAGGTGTCGCTGGATCACGTGGGACTCAACCACCTGACGTGGGAGCGCGCCGTACGCGTTAACGGCGAGGACGTGCTGCCGAAGCTGCTCGCTGACCACGCGGCCTCGCTGGCTGACACTTTGAAGCTGCCGGCGGACTTGCTCCAGCAGTTGGGCGTGGTGCCGTCGTACTACCTGCGCTACTTCTATGCACACGACGAGGTCGTGCAGGAGTCGCTGACGAGGCCGTCGCGGGCGGCCGAGGTGGCTGCGTTGGAGGAGCAACTGCTGTCGCTCTACGCGGATCCGTTGCTGGACGAGAAGCCTGCATTGCTCGAGCAGCGGGGTGGGGCCTACTACTCCGAGGCTGCGGTCGCGCTGGCGTCGTCGCTGCTGAACGACACCGGCGACGTCCAGGTCGTGAACACGCTGAACAGCGGCACGCTGCCGTTCCTCCCGGACGACGCGGTGATCGAAGTACCGGCCGTGGTCGGCGCCAGTGGTGCGCGACCGTTGCCTGTGGCACCTGTCGAGCCCTTGTACGGCGGTCTGATCAGTCACGTCACGGCGTATGAGGACCTGGCCCTGGAGGCTGCTCTGAAGGGCGGCGCCAAGCGGGTGTTCAACGCGCTGCTGGCGCATCCCCTGGTCGGGCAGGTCTCGATCGCGCGCGAACTCACGGACAGGCTGCTGGCGCACAACTCGGCGTACCTCCCGTGGGCCCGATGATCGTCCCAGGCGGCGTGCTCGCCTTCGACGCCGGCAACAGCAAGACAGACGTCGCCCTCGTCGCCGCCGACGGATCGGTCCTCGGTACGGCGCGCGGCGGCGGATTCGAGCCGCAGATCATCGGAGCCGCTGCGGCAGTCGCCGGACTCGAGCCCCTCGTGATCGCCGCAGCCGCGGCGGCCGGGTTCGAGGTCGGCGACGTACCGCTGGCCCAGCAGGTGTCCGCGTGCCTGGCGAACGCGGACCTGCCGATCGAGGAGGAGTGGCTGGCGGATGCCTTCGACTCCTATGGGTGGGCGGAGTCGGTGCACGTCACCAACGACACTTTTGCGTTGTTGCGGGCCGGCGTCGACGAGCCGCTCGGGGTGGCTGTGGTGTGTGGTGCGGGGATCAACTGCGCGGGCCTGCTACCCGACGGGCGGACCGCGCGGTTCCCGGCGCTCGGCAAGCTGACCGGGGATTGGGGCGGTGGGCAACAACTCGCCGAGGAGGCGATGTGGGCCGCCGCCCGGGCCGACGACGGACGTGGGCCGGCGACCGCGCTGGTCACCGCGTTGTCGTCGCACTTCGGCGTCTCGTCGCTGACCGCGCTGTTCGAGGGCCTCCACCTCGGCGACATCTCGGCGTCGCGAAAGCTGGAGGCGACACCGTTGCTGTTCCAGCTCGCGGCTGCGGGTGATGCGGTCGCGGCGGCGATCGTACGGCGTCAGGCCGAGGAGATCGTGTCGATGGCGACTGTGGCTCTCCGGAGGTTGGACCTGCTGGACGAGCCGGTGCCGGTGGTGCTCGGCGGCGGTGTGTTGACTGCCGGCCACAGGTTGCTGGTCGACACCGTCGTACACCTGCTTTTCGAGGCCGCTCCGAAGGCGGTGCCGCAGGTGGTCGACGTACCGCCGGTGGTGGGGGCGGCACTGCTAGGGCTCGACCAGATCGGCGCGCCACTGGAGGCCCACGCAGAACTGCGGGCCGCGTTCCTGCTTGAACGGAGTTCTGTAGAGGTGTAATCATGATTACATGAGTACGAAGACTGTGAGTGAGCGGGTGCGGGGCTGGCTGACCGGGCGGCTGCCGGGCGAGTGGTTCGAGGGTGAGCCGGAGCTGTCCATCGACCGGGACGAGATCCTGATCGTCGGGCGGATTCCGGCGCCCGAGCAGAAGGCCGACGTCAGCGCCGCCGAGCGGTCCGCGGCCGAGGAAGGCCGGATCAAGCAGTACCGCGAGGACACCCGCGAGCGGCGGATCGAGATCGCCCGCGAACTCGAGCACGCCACCCGGCGCAAGGTCGCCTGGGGCGTCCGCTGCGGCGACACCAAGACGATCTTCACGTCCCTGTCCGCGCCGGTGATGACGCGACTGCGCCAGCCCGAACGCCAGGTCCTCGACACCCTCGTCGACGCCGGCGTCGCCCGCTCCCGCAGCGACGCCCTCGGCTGGTGCGTCAAACTCGTCGCCCAGCACAGCGAAACCTGGCTCTCCGACCTCCGCGAAGCCATGACCAAGGTAGAAGACGTCCGCCGCGCAGGCCCCGACACCGCGGAGGACTGACCGACCACCCTTTCCCTCACAACTCAGACTCCAAGGGCGTCACAACTGAGAGGTTGATCACGCCCAGTTACGGCCGTCGCACCTACGGGAGCGGCGGCCGTAACTGTTGCTTCGGGGGATTCTCATGAAGGTAGTGGCGTCGACATCTTGCCTACTTCGTGGGTCTATGTTCACATTATGGGTAGTTGAAAGCCCCACCTGTCCCCAGCTGCCCGTTCTGAAGGACGTCCGCTCATGACTTCTGATGTCGGAGTACTGATCAACACAGCGATCGCGATCCTCGCGATCGTGGTTCTCATCGTCCGGTTCCGGGTGAACCCGGTGATCTCCCTCGTGGTCGGCTCGCTGTACCTCGGCCTGGTCAGCAAGCTCGGCCTCGACAAGACCGTCGAGACCATCACCAAGGGCTTCGGCGACATCATGGCCGAGGTCGGCCTGCTGATCGCCTTCGGCGTCCTGATGGGCTCGATCCTGCAGGAGCTCGGCGCGATCGAGCGCCTGGTCAGGCACCTGCTCAAGCTGTTCGGCCCGAAACGCCTCCCGTACTCGATGGCGCTGACCATCGCGACCATGCTGCAGTCGATCTACCTCGACGTACTGCTGGTCATCTCCGCGCCGCTGGCCCGTTCGGCGGCCCGCCGGATCGGCCCGCTCGGCCGGGCCCGGATGGCCACCGCGCTGGCGATCGGCCTGGAGTGCGGCATCGTGCTGATGGTTCCCGGCGTCGGCGCGCTGGCGCTGGCCGCGCTGCTGAAGGTCCCGCTCGGCAAGATGCTGATCTGGGGTCTGGTGCTGATCATCCCGACCGTGCTGATCGCGATCACGATCATGACCTTCCTGTTCCGCCGCGGCTTCTGGAACGAGGCCGTCGACGAGCAGCAGGACGTCCTGACCGAGACCGCCGAGGTGAAGGACACCGTGACGGTCGGCGGCGGCTCGGGCGAGAGCTCGTCCGACGTACGACGTACCGGATCGGCCGGTGGTGCTGGTGACGCCGCCGACGTGGACGAGAGCGGGCAACCGCCGCTGTTCGTGCTGTTCGTGCCGATGCTGACCGCACTGCTGCTGATCGGCTTCGGCGCGATCGCCGAGGCCGCGAACTGGGAGAACAAGATCGTCGCGCTGATCTCGGACCCGGTGGTCGCGCTGCTGGTCGGCCTGATCGGGACCTGCCTGATCGGCCGGTACGCGATGGGCCAGCCGCGGGTGGAGAAGGCGATCGCCCGCGGGTTCAAGGAGAGCGGCCAGATCCTGATCCTCACCGCGGTCGGCGGTTCGCTCGCCGCCGTGGTCGCGGCCGGCGGACTCGGCGACATCCTGCGCGAGTACTTCAGCGCCAGCACGGTGGCCCCGCTGCTGCTGGTCTGGGTGATGGCCGCCGCCCTGCACGTCGCGGTCGGCTCGGTGACCATCTCCGCCATCACGGCCGCCGGCATCCTCGCCCCGATCGCCCCGGCGCTCGGCCTCGACCCGGTCCTGATCGCGCTGGCGGCCGGCTCCGGCTCGCTGTTCGCGGTCCACGTCACCAGCAACACCTTCTGGCTGCTGCAGTCGCTGATGGGCCAGACCACCCGCGGCACGCTGAAAAGCTGCACGATCGGCGTCTCGGTCGCCTCGGTGGTCGCCATTGTCCTGCTGATGCCTCTGAGCCTCCTGTTCTGAATCACAACCCAACCTCTGGAGAGCTACTGCTATGACCACGAGCGAGTCGCCGGCGCCACTGGCCGGTGTCCGGGTCCTCGAGCTCGGCAACTACATCGCCGCGCCCACCGCGGGCCGCCTGCTGGCGGACTTCGGCGCGGAGGTGATCAAGGTCGAGCGCCCCGGCACCGGCGACGAGCTCCGCAACTGGCGGCTGTACGCCGGGACCACGTCGCTGCTCTACCGGACGATCAACCGCAACAAGCAGTCGATCGAGCTGGACCTGCGCAGCGAGTTCGGCCGCCGTACGGTGATCGACCTGGTCCGTCAGTGCGACGTCGTGCTGGAGAACTTCCGTCCCGGCACGCTCGAGGCCTGGGGCATCGGTCCCCACGTCCTGAGCGCGGCGAACCCGGAGCTGGTACTGACCCGGATCTCCGCGTTCGGGCAGACCGGCCCGATGTCGGACCGACCCGGGTTCGCGGCGGTCGCCGAGGCGCACGGCGGCTTCCGCGAGCTGGTCGGGCACCCGGACCGGCCGCCGGCCCGGGTCGGGATCTCGATCGGCGACTCGATCGCGGGCCTGTACGCCGGTTTCGGCTCGGTGATGGCGTTGTTCCAGCGCGACGTACGCCGTACCGCCGGACTGCCGCCGGCGCCGCTGGCCGAGCGCGTCATCGACGTGGCGCTGAACGAGTCGATGCTGTCGATGATGGAGTCGCTGATCCCCGACTACGAGGCGTACGACGTCCTGCGCGAGCGGATCGGCGGCCGGATGGAAGGGATCGCGCCGTCGAACGCGTACCTGTGCCAGGACGGCGACAGCATCATCGTGGCCGGCAACGGCGACCGGATCTTCCAGCGGCTGATGACGCTGATCGGCCGGGCCGATCTCGCCGCCGACGCCGAGCTGCGCTCGAACGCGGGCCGGTGGGCGCGGCGGGACGAGCTGGACGAGGCGATCGGCGCCTGGACGGCCGGCCGCTCTGCCGCGACCGCGATCGAGGAACTGGAGCAGGCCGGCGTCCCGTGCGGACCGATTTACACCGCGCGGGAGATCAGCCGGGACGAGCAGTACGCCGCTCGCGCGATGATCCAGCGCTTCGACGTGTCCAACGGCGCGGAGGTGCTGAAGGACGTCGGCTTCCCGGGCGTCGTACCGGTGATCGGTGGGCAGTCGCTGCCGATCCGGAGCCTCGGGCCCGAGCTGGGTGAGCACACCGAGCAGGTCCTCGGGAAGCTGCTCGGATTGAGTCCGGCCGAGATCCGGCGCGGGATGCGGGATCTCGAGGAGGCGTCATGACGACGGTGCTGCGGGATGTGACGTTGCGGGACGGACTGCAGCTCACCGGGAAACCGTTGCCTACGGCTCGTAAGGTCGAGTTGATCAGGTCCCTGCTGGCGCTGGGGGTTCCGGCGCTCGAGATCGGCTCGATGGCCCGGCCGGACCTGGTGCCCCCGATGGCCGACACGCTCGACGTGATCCGGTCGCTGACCCCGGCGGAGCTGGAGAAGTGCTGGATCTGGGTCGCGACGCCGCGGCACGTATCGCGCGCGGCCGAGGCCGGGGCGCGAAACTTCCAGTACTGCCTGTCGGCGTCGGACAAGCACAACCAGGCGAACATCGGGCGCTCCACGGCGGACAGCCTCGCCGCGCTGCCGTCGGCGGTGGAGCTGGCCGGCTCGGGCTCGGTGCAACTGTGCATCGCGACGGCGTTCACCTGCCCGTTCGAGGGTGAGGTACCGGTGGAGCGGGTGCTGGACATCGTGCTCGACCACCGGGCCGACGGCACGAGTGACGTCGTACTGTGCGACACCCTTGGCCAGGCGATTCCGTCACAGGTCTACGACCTGGTCAGCCGTACGGCGCAGATCGACGACCGCCCGATCGTGTACCACGGCCACGACACGTGGGGCCTCGGCGTCGCGAACAGCCTGGCCGCGATCGATGCCGGCGCGAAGACCGTCGACGGCTCTCTCGGCGGACTCGGCGGATGCCCGTTCGCGCCGGGCGCGGCCGGGAACACCTCCACCGAGGATCTTGTGTTCGCGCTTCGGCCGGACTGGCTGACGCCGGCCAAGTTCAGTGAGCTCGTCGGGCTCGGGCGCGATCTGCTGGCCGACCTTGACGAACCGAACCGGTCCCGGTCCGCCCAGGGGGCCGGCGCCAGCACCACGACCTTTCCCTGGGCGTCATGAACCACCCGCCCCACCCGCCCCCTGCGGCCGGAAGCCGGGGCCGGCACCGGCTGGTCGTCCCCCGGCCGGCCTCCTCTCCCGGGTCGGGGGACCCCGGCCGGAAGGTGGTGGTGAGACATGATCGAGGGTTCGCAACCAGGTGTCGCCTACGCTGAGTCCATGGCGTCAGCGGATCCGGTGGGTGGGAGTGGGCAGCCGCTTCTGGTGTTGGGGAAGATCGGGGAGATCCTGGATGCGTTCTCGCTCGATCGGCCCTCGCTGACCCTCGGCGAGATCCGGGACGCGACCGGTTTCCCGACGTCGACCGTGCAGCGGCTGGTCACGAACATGGTGTCGCTCGGGTTCCTGGACCGGCAGGGTGACCAGGTGCGGGTCGGCGTCAAGATGGCGTACTGGGCGGCGCCGGCGGTCAAGGGAGTCGACGTACTCGATCTGGTTGTGCCGGTGCTCAAGCAGTTGCGCGACGCGACCGGTGAGACGGCCGCGTTCTTCCGGGCCGAGCAGGGGCATCGGGTGTGTGTGGCGCTCGCCGAGACGCATCACGCGCTGCGTCGCGAGATGCATGTCGGCAAGATCATGCCGCTGCACGCCGGGTCGGCCAGCCGCGTCCTGCTCGCGTGGGACGACTCGCTGGCGCAGACGGTGCTGTCGCAACCGCTCGGGCCGATCACCGACAGCACGATCACCAGCGCCGACGAGTTGGCCGCAGTCATCAAGCAGACCCGCGCCGACGGCTACGCGATCACCATCGGCGAACGCGAACAGGGCGCCTCCGGCCTCTCCGCCCCCGTCTTCAAGGCGAACGGCGAACTGGCCGGCTGCATCACCATCAGCGGCCCCACCATCCGCATCCCCCTCGACCGCTGCCTCGAGTGGCTCGACCTCCTCGTCGAATCCGCCGAACACGCCACCCGCCTCCTAGGCGGCCGCTTCCCCACCACCATCTGACCCACGAAGATCCACGGGGTTCCCGGCGACCAGAACAAGACCGGATAACCCCGCGTGTTGTGCCTTCTCCCCTCGCACACCACCAGAGAACCCCCAACACCAGCAGACAACCTCCCCCGACCGACTCCTCCGCGCGTGCCCGGACCTGCACGCCGCTCACCACGCACCTGCTCCTGCTTTCGCTCGGTCGGTGCGGACCGGCTGTTTGCCGAGCTCGCTGTCCGGCCACAACCCCCACACTCGCTGCGCTCACGGGCTACACGATCCAATTGCTTTCTGGTCCTGCGACGCGCACGCCCCGCGTGGGGAGCGGGGCGTGCGATCTCTGGTTGTTGTCAGCGTTGGTTGCCTTGCCAGTTGCCCTCGGGGGTGGTGCCATTGGGCCAGCCGGACTGGGGGGCGCCGTGGGTTGCCGGGTGTTGCTCTTGCGGCGGCGGGTAGTTGCCCTGGTCGTACCCACCCTGCTGGTAGCCGGCCTGGTCGTTGCCGGCCTGTTGGTAGCTGCCCTGCTCGTAGGCACCGTTCGCCCCGGCACCATTGGCCATCGTGTGGTCGGGTTGCGGCTTGAGTTGGCTGCGGTCGAAGAGGTTGTTCAGTGTCCGGCCCGCCATCTCACGCCCGCCGAGCCCGAAGGCCAGCCCCATCGCCAACGCAGCGCCCGCGAGCACGATGAGCAGCGTGTTGCCAGTGAGCTGTACGGCGATGCCGAGCTGGGTCAGCGCGGCGAAGGCGGCGTACACGAGGATCGCGTACTTTCCGACCTTGGCCAGCGTCTCGTTCCCGGTCGCGCCCCGGATGATCGCGGCCAGGAAGTTCGCGAACAACGCGGCCAGGCAGATGATCACGATCGCGGCGAAGATCCGCGGGATGTAGCCGAGCATGTCGCTCATGAACGCCGAGATCTCGGGTACCCCGAGCGCGGAGGCGAACATCGTGAAGCTGATCAGGAACACGAACCAGAACACGACCTTGCCCAGCATCGCCGAAGCGGTCAGCCCCGTGCCGGACCGCTGCAGGACGCCGGACACGCCGGCTCGTTCCATCCACTGGTCGAACCCGACCTTGCCGAGCAGCTTCCCGACGAGCTTGCCGAGCACCTTGGCGACGAAGTAGCCGGCCACCAGGATGACGAGGCCGCCGAGGAGATTCGGGACGAACCCGAGAAGCTTGCCGAAGGCATCTTCGAAGGGTTGCGTGAAGTCGATCGCAAGCGCAGACATCGAAACTTCCTTCCGGACAGGCCCGCATCCGCTGCCGCGCCACACTGCACACGACCCCGGCACGGGCGGATGCAGTGGTGTCTAGTATTCCCCGTGCCCCGCGCCGTGCACCCCAAACGGTTGTCTCAGGCATGTAAAACCTCGGTCGCAACGAAAAGTGTTTGCATAAGGCAACACCGTCGAACCGCTATGCCCGTTACCCCACGGGGTGAACCGGTCAAGCCGGTTGAGATGCTGGGGCCATGACCGCCGAGATGTCCGCCCAGTCCGACCCCGACGTGCTGATCCGCCGAGCCACCACCGACGACGTGGCCGGGATCGTCGCAATGATCGCCGACGACCAACTCGGCGCGACCCGCGAGTCGGCCGACGACCTCACGCCGTACCTGCGCGCCTTCGAGGCGATCGACGCCGACCCGAACCAGGTCCTCGTCGTCGCCGACCGCGCCGGCGAGCTGGTCGGCACCCTCCAGCTCACGATCATCCCCGGCCTGTCCCGCCGCGGCTCCAGCCGCGGCCTCGTCGAAGCCGTCCGGGTGGCAGCCTCCGCCCGCGGCTCAGGCCTGGGTACGACGCTCATGGACTGGGCCGTCCAGGAGTCCCGCAACCGCGGCTGCACCCTGGTCCAGCTCACCTCCGACAAAGCCCGCACCGACGCCCACCGCTTCTACACCCGCCTGGGCTTCACCAACTCCCACGAGGGCTTCAAACTCAAACTCAGCTGACCTTCTTCGCGGCGGCTGTGTAGGTGTTGCAGGCGGCGGTGGCGGTGGATTTGAACGCGGGGTCGGCCCAGAGCCACTGGTTCTTGCGGGAGCCGTGGTCCCGGATCTTCTTCGGGTTGTACTCGTCGCCGCTGTGCTGGGTCTGCCACTCCCACATCTCGAGCTTCTCGCCGGACAGGCCCATCGACTTCTTGTTCGCGCCGAGGAACAGGGCGCCCAGGCAGGTCGCCTGGAGCTCGGTACGGCGGGACCACTCGAGCTTCTCCGCCTGCGTCTTGGCCCAGCCCTTCCGCGACCAGGCCGCGTTGAGGATGTGCGTCAGTTCCTGGACGTGGTGGCCGTACTCGTGCGCCATCGTGTCCATCATCCAGACCCGGGCGGCGAGCGGGTCCTCCTTGTAGTTCTTCAGGTCGTCCTGCCAGTCGATGGCGATGGTGTGGTCGTTCGGGCAGTAGTACGCCGTCTCCGCCTCACCGGTGCACGTGGACGCGGGCGCCTGCTTGCTCTGCAGCACGACCTTCGGCGGCACGAACTCGTACCCGGCCTTCGTCACCACCGGCGCCCACGCCTTGTTCAGGCAGGGCAGGAGCGCCTTGTAGTAGTTCAGGATCGCGGACTGGCTGTTCGGCTTGACCGCTGGTTCCTTGCAGTTCACGGACGCGACCTTGCCCACCGTGTACAGCTTGTTCTTCCGGAGCCGATCGAGGTCCGGCACCGGCGTGACAGTGACCGTGACGGTCGGGTCGGCGGGAACGGGCAACGGCGCCTCGGTCTTCTTGACCGAAGGCCGAGCCATCGGGCTGTCGACCGAGTCGTAGGAGTTGATCAACTGGAACCCCGCGACCGTGCCGCCGGTGAGCAGCACCAGCGTGAGCGCGGACAGCCCGGCGATCACCGCCTTCGACTGCTGGCGGACCGGTCCGGTCGGCAGCGGCTCGTTGGAGTACTGCCCGCCGACCCCCGAGTACGGCGAGTGCCAGCCGACCCGGCGGGATCCGCCGACCCGACGGGTCCCGGTCAGCGGGGTCACCGGAGCGCCGGCCAGCGGCGCGGGCGGCGGTGCTCCGTAACCGGGCTCGGCATCGGGGTCGACCGGGAGCGGCCGGGCCATCTTCCGCAGCGTCGGGTCGATGGGTCCGAGGGTGCGGGCCTTGCCGAGGTTGAGCGACTGCTTGCGCTCCGCCGCACGGGCCCGGTCGCCTTCGGTGAGGATGTCGCCGGCGCCACCGGGCATGAAGTGGCCGGGCTTCGGCGAGCCGGACCGCGCCGTACTCGGACCGGCCGACGCGGCGCCCCGGCCTGGATCGGGCGCTGCTCCCGCGCCGGCCGGGGCCGATGGATCAGTGTCCGGGTGCTCCTCAGGCATCGCTCGTCCCCATCGTTTGTACCCTGTCCGTCAGCCGACCTTGGCGGATGCTGCCACGAAAGTGTTGCAGGTGCCGGGATCGGTGCTCGCAAAGCCCTGGTTCATCCACAGCGCGAGACTCCTGGCGGACCCGTGGTCGCGGACGTTGTCCTCGGAGTTCTCGTCGCCGCCGTTCCGGATCAGCCAGGTCCACTGGGTCATCAGCTCGCCGCGCAGCGGGAAGCTCGCCTTGGCCGCACCGAAGAACGCGGCCGAGAAGCAGTTCGCCTGCAGCGCTTGGCGCCGGTCCATCTCCAACCGGGCCGCCTCGGTCGGCGCGGTGTCGCGGAGGTTGGCGGTGGCGTCGAAGATGCCGGTGAGGTTCTGCAGGTGAGCGCCGTACGCGAAGCCGAGCGACTGGGCCATGTCGGCCCGGGTCGTCGCCTTGCGCTGCGAGTAGGTCTCGGTCAGCTCCTGCCACGGCATCGTGACGCTGCCGCCCTGCTCGTCGGCGCAGTACGACGCGACCTCCTTCTGGACGCCGCACGCGGTCTCCTGGCCGTCGTCGAACACGATCAGCCGCGGCGAGCGGAAGGTGAACCCGGCCTGGGTCACCAGCGGCTTCCACGCGTTGTCCATGCAGGCGATCAGGGCCTGGTAGTACGAGCGGACGTTCTCCTTCGACGTCGGCCGGTACGCGGGCTCGGCACACTTCACCGTGGCCAGCGGGCCGGTGGAGTAGAACGGGTTCTCCCGCTGCACCTTGACGTCCGGCGTCGGCTCGGTCTCCGGGGTCGGCGTCGGCACGCCGGACGGGTGGAAGGACGGTGTGACCAGCGGGGTGGAGACGAAGTCGTCGTACGACGAAAGCAGTTTCGCGCCGAGCGCGACCCCGCCTCCGACGAGCACGAGGGCGAGGACCACGATCCCGGCGATCAGCACCTTCGACTGCTTCTTGGGGGCGAACGGGATCGGGTCGGGGTGGTAGACCTCCCGGTACGCCGCGGCCGCCGCGTCATCCGGCGGCGGCGGACCGAACCGCGTGCCGGACAGCTGCACCGACCGCCGCGACTCCAGCCGCGACCCGGACAGCTGCGGCGGCCCGGCCGGGGCGCCGGCCCCGAGACGTGGCGTCGGCGCGGCCAGTGGGGCCGATCCCGGCGTGGATCCACCGTTCGTCGAGTCGTCCGTGCCCGCGCCTCCGGGCAGGAAATGGCCAGGCTTGGGCGCCGGCTTGTCCGCCATTCTTCCCCGCTTCTCCCCAGTACCGGACGTGGCCGGTCCCACCCACTCAGGTCCCTTCAGCGCCCAGGGACCCCCTCCCGAAACGCCCGCAAGATGCTAAGCCCTACCCCCCACCCCCCGATACCGCCTTGCCACTATTGACATCGTTTCGCGACCACCCGCCAGAAAATCCCCGGCGCGGCCGAACCGGACCGGGTTACGCTGCGGCGCGTGGTGGAGTTGAAGCAGGAGAGGTATCCGCGGGCCGGTGGGTATGACGTGGCGTGGGTGCTGGATGGGGACATGGGGCCGCATCCGTTGTGGTTGCTGGAGGACCTGGCCACGGATCTGGAGTTGCGGCCGGGGATGCGGGTGCTGGATCTGGGGTGCGGGAAGGGCGCCACGTCGGTGTTCCTGGCCAAGGAGTACGGCGTTCAGGTCTGGGCGGCCGATCTGTGGGTCGAGCCGACGGAGATCGCGGCGTACGTCGGGACGCAGCAGGTCGACGGGATCGTGCCGGTGAAGGTGGAGGCGCACGCGTTGCCGTTCGCGCACGGGTTCTTCGACGCGATCGTCTGCATCGACGCCTACGAGTACTTCGGCACCGCCGACGGCTACCTGGCCTACATCACCCAGTTCCTCAAGCCCGGCGGGCAGTTCGGCGTCGCCACCCCGGCGCTGCGCACCGAGATCCGCGACCTCGGGCACATCCCGGACCACATCAAGAAGCTGGTCGGCTGGGAGGCGCTCGCCTGGCACACGGCCGACTGGTGGCGGTTCCAGTGGGAGATCACCGAGCTCGTCGAGGTCACCGCGGCCCGGCTCCAGGAGTCCGGCTGGGAGGACTGGATGGCCTGGGCGCAGGCCGTCTCCGAGCATCAGGGTGCTCGCGACGGCGCGCTCGACATGCTCGAGGCCGACCAGGGCGAGCACCTGACCTTCGCGATGCTGGCGGCGCGCAAACCCGCAGCCTGACTGTTGCCCGTACACCCCGGTAGGACATGCTGGGGACATGAACGAGCGAAGCGAGTTCATCGTTGAGCACAGTGCGATTTGTGCCTCATCCGCGCCCGGAGCGAAGCGAGGACGTGGATGAGCTGGGCTGTGTACGCGATGCGAGGGCCAGGAGGCGTACGCCGCCTCGACGACATTCCGGACGGGTACGAGCCACCGTCGGTCGGCACATCCGAGGACGTGGTGGCGAAGGTCCGTGAGGTCGTCCCGGACGTGGACGCGAGAAAGCCGTCCTGGCTCGCGCTGCGCAGCGACGAGTTCGACGTCGAGATGACGATCGGCAAGGGCGTCGAGGTCCGCGACATCACGTTCTACCTGAACGACGGCCCGCGCTCGATCCCGATCGTGATGGAGATCAGCCGGGTGCTCGGCGTCACGCCGTACGACACCGAGTCCGGCGACTTCCTCACCGAGCAGTCCCGGCCGCCGGTGCCGCCGCCGCTGACCGAGGACGAGATCAAGGCCAACAAGCCGAAGTGGTGGAAGTTCGGCCGCAAGTAACACACCCCCGGTGTTGCCCGGTTCTGATAGCCTGTTCTAGAATCAGGGCGATCGTACAGGACGAACGCTCAGGGCGATTGCCCAGGAGGTGGGACCGATGACGTCTCCAGCCGCTGTCCGCGGGCAGGAGGTGCGGCACCGACTGCTGACCGCGGCGGCAGAACTGATCCCGGAGCGCGGCTGGTCCGCGGTGAGCACCCGGATCCTGGCCGACCGCGCCGGCGTCACGCCGAGCGTCGTGCACTACCACTTCCCGTCGGTGCAGGCGGTGCTCACCGAGGCTGCTGTCACCACGATGCGCCAGGTGCTGGCCGCCACCGACGAGCAGCTCACCGCGGCCGGGTCGCCGGCAGAGGCCATCGATGCGATGCTCGCCTCGATCGACCAGCACTCCGGCGTCGACCCGCTGTCACTGCTGTTCGTCGAGGCCTATCTGGCCGCGACCCGCGACGAGCGCCTGCGCGAGCAACTCGCCACGCTCGTCGCGGAGTTCCGGCAGCGCGTCGGCGACTGGCTCGCGGTCCAGCAGGTCCCCGATCCGGCCGCGACCGCCGCCGTACTGGCCGCCGCGATCGACGGCATCCTCCTGCACCGCGGCCTCGGCTCGACCGGTGAAGGTACGGCGGAAGTCCTGCGCAGGCTGGTGACCTCGTGAAGGCGATCATCTGCGGAGCCGGAATCGCCGGCCTGGCCGCGGCGAACCTGCTCGCCACCCGCGGGTACGACGTGCTCGTCGTCGAACGCACCCCGAGCCCGCGCACCCAGGGCTACATGATCGACTTCTTCGGCCCCGGGTACGACGCGATCGAGGCGATGGGCCTGCTCCCAGCTCTCCAGGACGCCGGCTACAACGTCACCGAGGCCGTCCTGGTCGACGACGACGGCCGCCGCCTGGCCGGCATGAGCCTCGGCCAGTTCGCCGCGGGCAAGCTCGTCAGCGTGATGCGCCCGGACCTCGAGCAGGTACTGCGCGAGTCGCTGCCGACCGGCGTCGACCTCCGGTACGGCGTCGGTCTCGAGAGCGTGACGCCACAGGCCGACGGCGTACAGGTCGCGCTGACGGACGGGACCTCGGCGCAGGCCGACCTGCTGATAGGTGCCGACGGCATCCATTCCACCGTCCGGCGGCTGGTCTTCGGGCCGGAGTCGTCGTACCTGCGTTATCTCGGCTTCCACACCGCGGCCTACACCTTCGACGCCCCGGACATCCACGCGGCGGTCAACGGGCGGTTCGTGCTGACCGACACGATCGGCAGCCAGTTCGGGTTCTACGGCCTGCGGGACGGGCGGGTGGCGGCCTTCGCAGTGCACCGTACGGCAGATCCGTCGCTGCCGGCCGATCCGCGTGCGGCGATCCGGTCGGCGTACAGCGAGCTCGGCTGGGTCGTGCCGGAGACGATCGAGCGGTGTCCGGCGCCTGACGAGATCTACTACGACCAGGTGGCGCAGATCGTGATGCCCGCCTGGAGCAAGGGCCGCGTGGTCCTGCTCGGCGACTCAGCACACGCCGTCTCGCTGCTGGCCGGCCAAGGCGCGTCACTCGGGATCGCCGGCGCCTACGTGCTCGCCGACCGGCTCGCCAACTGCTCGTCGATCGAGACAGCGCTGGCCGCGTACGAGGACCTCTGGCGTCCAGAAGCCGAAGCCAGACAGCGCGCGGCTCGCCGGGCCGCGCACTGGTTCCTCCCGGGATCGCAGTTCGCGCTGATCGCCCGCCGCCTGGCTCTGCACCTGTTGCGGCTTCCGTTGCTGAGCCGCCTGGCCCCGACTGCGGTAGCCGGCAAACCGACGACGCTGGTCCAGTCGCTCAGCTGATCCGGCGGGTCGAGACCAGGACGCCGATCTTGTTGATCCGGTGCTCGGGGTTGCCGAGCTCGTCGCTCCAGTAGTTGCCGGCCGCGTGGTCCTCGGGAGTGGCGCAGGTCGAGAGCGTGATCATCGCCTGGGTCGGCTTCACGCCAGGCCGGCCGGGAACGGCCGCGTTCTGCTGGGCCTTCTCGGCGGGTTGGCGGAAGGAGATCGTCATCGTCCGGTTGATCACGTAGTCGTAGACGACGCCGCCCGCGGTCACCAGGACGTGGTCGCCGTTGTCGAGCTCGGGCACCCGGCCGAACGGGCGGCCGTGCGTCGTCCGGTGCGCGGTGATGATGTAGTTGCCGACATCGCCAGGCCCGACGCCACCAGCGTCACCACGCGGGCTGGCCGCGACGCCGCGATCCTGGATCACGGTGCCTGGGCGGTCGTCCGCCGTGCCTGCGTACGGCATCACCCGAAGTCGCCGCACGTTGATCGCCGGGATCGACATGCTGGCGACGGCCGAGTTCGTCGGCGTCGCGGTCGGGCTGGGTTTGCGGGTCGGCGTCGGACTGGCGGTCGGTGTTGGACTGGTCGGCGTTGGGCTGCTCGTCGTACTCGGAGCAGCACTCGGTGTGGTGGGGCTGGGCGTCACTCGGCTGGACGTCTCGCCGGACGGGCCTGCCACATCAGCACACCCGACCAGTCCAGCCGCCGCCACCACCGCACCAACCATCCACCGCCTCACCTCTCGACGGTAGCTCGATCCACCGAAAGCCGCCCGAAACCGGTCAGTCGTCGAACACTGTGAGCACGGCCGACCCGAGCCGCAGTACGCCGGAGGTCAAGGGCGTCGTGCGGATGCCACCGTGCCCGCGGAGCCCCTTGAACGCGCCAGGAGCCAGAACGGTGTCCATCCACGCACATGGGTTGGCCGGCCGATTGGCCTGGAACTCAACCGCCCCGGCGCCAGAGTCCAGGCTGAACCGACGGCCCGCGGTCCGCGCGCCATCGAGCGAGCGGTGAGCTGCGAGGCCATCCAGCGGATAGCCGCGCAGCGCGATGTTGCGGCGAAGCAGCAGCGGATCCGGTACGGCGGGGAGCTCGAGCGTCACCGCGAGGTCGTCCAGCACGGCCGCGTCGAAGAACGTGACCGCCGCGTTGCGGTGCACCGTCTGGCCGAAGTAGCGGTCGCCGACGATGCCCAGGCCGGCGCGGACCTCGACCTCCGAGCGCCCCACCGGCTCCGGGTCCGGTCGCGGGCCGTCCTGCGGCCGCCCCTCGAACGCGTGCACCGCCGACACCATCAAGGCGACGATCTCCACCGGCACGGACATGCGGATCACCCCCAGGTGAGTGGGTCCAGGAGGCGGTAGAACTCCAGCCGCCGCTGATCAGGATCCGGTACGCCGTACGCGCTCAGGAACGGCTGAGGGTCCGCCGACCACTCGTCCTGCAACTGGATCGTGATGAGGGCGAGATCGGAGTAGCGGTCCGTGACGCCGAGCCGGCCGACGTCGATCAGCCCGGTGACCTCCAGCGTGACCGGGTCGAAGAAGACGTTGGGCAGGCACGCGTCGCCGTGACACACGGCAAGGTCGGAGGCCGACTCGATATAGGGGCTCTCAGCAACTATTCGGTTCAGCAGCTCGGCCGGGTCCAGCGCACGCCACTCGTCGGTGAGGAAGTCCGGGTTCACCGCGCCCCGCCGTACGACGTCCGCCGCCGTCGCGACCACCGACGCGAGCGGCCGCTCGAAGGGGCAGTCGGGCAGCGAGTGCAGCTCACGCAGCGTCGACCCGAGGCTGCGCATCGCCTTGAAATGCGTGGCCTCGGGCAGGTCCGTCCCTGCGACGCCAGGCACAGCCGTCGTGATCAGACAGGCCCCGTCAGGCGACTCGAGCCAGTCCGCGACCGTTGCCCCCGGCACATTGGTGCCGGCGAGCCACTCGACCCGGTCCCGTTCGTCCCGCAACGCAGTGACACCGGAGACCGCGCAGCACTTGGCGAAGACGTCACCCCGCCGGAAGACCGAGTCGTCGGACTCCCCGATCGTCACCGGTTCCCAGTCGTCATCCTTCAGCCGGAACACGGGACGAGTCTCGCACGATCAGCTGCCATGGGAAATCGAAGACCTCGCCGTCGGCACCCTCGCGATCGGTCAGCCGGCCGACGATGATCCGCGCCAGCGCCTCGTTGAAACCGACCGGCCCGACCGTGGACAGCGACGGGTCCAGGTGCTCGCCCTCCGGCGTGTTCCCGACCCCGACGACCGCAAGATCCCCGGGTACGTCGAGCCGCAGCCGATGGGCCGCCCGGACGGCAGCGATCGCCGCGAAGTCCGTCGTGCAGTAGATCGCGGTCGGGCGGTCCGGTTTGGTGAGCAACGCCATCGCGGCCCGGTACGCACCTTCCGGGTGCCGCTCGAAGATCTCGATGTCCTCGGACCGGATCGACCGGCCCGCGTTCCGCATCGTGTTGACGTAGGCGTCGTACCGGGCGAATCCCGACGTACGCGAGGTCAGGGCGCCGACGCGGTCGTGGTGCTCGATCAGGTGCTCCACGGCCAGGTGACAGCGCGGCTCCGCGCCGGAACGGATCACGTCGAAACCGCGCGGCTCGAGCGTCTCGCTGAAGGCGACGATCTGCACGCCTCGGGCCGCGAACGTCTCGAGCTCGGCGATCTGGTCGGGGTCCGGGTTGACGCTGTCGATGAAGATCACGTCCGGCGTCCGGTTCGACAGCACGGTCCGCCAGTCGCCGTCGGCCACGATCAGCGCCGTCTTGCCGAGCGGGCTGACCGCCTGACTGACGGTCTCCGCGACGGCCTGCGACCACGGGTCCGCGAGCACGCTGAGCGACAGCAGCACGAGATCGGACTTGCCGGTGCGGATCGCGCGCGCCGCGTCGTTGCGCCGGTAGCCGAGCTTGGCCGCCGCCTCGCGGACCCGGTCCGCGGTCGATTCCTTGATCGTGTGGCTGCGATGCCGGCCGGACAGCACGTAGGACACGGTCGCGACCGATACTCCGGCCTCGGCCGCGACCATCCGCAGCGTCGGCCGGTCAGCGGCCACAGGTCGTTGCCCCATCGACATGTGATTGATTCTTGCAGAAATGTTCAACCCTTGACGGCGCCCGTGATGACGCCCTTGGTGAAGTGGCGTTGGAGGAACGGGTAGACGAGGGCGATCGGCACCAGGGCGACCACGACGACGGCCATCTGCAGCGACTGTGGTTGCGGCAGAGGTTCCACGCCGAGCTGGTCGGCGGACAGCGACTTGCCCTGCAGCACGTACGTTCGCAGGATCACCTGGACCGGCCACTTCGACGTGTCGTTCAGGTACAGCAGCGCGTTGAAGAACGCGTTCCAGAACCCGACCGCGTAGAACAGCCCGACCACCGCGATCACCGCCTTCGACAGCGGCATCACGATCCGCCGCAGGATGGTGAAGTCACTCGCCCCGTCGATCCGCGCACTCTCCAGCAGCTCACCGGGCACGTTCATGAAGAACGTCCGCAGTACGACGAAGTTGAACGCGCCGAGCGCCCCCGGCAGGATCAGCGACCACAGGCTGTCGAGCAGCCCGAGTTGCTTGACCACCAGGAACATCGGGATGATCCCGGGCGCGAACAGCAGGGTGAACAGCACCATCAGCAGCACCGGCCGGCCGAACAGCACCGGCCGCGACGTGGCGTACGCCAGCGCGATCGTGACCGCGAGCGCGATCACCGTACCGACGACCGTGACGAAGATGCTGACCATGATCGCCCGGCCCATCAACCCGCCGCTGAACAACGTGTCGTAGGCCTTCAGCGTCGGGTGCGACGGCCACAGCACGTACCCGCCGGCGTCGATGATGTCCTGGTCGCTGGCCAGCGACGTCGAGATCACCACCATGATCGGGATCACGATCACCAGCGCGAAGCCGCCGAGGACGACGGCCTTGATCGTCTGGTACAGCGGGGACGGGTTCGCTTTCCAAATCGGTCTCATGAGCGCCTCTGGAAGATTCCGGGCTCACCGAGCCGGTGCGCCAGCGAGTTCGCGCCCCACAGCAGCAGCGCGCCGAGCACGCCCTTCGCGAGGCCGGCCGCGGCTCCACTGCTCCAGTCGCCGCCGACGACGCCCGCGTAATAGGTGAAGGTGTCCAGTACTTCGGCCGCGCCCGGACCGACCGAGTCGCGCTGCAGGATGAACTGCTCGAACCCGACGCTCAGGATGTCGCCGATCCGCAGGATCAGCAGCAGCACGATGACGGTCCGCATCGACGGCAGCGTGATGTGCCAGAGCCGCCGCCAGCGCCCGGCGCCGTCGGCCGCCGCGGCCTCGTACAGCGAGACGTCGACCGCGGTCAGCGCGGCCAGGAAGATGATCATCGCCCAGCCGGCGTCCTTCCAGATCAGCTGCGCGACCACCAGCAGCGGGAAGGTGTCCGGGTTCGTCATGAACGGGATCGGGTCCAGCCCGGCCTGCCGGAGCAGGTTGTTGACGAACCCGGCCCCGCCGAGCGACTGCTGGAACAGCGTGATCACCAGCACCCAGGACAGGAAGTGCGGCAGGTAGGCGATGGTCTGGAACCAGCGCCGCAGCCGGTTGCTGACCAGGGAGTCGACGATCAGCGCGAGCGCGAGCGGAACCGGGAAGAACAGCACCAGCTGCACGCCGGCCAGGATCAGCGTGTTCCGCAACGCGTCCCAGAAGTCCGGGTTGCCGTACAGGTTGACGAAGTTCTGCAGGCCGTTCCACTCGCTGTGCATGATGCCGAGGTACGGCTGGAAGTCCTGGAACGCGACCACGTTGCCGATCACCGGCAGGTAGAAGAACACCAGCAGGAACAGCACGCCGGGGATCATCAGCAGCACCATCTGCCAGTCCCGCCGCCACCGCACCGCGAGCGGCAGGCCGGTCTTGGCCTGCCGCCGGGTGACTGCTTTCTTCAGCATCCGTCAGGACCCCGTGACCGGGACGCTCGACGGCAGCACCGCCTCGAACTCGCCGCGCATCTTGTCGCCGCCGCCGGACTTCCAGCGCTTGAGGGCTTCGTCGTACGCCGAGATCTTCTGCCGGCCGGTGACGATGTCGACGATCGTGTCGCGGAAGCCCGCGGTCAGCTTCGGGCCGACCTTGCTGCTGGTGTCGGAGTAGGTGCCCGCGGTCGGGTTGCGCATCGCGAACTCGAGCAGCTTCTGCTCGGTGGCGTAGATCTTCTTGGTGTCCTCGGGGAACGCCGGGTTGAATATCACGCTCTCCGGCGCAGTCATGATCTGCAGCGCGCTGACCAGTCCGGGCGCCTGCTGGGTGCCGGACTTCGTCAGCACCGGGTTCTTCTTCGCGTCCAGCTCGTACTGCTGGCCGGCGACGCCGAAGTTCTTTTGCAGGTACTCCTTGGTGCCGAACGGCGCGGACAGGTAGTCGACCAGCGCGAGCAGCTCGCGGATCCGGCCCTCGTCGGTCTTCTTGAACGGCGTGAACCCGACCGTGCCGTAGCCCATGTCGTAGATCGGCTTGGCCTTGCCGTCGTGGCCGAACGGGATCAGCGTGTCGACGAACAGCGTCGGGTCGAGGGCCCGGAAGTCGGCGGTCGCCCGCGGGCCGACGGTGACCTGCGCGGCGATCTGGCCGTTCACGGTCTTCGGCGTGGCGTCGGCCAGGTTCAGGTCGGGGTAGAAGACCTTGGCCGCCCAGAGCTTGGCGGCGTACTCGACCGCGGCCCGGTAGTTGTCGGTCTCGTACAGGTGGGTGAGCGAGCGGTCCTGGTTCACCCGCCAGCCGTTCGGGGCGCCGAACCACTCGCCGAACATGTGCAGCATGTTGATGATCGCCGGCTCGAGCGCGTAGTTCGTGCCGTTCGACAACTCCTTGCACTTGGCAAAGAACTCGTCCGCGCTGCTGCTCTGCAGGCCGCCGACCTTCTGCCAGGTCCGCGGGTTGCCCATCATCACCTGGCCGAACGGCGTCGACGGGATCGGCGCGCCCCAGATCTTGCCGTTCACCACCGCGGTCCGCCAGGAGGCCGGCTTCAGCGCGGCCAGGTTCGGGTACTCCAGGACGGCGTCGCCGGACAGGTACTTGGTCAGGTCCTGGAACTTGGCCTCCAGCATCGGGCCGATGTTCGGGATGCCCTGGTTCGGCGGCAGCCACATCAGGTCCGGCAGCGAGTCGCTGGCCAGCAGCGTGGCGAACTTCTCCGGGTAGCCCGGGTCGGTGCCGATGGTGAGCCGGAGCTCGGCGCCGAGCGCCTGGTTCAGCGACTGCCACATCGGGTTGCTGCCCATCGGCGGCGGCGGGGTCGCGAACGTCTCGGTCAGCGCGCTCACCGCGTTCTTCAGCGGCGGCGCCTTCACACTCGAGATCGCGTCCGGCGGGAACTGCAGGAACCCGGGCTCCAGGCCGGACTCGGCGCCCGCCAGGTCGGGCCGCAGGCCCTCGAACGGCTTGTACGTCGGCAGGGTCAGCTCACTCGATGCCTTCGCCCCACCGTTCGCCGCGCCGCCGTCACCGCACGCGGCCAGCGTGGGTCCGGCCAGCATGGCGCCGGTCACGGCACCGCCAACCTGCAGAAATCGCCGCCGACTGATCATAGTTGCTCCAAGTCATGAACAAGTGCTCACTACTGCACACTTAAACGTTAACTCGGACCGTAAACCGCTCCGCGCCCCGGATGCAAGGCGTGAGTCCAAAAAACGGTGTTCGTCCCACAAGAAGGCGGCCGCGGGGTACGACTCCCGCGGCCGCCGGCCGGACACCAGGTCTCGCGACCCGGTGGAGCTATTTCAGGAACAGGTGTGGGTCAGCACCGCACGATCAGGCTGGTGAGGGCGGTGCAGGTGCGGCTCGCCTGGTCGTTCGCCGCATTCGGGTCGGTCGGCGAACTCGCCGTACGCTGCGCCGTCGCGACCAGCGATCCGAGCGTGAGCAGGCCGGCGTCGGCCGAGAACGTCCGGGTCACGGTCGCCCCACTCGCGAGCGCCGGAATGTCGCAGTTGACCGTCCGCGTCGTACCCACGCGGGTGCAGCCCGACGAACCGGCGTACACCAGGCCGGCCGGGTAGGCGCCGACCACCCGGACGCCGGTGGCGTCACTGGGCCCGTTGTTCTTCACGGTCACCGTGTAGGTGATCCGGGAGACGAGCAGGGTGCGGACCGACGCGCTCAGCGACACCGCGATATCGGCGTCGGCCGGCGCGGGCGGCAGGATCGTCAGCACCGGACCGTCGAAGGTCTCGAACGCGTAGTTCTCGCCGATGAACTGGTGCTGCAGCGTCACCGGCCCGGCCGGCGCGGTGTCCTTGACCCGCAAGGTGAACACCACGGTCCGGGTCTCGCCGGGCGCCATGTCACCGAAGCCCCCGCGGATGCTGCCACCGAGGATGTCGCAGGCGAACGCGCCCGGGCACGACACCAGGTCGACCAGCCCCGGGAGCGACGTCTCCTTGCCGTACAGGCCGGCCTTCGCGCCGGTCACCGTGAAGTCCCGGTCGTTGTGCAGCGTCTGGGTGACCGTGAAGGTCTCGCCCGGACGCGCCGACGTCGGACTGAGCTCGATCGCACTCGACGGCGGCGCCGCCGTCGCAAGTTGTGGCACGGCCACCAGGCCGGCTCCGGCCACCGCTGTCACCAGCGCAGCACGCAGCAGTCTCAAGGCATGCATCGTCAAGCCCCCCACCCCAGATTCAGACTTCCCCCACACCCGCTGAACGCAGGTGAGACGAGTATGGACCGGCCGGCCACCCGGCACAACTACTCAGCGTGCCGAGAGTTTGCGAGCGGCAACAGCCTGGACTTGGCCCGGCCCGGTACCGTCGGTGGCGAGATGGTTGCCCTCAACAACCGGAGGACACGTGCTCGAGATCACCGGCCTGACCTGGGCTGTCACGATCGGCCTGATCGTCGCGCTGCTGGCGGTGGACCTGGTCGTCGCCGCGTTCCGCCCGCACCGGGTCGGGTTCAAGGAGGCGGCCGCCTGGTCGGTCTTCTACGTGCTGGTGGCGGTCGGGTTCGGGATCTGGTTCATGTCCGCGCACGGCGGTGACTTCGGCGCCGAGTACTTCGCCGGCTACATCGTCGAGAAGAGCCTGTCGGTCGACAACCTGTTCGTGTTCGTGATCATCATGACGACGTTCGCCGTCCCCGAGGAGCACCAGCACAAGGTGCTCACGTTCGGCATCGTGCTGGCGCTGGTGATGCGGGCGATCTTCATCGCGCTCGGGGCGACGCTGCTGTCACTGTTCTCGTTCATGTTCGTGGTGTTCGGTCTTCTGCTGCTGTACACGGCGGTGCAACTGTTCCGCCATCGCAACGAGGATCCCGACGTCGAGAACAACGTCGTCGTACGGTCCGCGCGCCGGGTGCTGCCGGTCAGCGACGACTACGTCGGCGGCAAGCTGTTCGCCCGGGTCGACGGCCGGAAGGTGGTCACGCCGCTGTTCGTCGTCCTGGTTGCGATCGGCGGCGTCGACCTGCTGTTCGCACTCGACTCCATCCCCGCGGTGTTCGGCGTCACCGAGGAGGCTTACATCGTCTTCGTCGCCAACGCGTTCGCGCTGCTCGGCCTGCGGGCGTTGTTCTTCCTGGTCAAGGGATTGCTGGACCGGCTCGTGTACCTGTCCGCCGGGCTGGCCGTCATCCTCGCGTTCATCGGCGTCAAGCTGATCCTGCACTGGGCGCACGTCGACATCGACGAGAGCATCCCCGAGGTCCCGACGCCGCTCAGCCTCGGCGTCATCATCACGATTCTGGTCGTCGTCGTGATCGCCAGCCTGATCAAGACCCGCAACGACCCCACCGCGAAGGCCCACGCCGGCTCGCTGCACGGCCACCGCGAGGACCCGCAGGACTGACTACGCTGGACGGATGGCAACGCTGGGACTCGTCGTCGGGGTTGCCGTCGTCGTGTGGTTCTTCTGGCCTTACGTCGGACGCCCGGAACTGCGCAGGTACTGGCGAAGCGGCGCCGCGGCGGGCTGGAAGCACGGGCGCCGCCGGCCGGTCGCACTGGTTCGCCGGCCCGGGTTCACCGCGGACCTGCCGCCCTGGATCGAGCCGCTGCCCACCTTCGGTCGTGACACGCAAGCGGAGCTCAGGTACACCACGGAGCGGGAGGCGGCCGACGCCGAACTGCTCGATGAGTACGCGCTGACGATCGGCCATCCGTTGGTGCTTGTTCCTGGTGGAGCAAGGATTCTTGCGCGTCGGCGAGCCGCGGCCCGGCAGCGCTACGCGGCACGCGCGGACGCGGCGGAGCAGCAGTACCGCCCCGTGCACGACGTGCTGGCTGCACGCGACCAGGAGCAGCGCGACAAGCTCGAGCGGCAACGCCAGGAGGTCGAAGCGTTGCGGGCCGAGCAGAACCGGCTGGCGCATTCACTCGCCGAGCAGGCGAACTGGGCGTACGACGTCAGCCGGGAGGCGAAGCGCGTCGTCATCCGGATCCGGCGGACGTCTGATGGTCGGCTGACCGCGGATGCGTTGGCCCGCGAGCTGGAGCCGGTGTGGCGGGAGGCGGGCATGATCGACGGTCCGGCGATCCCGGGCTTGGGGGTCAAGGGGTACCTGCTGGCATCCACCAAAGGCCTCGGCGGACCGACGACCAGACTGCTGTGGGAGGACGGCGTACAGGAGTCTGTCCGGGCGGCGACGGCCGGGATGCCCTTCACCGAATGGTGGTTGCTGGCCACGGGCTACCGACTGCTGGACGGCTACGACCTCGAACGGCACATCGAGAAGAAGACCCGCACCCACCATTTCCCGTACAGCACCGGCTACACCACCGGCTTCTGAACCCGTCACCAGCTTCTTGACGGATAAGTCTATATAGGTAGACATTGGGTGCATGGCACGTAGTCGCAGGCCTTCGCCGCAGACGGTTGCGGTGTTGCTGGCGCTGGCCGAGGAACCGGCGAGCTGGTCGTACGGCTACGACCTCTGCCGGGCGGTCGATCTGAAGGCCGGCACGGTGTACCCGATCCTGATCCGGCTGGCCGAGCGCGGCCAGCTCGACACGACCTGGGAGCAACAGCCACCGCCCGGCCGCCCGCCGCGGCACCTGTACCGCCTCTCCGCGAGTGGAGCCGAGCTCGTGGCATCACTGCACCGCACACCGAAGCGGGCTGTCGCGCCCCGTCCGATCGGCCAGGAAGGATGAACCCCGCCGCGGCTGTCTTGCTGACCCTCTGGCTGCTCGCCGCTGCGGTTGTCGTCCACCAGGTAGCCAGAGTTGCCCACGGCATCGATCTCCCTGCCCGGTTGCTGGCCTTGGCAACGGCCGGTCAGCGCGGGCAGCAGGCGCAGTGGGGTACGGCGATGCGCGCCGAGCTGGCCTGTATCGACGACCCGCGGGAACGCCGCCGCTTCGCGGTCAGCTGCGCGCTGACCGCCGTACGGCTCGACCGTCGTGCACTGCTGGTCGCGACCGCGTCGTTCGTTGCCTTCGGCATCACGACGTTGGTCGCGTCGCGGGTGATGCTCGCCGGCGACCGGACCGGGGTCCTGGCGGTGCTGTTCGGCGTACCGCAGTTGCTCTTCTTCGGCATCGCTCTCACCGCGGCCCGGGTGACACGATCCTTCCGGACGGGGCTCGAGTACGGCGTGAGCGCGCTGCTTGCGTCACTGGCCGGCGTCCTCGTGATCGCCGTACCCGAGTCGTTGCGCTGGTACCACGAAGCCGGCGTCTGGATCCTGGACGGCGACTCCCCCGTCGGCGGTATACCTGGCTCCACGGCGGCGATGCAGGATGCGTTGCAGGGCCTGACGTTCTTCTACCTCCTGTTCACCGCGCCGTGGCCGCTGCTCGGGGCGGGGTTGGTCAGAGTTGGCGTTGGATCATCTCGATCAGGGCCTTGACGTCGGGCTCGACCATGGGGCGGCCGGTCATCCCCATGCGGTGCAGGAGGGTGCCGATGACGACGTCGATGACGAACAGGACGCGCTGCTCCGATTCGCCGAGCGCCTCTTGGAGCACGGACTTGTAGGGGTCCTGCAGCTGGGTGGACAGGATCTCGCGCAGGTCGGGATCGCTGATCGCGTCGGTGAACACGCCGGCGAAGGCTGCGGCGACGCCGGGCTCGCCGATCTTGGCAGCGCCGTACCGGATCGCCTTCGCCATCACGTCGTCCCGAGTGTCGCCCGGCTCCAGCGGCAGCGGGCCGAAGGTGTCGACGAGGCAGGCGGTGATCAGGGCGCCCTTCGTCGGCCAGCGCCGGTAGATCGTCGTCTTCGCGACGCCCACGGCCGCGGCGATCCGGTCGACGGTGGCGCGCGTGTAGCCGAGCTCGTGCACCGTGCGCAGGGTCGCCGCGAAGACCTCGGCGTCGACACTCGAGCGCGGGCGGCCGGGTGATCTGGTGGACGTGGACATGGTCATACCTTAGCGAGTTATGCTACTTTCGGTATCGATACTTCTGGTAGCGAAATCTCGTGAGGAGCGGACATGAGCCGAATCCGGGTACTGCAGGCGCTGAGGAAGGAGCCGGACTTCGCGGCGATGTCGCAGGCCGAGCTGGTCGTCTTCCGGGATGCGCAGAACCGCAAGGTGGCGTCCGGCCTGGCCCGCCTGATCACCGGGTTCCCCGACCGCGGAGCCACCATCAGCTGGCAGGAGGTGAAGCTGTCCGACCGCGTGATCCCTGTCCGGGTCTACCGACCGGCCACCTCGGGCCCACTGCCGCTGATCGTCCAGGTGCACGGCGGCGGCTTCATGGGTACGGCGGTGCAGTGCGACTGGGCCAACAGCCACCTGGCCGCTCAGCTCCCTGCTGTGGTCGTGTCCGTCGAGCACCGGCTCGTCGACGCCACCACACCGCTGTCAGCAGCGGCCGACGACGGTTGGGACGTACTGCGCCACGTGGTCGACCGCTCGTCAGAGTGGGGCATCGACCCAGAGCGAGTCGCCGTCGCCGGCGAGAGCGCCGGTGGACTGATCACCGCCCTGACCGCGATCCGAGCCAGGGACGCGAGCCTGCCGCTGCGGGCGCAAGTGCTGGTCAACCCTGCTGTCGACCTGACCAAGACTGCGCTGGACTACACCTCGATGTACGAGTACGCCGAGACGCCGACCCTCACGCTGGGCCGTCTGGAGCACTTCCGCCACCTCGCCGTTCCGGACAGCGCCGACGCCCGCGCGGTGTCACCCGTGTACGCCGACGACCTGACCGGGCTCGCTCCTGCGCTCGTCGTCGTACCGACCGCCGATCCGCTGGCCGACCACGGGCGCACGTACGTCGACCGACTCCGGGAGGCCGGGACGCCGGCGCAACTGTCCGAGCATGCAGGGGCTGGGCACGCGTTCCTGAGCATGCCGGGCGTCGCGCCGCAGGCCCGTGCTGCGCGGACGCAGATCACCGGCTTCCTCCGCAACCACCTCTAGTCAAGCTCCGGTACGACGGCTGGGTCGAGGGAGCGGCCGGCAGCAACGGCTGCGTCGTACGCCTCCTCGCCCAGCGCGAGCTGTGCTGTCTGCTGGGCCGCGTCCCGAAGGCTCTCGTCAGGCATGTAGTACGCGTACACGTCAGCACCGACCGTCTCGCGCAGGCCGGTCGCGGCTCCGAGCAGCGTGGCGACGCGGAGGTGGTTGCCCTCCTTCGACTCGATGACCGCCAGGCTCTCGACGAAGTACGCGAGATTGGCCAGGTCCCGGGTCTCGCGGGACAGTGCGATGCCTTCCTCCACCCGCCGACGAGCGAGCTGGTAGTCGGCCAGCGCGAGGGCAGCCTGGGAAAGGTTGTAGAGGGCAACGTACGTCGCCAGCCGGTCGCCACGCTTGCGAGCCAGCTGAAGACCGCGCTCGATCTCCGGTACGGCGGCCGCGGCGTCGCCCCGCAGAAGTTGCACCGTGCCGAGCCAAACGTGGACGAGCGAAGCCATCCAGGGCGAGCCGCGGTCGTGCAGGGCGAAGCCGAGCGCGACCCGGAAGCGATCCTCGGCCAGGTTGAGGTCGCCGCCCGCGAGCGCGGCGAGCCCGGTCCCGGCGATAGCCTTGCCGCGGACCTCGGGATCGTCCTGGTCGACGGCGCAGAGATCGGCCGCGGCCCAGTACGACGCGGCCGCCGCCTGATCGCCGGCGGCGTACGTCATGGTGGCGGCGGCCAGGTTGACGCGGCTGCGCTCCCAGGGCGGAAGCTCGGTGGCGAGGCACTGCTCGGCGAGCCGGCGGCCGATCGTGAACTGGCCGCGCATCCACCAGTAGAGCCACATAAACCAGGTGATCCGCGCGGCGGTGGTGGCATCGCCGGTGTCGAGGGAGCGTTCGACGGCGACCAGGAGGTTCGCCTCCTCTTCCTCGATCCGCTCCAGCCATTCGACTTGGTCGGCGCGCTCGTATCCGGCGGCCGCCTGCTCGGCGAGGCCGAGGTACACGCGAGCGTGAGCGCGCCCGACCACCGCAGCGCGGTCACCGACGAGCAGGCTTCGGGCGTACTGCGCAATGGGCTCCAGCAAGTCGAGACGATCGCCCCGGACGCGAACGAGCGAGTGCTCCGCGAGGTCCTGCAGCAACCCGAGAACGTCGCCGTCGTCCGCCACCGCCTCGACCGCCTCCAGCGTGGCACCACCGCGGAACACGCCGAGCAGCGTGAATAGCCGCTGCTGATCGGGATCCAGAAGGCTGTAGCTCCAGTCCAGAGTGGCCCGCATGGTGCGCTGCCGCTCGGGCAGGTCGCGGGCTCCCGACGTCCTGCCCGCCGACTCCAGCCGATCGAGAAGCGCTCTGGGCGAGAGCAGCCGCAACTGTGCGACGGCGAGCTCGATGGCCAGCGGCAGGCCCGCGAGGCGATGACACAACTCTGCGTACGCCGGTACGTCGTCCTCGGCCGGCCGTGCTCCGACCGCGAGGGCTCGGTCCAGCACGAGAGCACCGGCCGCGTGCGCGCGGATGTCGTCGAGCGTGGCCGCGTCCCGCGCCGGCAGATCGAGCGGCTCCACGATGTACTCGCGCTCGCCCCGCACCCGCAGCGGCGAGCGACTCGAGACGAGCACGGTCAGCCCCGGGCACAGCGCCGTAAGCTGCCCGGTCGGTGCGGCTGCGCTGAGCAGGTGCTCGAAGTTGTCGAGCACCAGCAGCAGGCGCGAGTCCCGCAACTGCGCAGCCACCAGGTCGAAGGCGCCCGGCGCATCGACGCCCGCGAGACCGAGCGCTCGCCCGATCGTCGCCATCAACGCCGACGCATCGGCAAGCGGCGCAAGCGACACCTGTACGACGCCGTCCGGGAAGTCAGCCGCGAGTACGTCGGACACCGCAGCCGTCAGCCGGGTCTTGCCGACACCGCCGGGCCCGGTGAGCGTAACCAGGCGGCCGCCGTCGCGGACGAGCTCGGCGATCGCCGCGATGTCGTCCTCACGGCCGAACAACGGGGTCGGCGGGACCAACAGGCCGGTCTGCCGACGCACCGGCTCGGCAGCCGTCTTGCGACGAGGAATCGCGGCGATGAGCGCCGTACGCTCACTTTCGGTGGCGCCGAGCGCATCGGACAGTGACCGGACCGTGTGTGGATAAGGGCGCGTCCGAGTGCCGCGCTCCAGCGAACTGATGGCGTGAGTGGTCAGCTCGGCCCGCTCGGCGAGCTCCTGCTGAGTCAGGCCGGCCCGCTCGCGCAACGAGCGCAGGAGCAGGCCGAAGTGCCCATCCGACGTCGCCCCGTCCTCGGACATCCAGGTCTCCCCCGCGCCTTGAACTGTGCGAGCAGTGTACGAGTCCTGCCCGTGGTCTGTGGCGCGCTCGGCCCCGACGCTGGAGCCATGACAACAACCGCTTGGCTCCCGGCAGGCTGGAACCACCCGCTCCGGGTGCCACTGACGACAGGGCACCACCTCCGCCCGATCCGGGCGACCGACGTCGACCTGGACATGCAGGCTGTGATGGGCTCGCAGGAACGGCTCTGGTCGCTGTACGGCGAAGCCTGGGGGTGGCCGCCCGCGACGATGTCCGCCGAGCAGGACCGCGCGGACCTGGCCCGGCACGAGGCCGAGATGGAGACCCACGAGTCGTTCAACTACGCGCTGTTCGACAACGGCGAGACCGAACTGCTCGGCTGCGTCTACATCGATCCGCCGATCCACGAGGGGACGGACGCGGAGATCTCCTGGTGGGTCGTCGACTGGCTCACCGGCGGGCCGATCGAGGCAGCCCTCGACGACCTCGTGCCGCGCTGGATCGCGGCCGACTGGCCGCTCACCAACCCGCACTACACGCACCACTCGACACCGTATTCGAACCAGGGGGACTTGAAATGACCAGCACGTTCGTGACAACCGGCGGCAGTCACGCCGCCACGATCCATCACTCACAGGGGAAGGGATGGGTCCTGGCCGGCATCGGCGCAGGCCTGGCGGGGATCGCCACCGTGGTCGGCTCGAGCCTCGCGAACGCCGTGTACGACGACAAGCTCGCCGGAGACGCTGCCGGCATCACGGCGAAGCTGGCGGAGCAGACCGGGCCGATCCTCGCGATGCACACTGCCGCCATGCTGTCCGCCGTACTCCTGCTCGTGTTCGCCGCCGGGATGCGTCGCCGGCTCGTGAACACGACGCCGGAAGGCAGCCTGCTCCCGCAGGTGGCCGGGTCCGGCCTGATGCTGGTGTCGGTGGCGCTGCTGATGGGGTCGGCGCTGACCACGGAGTTCGTGTTCGGGGTGAAGGAACCGGACCTGCTGGTTCCGGAAACCGCGGCGTTCTTCGGGCACTGGATCGGCACCGTGCCGTGGCTGTGGGTCGGCGCCGGGGTCGCCGCCCTCGCCGTCGGTATCGCCGGCCGGAAGTTCAAGGCGGTCGCACCGTGGCTCGCCTGGGTCAGCCTCGTCCTCGGCGGACTCACCGTCTTCCTCGGAGTCAGCCCGGCGCAGTACATGGCCGGGATGACCGGGCCGCTGTGGCTCACCATCGCGGCGATCGGCCTGCTCAGGCAGGACTGATTGCCTGTAGCAACGGTTCGGCGGTCGCGAGGAAATTCTTCGCGACCGTTGAACCGATCCTCCGGAGTGCACGTGTCCTGGTCCGAGAAAGCACGCGAACCAGACCGTTCCAGACCTGTGGAGGATCTGATGAGGAAGTCTTTTGCCGCGACGATCACCGCGCTTGCCGCCGTACTGACACTGTCAGCCTGCAGTACGGCGTTCGCCGACAAAAGCGCTCCCGAAACCGAGCAGGACAAGGCCGCTCCGGCACCTGCCAACGCTCCCGCCGCCAACGCTCCGGCCGCTGCCGCCGGTGCTGAGAAGCAGGAAGAGCCGAAGGTGCTGAACGTCTCGCAGGTGCCGGGCCTGACGCCGATCCTGACGAGTGCAAGCGGCCGCACCGTCTACCGGTTCGACAACGACTCCGCGAACCCGTCGAAGTCGACGTGTTTCGACGCCTGCGCCGAGCAGTGGGAGCCGGTGCTCGCCGGGTCCGGCGTCGAGATCGACGGTGGCGGGGTCGACGAGCGGCTGATCTCCACGATCGCCCGCCCGGAGGGCAAGCAGGTCACGCTGAAGGGCTGGCCGCTGTACTACTTCAAGGACGACCTGCGGCTCGGCGAGCTCGCCGGCCAGGGCCGTGGTGGCGTGTGGTTCGCGGTCAACCCGCAAGGTGGCAAGGCGAAGTCGACCACCCAGGCCGAGCCGACGGCACCGGTCCAGAAGGACGTGCAGACGCTGACCGTCAATGTGGTCGACGGTTTCATGCCGTTCGTCACCAACCAGGCCGGCCGGACCGTGTACCGGTTCGACAACGACTCCGCCAAGCCCTCGCGCACCACCTGCTTCGGTGCGTGCACGAAGAAGTGGGAGCCCGTGCTGGCCGGCAAGAACGGCGTCAAGATCCTGAGCAGCAAGATCAACCGCGCCTCCGTCGGCACGATCGACCGCCCGGAAGGCAAGCAGCTCACGCTGAACGGCTGGCCGCTGTACTACTTCCACAAGGACAAGAAGCTCGGCCAGACCGCGGGCTACGGCGTCGCCAACGCCTGGTTCGCCATCGCCCCCGACGGCAAGAAGGCACCCCGCTGCCCCTGATCCGATCCACCCGCCGGCCGCCGGAATCGTTTCCGGCGGCCGGTGTCGTCTTCTCCCGGTGACACCTTGCTTGGTTACGCTGCTGACGGATGGCCCGCTTTGTAAGGCGAATCTCGTCGTACCGACGGATGGGGGAACGGTATGGAGAAGGAGTACGTCCTCGACAGCGGTTCAGACCTCGGCCGCCGTCAGCTCGACTACCTGGCGGAACTGCTGGATCCGCAGACGACACGGTGTCTCGACGCGGCCGGCGTACGACCAGGGATGCGGTGCCTGGACGTCGGCGCCGGCGGGGGCTCGATCACCCGCTGGCTGGCCGAGCGCGTCGGGCCGGACGGCTCGGTTGTCGCGGTGGACCTGGACACTTCCTGGCTCGACGACGTGCCGGGGGTCGAGGTGCACCGCCACGACATCAACGAAGGACTGCCGGTGGACGGTCAGTTCGATCTGATCCACGAGCGCCTGATGCTGATGCACCTCTCGCGCCGGGAGGAGATTCTCCAGACGCTGCTGGATGCGCTGGCGCCTGGCGGCGTACTGGTCCTCGGCGATTTCGACCGGCAGCGGGTCCGCGTCCTGTCCGCGCCCACCGACGCGGACGCCAAGCTCTTCCTGCGCGTCCAGGACGTCACGACGACCTACCTCACGCACGCGCACGGCATCTCCTACGACTGGGTCCGCGAGGTCGACTCACACCTGAGAGCCGCCGGCCTGAGCGACGTCCATGCCACCGCGTCCACCATCACCACCCACGGCGGCGACATCGCCAATCACCTGCACCGCAACTACATCCTCCAAATCCAGGACATCCTCACCACCAACACCACCCTCACCACCGAAGACCTCACCCAGTACGCCGCCCTGACCCAGAACCCGAACCTCCGAACCTGGTTCTACGAACACGTCACCACGACTGCCTGTAAACCACCGTGCTGAACACCCTCTTCTTCGACGGCGACCAAACCTTGTGGGACTTCGACGCGATGATGCGACGGGCCCTGGGTGCGACGTTGGAGGAACTGAGAGCTCGCTACCCAGAGGTCGCGATCGACGTCGATGCGGCAGTGGCTGACCGGCAGGCGGTTGGCGAACTGCGCGGATCGATGGAGCAGTTGAGATATGCGGCGTTCCAACGGACGCTGCGCCGGCTGGGCATCCCGGACAACGGACTCGCGGCCCACCTCACGGACTTCTATCTCGAGCAACGCTTCAGCGCCCTTGACCTCTACCCCGAGGTCCTCGACTCCCTCACCGCGTTGCGTACGACGTACAAGCTCGGACTACTGTCCAACGGCAACAGTTACCCCGACCGCTTCGGCCTCGGACGACTCTTCGACGCAGTGGTGTTCGCCCAGGACCACGATGTCGCCAAGCCGGACCGCCGCCTGTTCGACATCGCCGCGGGCACGATCGGCGCTACAGCCGACCGCATCGCGATGATCGGCGACTCTCCTGAGAACGACGTCACCGCCGCGCAGCGCGCCGGCTGGCGCGGAATCTGGCTCAACCGCGACGCGAGAACCTGTCCCCCCGACTGCACCCCGGACGCCGAGATCGCCTCCCTGACAGAGCTGCCGGCCGTCCTCGGGCAATGCTCATGACGCCGGACCTGGTCGAGTCCACCGGAGATCCGCAGTGCGACCAGATCGTGCAGGGTGTGGTGGGGATCTTCGAGGTGGTGTTTCCGGGTCGGGTGCGGGGGGTCTACCTGCGAGGAAGCCGGGTCAGTGGGACGAGCGTGGTTGGGAGTGATCTCGACTTGTTCGTGGTGTTCAAGGATCGGTTCGTGGACGGCGAGTACGAGCGTGCCAAGGCGCTCGTCAGTCATTGTGCGCGACTGGCGCCGGTGTTGCTCGAGGTTGTGCTGGTCGGTGAGCGTGGGCTTCGGCGGCCGGAGGGCATTGGGATCGCGTTGAATCTCAAGCTGTCGACCCGGCTGCTGTACGGCGAGGACATCCGGCCTGAGTTGCCGCCGTACGATGCGGACACCTACGTGCGGTCGGTGGTGCACACGCCGTTCCTGAGCTACTCCTACCCTCGCGGGCCGTTGAACTACCCGCTGGAGCACGTCGATCCCGACGGACCGTTCTTCGGGTTCGATCAATGGGACGGCGAGCCCAGCACCAAGCTGCTCGTCGGCACGGTCGGCTGGACGGCGACCGCGATCGTTGCGCTACGCAGCGGTCAGTACGTGCGCGACAAGACTGCCTGCGTCGAGCTCTACCGAGAGCACGTCGCCGATGAGTGGACCGAGCTCGTTGCCCAGGTCCACGAGCTGTGCCGCAACCAGTGGCACTACGAGGTCCCGTCTGTTGAAGCCGATCGCAAAACACTCCGCGCGATGTGCGACCGCGCGCTGGACTTCCAGAACCACTTCCTCAGGCTCTACCGGCAGTACCAGCTCGACGAGCTCGCCTCCGGCGATCCGGACCGGGTGCAGCTCGCGACCCAGCGGCTGGCCGAGGTCAGCGGTTGGTGACCTCGAAGGCGACGACGGCGGCGGCGATGGCGACGTTGAGGGACTCGACGTTGGCGTGCAGCGGGATCTGCAGGTCGGAGTCGGTGCGGACGGTCAGGCCGTTGGTCTCGCCGCCGAGGACATAAACGGCCCGCGGCGCCAGGTCGGCCTTGAACAGCGACTCCTGCGAGCGCGCCGAGAGGCCGTAGACGTGGTAGCCCGCCGTACGCAGGAAGTCGACCGCGGCCTGCGCAGTGGACGTATTGACGATCGGCGCCTGGAACGCGACCCCCGCCGACGCCTTGATCACCAGCGGCCCGACGTGCGGCGTCCCCGCGCGCGGCAGGATCACGCCGTCGAACCCCGCCCCGGTCGCCGTCCGCAGGATCATCCCGACGTTCCCCGGGTTCGTCACCCCGTCCAGCAGGAACACGTTCGTCGGCCGCTTCCCGCGGGCCCGGACGAACTCCTCCAGCGGCGTCATCCGCGGCGCGTCCACGTCGGCGACCACACCCTGGTCGTGCTTCCCGTTGCCCGCCAGCCACTTCACCCGCGTGGCGCTCGCCCGCTCGACCGGTACGTCGTACTTCGATGCCGCCCGGAGGATCTCGTGCAGCGACTGCCCGGTCGCGTTGTCGGCCACGACGAGCTTCGCCACCGACAGCTTCGGGTCGTGCAGCGCCTCGAGGACCGGCTTCCGCCCGTAGATGGTGATCCACTTGTCCCGCGGCGACCTCTTCGATTCCACCCGCCTACGGTAACTTCATATCGCCGCAACAGCTGAGCAACGTCCGTCCGGCACGCTCGGAAGCATGGAACCCTTACGTACGGCGCTCGTCGGCGGGACCGCCTGTGAGGTGTGCGGACGGCTCCCCCATCCCCGCCGGATGCGGCTGACCGTGGCCAAGCTGCTCGCGATCTTCCCGGTCGAGTTCGCCCTCCACGCGGTCGTGCTGGCGTTCCATCCGCCGTACGTCGTCGCCGTCACACTGCTCGTGATCGCCACCACCGCCCTGGTGATCTGGGTCATCGAGCCGTCGACGATGCGGCTGCTCCGCTCGTGGTTGCACGCCCCGCACATCCGGCCCAACGCCGGGATCGACGCGCTCTGGCGGATCCGCGTCACTCTCACGGACCGGGCCGGCGCGCTCGAGCGGCTGACGCACGAGCTGGCCGAGCTGGATGCAAACATCCTCGGGCTCCACGTGCACCCGATACCGGACGGCGTCCGCGACGAGCTCGTCGTCTCGACACCGGACCCGACCACCCCGGAATCGTTGCTGGAAGCAATCGAGTCGGCCGGCGGCCGCGACGTCCACGTCTGGCCGACCACCACGCTCGCGCTCGTCGACGGCCAGACGAAGGCCCTCAGCCTGTCGGCGCGCGTGGTCGGCGACCCGAGTGAGCTCCCGCACGCGGTCGCCGAACTGCTCGGCGCCCAGCTCGTCACCGACCGGGTCGCGCTGGCTGGTCCGCTGCCCGCCGACGGGACCGTGCTCAAGATCCCGTCGCCCTGGACCGGCCTGTTCGCGTTCACCCGGCCCGGCGAGCCGTTCACGCCCGCCGAGTCCGCCCGAGCCCACCGCCTGGCCCAACTGGCGGAGCTCGCCCTGGTCAACCGGCCGGGTTAGTCGCCTTGCCGTCGAGCCACAGGACGTTGGACGCGTCCCCGTGCGGACCCTTCCGGCCGACGTGCTTGTCGCTGATTACCGTGCCGTTCTTGATCACCTGCACCAGCGCCATCGCGTGCCCGCGGCCGAGGTCGTAGTCCGCCTTCAGCCAGTCGCAGATCACGCCGGCCTTGACGTCCGGAGCGTCGTACCCGAGCTGTTTCGCCTGCTCGACCAGCTCCCGCGGGGTGCGACCGGTCTTCTCCTCGATCTTGTCCAAGTACGCCTGGAACGACATCTGGTGTCTCCTTCACGAAGTGTGCTTGCACCAGTGCGTCGTACGGCTCGGCCCGAAATCGACACCCTCACTCGCCGGTTTGCAGGCCGTACTTGCGGAGCGCGTCGGCCAGGCGCCCCTGGTTCTGCCCGTCCACGAGGTCGGAGGACAGCTGGCGGAGCTTGACGTTGCTGTCCTGCGAGGCGCGCTTGAGTACGTCGAAAGCGACGCTGGTCGTGATCCCGTAGCGGTGCATGAGCACGCCCTGCGCCTGGCCGATCACGGTCCGCGTGAGGAGCGCCGTACGCAGCTGCTCGACCAGGCTGCGGCTGTCGTTGAACAGTTGCACGTTGTCGAACGCGACCCCGGCGTGCAGCGCGAACAGCAGCACGACGTCGTACGACGTACTCCCGAAAGCGTCGACCTTGGCCGAGAACAGGCTGAACGCGGACGCGGACCCGGTGACCGCCGGCAACGGGAGCATCAGACTGCTCCGGTACCCGGCGTTGATGGCGGCCGCCGCGAACTCCGGCCAGCGGTGATCGGCGGCAAGGTCGGCGACCCGGTGCGGCTCGCCGTACGTCAGGACGTCGTGCAGCGGGCCGTCCATCTCGGTCAGCTGGGCGCCGAGGGTGGCGCGGGTGGGTTCGGCGACCGGGTCGGCGGTCTTGTGGTAGCGCGCGACGATCTCCGCCGTGTCGCCGGTGAGTACGGTGATCGAGGCCTCCTCGCACTCCGGCACGGTCCGCACCACCCGGCTCACGAACCGGCCCAGCGTGGTGGCGACATCGTCGTCCTCGACCAGCCGGCTGACTTCGACCAGCTCCTGCGCCAGCTCCAGAATCCCCTCACCCATGGCTCCATCATGCGCCATGGCTTTCTGGGTTCCGAGACCCAAACGGGCGGTAGCCTCGATGTCATGGACGAGGAGCGCCTGACCGCCAAGGGCCGGGCGACCCGCGAGCGGATCCTGGCGGCCGCGGCCGACCTGGTACTGCGCCGGGGCGTCGCCGGGACCGGGCTCGACGACGTCCGCCGGGCGGCGGGTGTGAGCGGCTCGCAGCTCACGCACTACTTCCACGACAAGCAGACGCTGATCGACGACGTGATCGCGTGGCAGACCGATGCGGCGCTGGAACGCGAGCCGGTGCTGGACTCGTTCGAGGCGTGGCACCGGTGGGCCGACCAACTGGTGGCGCGGCAGACGGCGCGGAAGTTCCAGGGCGGCTGCGAGCTCGGCTCACTCGCCGGCCAGCTCGCCGAGACCAGCCCGGAGACACGCGCCCACCTGGCCGACGGCTACGACCGCTGGCTCGACCAGTTCCGGCACGACCTGCACGGCATGCGCGACCAGGGCCTGCTGCGCCCCGACGCCGAACCGGACTCCCTCGCGAACACACTCCTCGCCGCGATGCAGGGCGGCGTACTCCTCTCCCAAACCCTCCGCCGCCCCGCCCCCCTCCGCGACTCCCTCAACGCCGCCCTCGCCCAACTAGAGTCCTTCGCGAGCTAGACAGCGGAGGATCGCGGCGACTGATTTGTCGACATCGTCTTCGTTCGTGGTCCAGTTGCTGACCGAGATGCGCATGGCGGCCTTGCCGTGCCAGGTGGTGCCGGACATCCAGCAGGTGCCTTCCTGCTGCACTTCACTGACGACTCGGCGAGTGAGTTCGTCGTCGTCGCCGAAGCGGACCAGGACCTGGTTCAGCACGACATCGTTCAGTACGGCGACTCCGTGTGCTTCGAGCGTGTCCGCGAACCGCCGCGCCATCGCGTGACACCGGTCGACGATCTCGGCGATCCCTTCACGCCCGAGCGCCCGGATGGCGGCGTACACCGCGAAACCACGCGCCCGCCGGGAGAACTCCGGGTTGAACTCGAGCGAGTCGCGCTCCCCGTTCTCGTCATGGATCAGGTACGACGCCCGGACCGACATCGCAGCGCGGTGAGCTTGGGGCTGGGCGCAGAGCACCAGGCCCGAGTCGTACGGGACGTTGAGCCACTTGTGCGCGTCCGTCGCCCAGGAGTCGGCCTTTTCGATGCCGTGGAGGTGTGGTTGAAGGGTGGGGCTGACCGCGGCCCACAGACCGAACGCCGCGTCCACGTGCACCCACGCGCCGGCCTTGTGCGCTGCCTCGCAGATCTCCCCGATCGGATCGATCGCGCCAGTGTTCACGTTGCCGACCTGGGCGCAGACAATCGTGGACTCGTTGTCTTGAAGGGCCGCTGCGAGCGCATCGGCCCGCATCCGCCCCTGACCGTCGACCTCGATCGGCTCGATGCAGCTGGTGCCGAGGCCGAGGAAGCGCAACGCTCGGTCGACCGTGTCGTGCCGCTCGGCGCCGGCCAGCACGCGGATCGGCGGCGCACCGATGAGGCCGTCCCGCTCGACGTCCCAACCTCGGCTCTGGAGTACGGCGTGCCGCGCCGCCGCGAGCCCGGTGAAGTTGGCCATCTGCGCCCCGGTCACGAAGCCCACCGATGTGTGTGCGGGCAGCCCGAACAGCTCGACCAGCCAGCGCGCCGCGACCTCCTCGACCACAGCCGCCGCGGGCGAGGCGGCGTACAGGCCCGCGTTCTGGTCCCAGACCGTCGTCAGCCAGTCCGCCGCCAGCGCCGCGGGGGTCGCGCCGCCGAAGACGAACCCGAAGAACCGGCCACTGCCGCTGGGCAACAACCCCTCCTCGACGCCCTTGGCGAGATGCGCGATCACCTCCTGCGGATCCGTCGACTGCTCCGGCAGCGCGCCGCCGAGCGCGTCGTACAGCTCCGCCGCGGTGGCCCGCGGGCCGACCGGTCGCTCTGGCAGCGTGATGAGATATTCCTGCGCGCGCTCGTACGCCTCGCCGAGCGGGCCCTCCCAATCAGTCATGTCCCCTTTTGTACGCCGGTCGCGTGTGAAGGGCCGTGTGACGGCATTACAGTGCGCTCAGACCGGCTTTGGGAGGGCGTGGATGGCGCGAGTCGTGACCGGGAGTCGCTGGACGGCGATCGTCGGTTATTCCCTGGTCGGTGCGGCCACCCAGTTGGTCTGGCTCAACTTCGCCGGCGTCACCACCGACGCTGCCGCGCACTACAGCGTCTCCGAGAGCGCGATCGGCTGGCTCGCCCAGGTCTTCCCCTTGCTGTACGTCGTACTCGCGATCCCGTGCGGTCTGCTCCTGGACCGCTGGTTCCGCCCCGCCTTGCTCATCGGCGCCTGGCTGACCTTTGCCGGTGCTGCCGTCCGGCTGATCGGCGACGACTACAGCTGGCTGCTCGCCGGACAGATCGTCGCCTCGATCGCCCAACCCCTCGTCCTGAACGCCGTCACCGGCATCACCGGCCGCTACCTGTCCCCGGACGACCGGCCGAAAGGCATCGCCGTCGGCACTGCCAGCATCTTCGCCGGCATGATCCTCGCCTTCCTCCTCAGCGCCGTTTTCGGCTCCTCCCTGCGCCCCATGCTGGCCGCGAGCGCCGCCTTCTGCGCAACCGCGGCACTCGTCCTCGCCACCACCCTCCGCACCGCCGGCAACTTCACGCCCGCCACCAACCGCCTCACCGCCCACAACACCGCCGGCCCCGCGAACCTCGACCCGACAAGGCTCGGCCCCGGTGAGCGCGGTCCCCTTCGGATCGCCTGGGCGGACCCGCTCATCCGTCGCCTGTCCGTCCTCGCCATCTTCCCCTTCGGCGTCTTCGTTGCCCTAAGCACCTTCGCCCAGGCCCTCCTGGAGCCAGCCGGAGTGAGCAGCACCACCGCGAGCACCATCCTCCTGCTCAACGTAGTCGCAGGAGTCCTAGGCAGCGCCATCATCCCCGTCGTCATCGCCCGCCACCGAGCCGAATCAACCCACCTTGCCCTGAGCCTGACCTTCACCGCCCTCGCCTGCTTCACACTCGCCATAGCCCCCGGCGTCCTGACCGGCTTCGTCGCCATCACCCTGATCGGCCTGCTCCTCCTCCCGGCACTCCCCATCGTCCTGGAACTCGTAGAACGCCGTACCGGAGAAGCCGAAGGCACCGCAGCCGGCCTGATCTGGATGGCCGGCAACCTCGGCGGCCTCCTCGTAGCCGTCGTAGTCGGCCTCCTCGTCGACCACCCGACCGCGGCATTCCTCGTGATGGCAGTGATCGCGCTGATCGCCGTACCAGGCGCCCGATCCCTCAAACAGCCGATCGCCGAACTCCAACCGCCGTCGCCGCAGTAGCCAGCAACCCACCGATGCCCGCAGCAACAAACGTGACCCGCGCGTCGGTGTGCTCGAGGAGCAGACCACCGCCTACGTACGACACGCCGGCGGCCAGCCCGATAGCGCCGTACAGATTCCCGAAAACACGGCTCCGCATATGCGCCGGCACAATGCGCTGAAGGTGAGTGTTGATCGCCACATCAACCCCCGCGATCCCGATCCCACGCACGACCTGAAGCGCGAGCGCGGCCCACACCGCCCACGCAAGCCCCGTAAACAGATTCCCCGCGCAACTCACGGCGAACCCGACCAGCATCAACGCCGGCATCCGGAAGCGGCCCGCATACCGGCTGAGTACGGCGTACCCGGCAACGAGCCCGATACCCACACCCGCGTAAAGCGTCGCCACAGCCGAGTCGCTCCCCCGCAACTCGTCCTTGCCGAGGAACACCATCGCGACGACATCCACCCCGCTGAACGCCACCACCGCGAAGAACCCGAGACCGATGACCCGGACAGCCTTAGTACGCCAGATGTACCCGAGCCCATCCCTCGCATCCTTGACCAGGCTGTGCTCCCTCGGCCCGCTCGGCGGCAGCTTCGGCATCCCGCTCAGCAGGACCGCCGACACGAAGAACGTCGCCGCGTCGACCAACAGAATCCCCCGGACGTCAACCACCAGAAACAACCCCGCCGCAATCAGCGGCCCGATCGCCTCCAGCCCGTTGGTCCACGCCCCGAGCCAAGAGTTCGCCCGCTCCAGCTCCTCATCCTTCACCAGCGCCGGCACCGCACTCCGCGAGCTCGCCTGAAACACCTGCGCCACCAAACTCCGTACGGCGACCATCACGAGCAGCACGGGCAGCGGCGGCAACGTAACCGCCATCGCCACCACCAGCCCACCCTGCAGCACGTCACACGTGACCATCACCCGGCGCAGGTCGAACCGATCCCCGATCGCCCCCGCGAACGCCCCGAACAACCCCGGTGTGAAGTCCCCCGCCAACAGCAACAACGCCACCGCCAACCCCGCCCCCGTCGCCCCCTCGACGTACAGCAGCAACGCCACCAGCCCCAGCGAGTCCCCCAGAAACGAAACCGCCCGAGCCACCCACAACCGCCGAAACCCCACCACCCACCATCCTCTAAGATGGTCCAGCACGTTACACCCGCCGGTGTGGCGCAACTGGCAGCGCACCGCTCTTGTAAAGCGGTGGTTAGGGGTTCGAGTCCCCTCACCGGCTCTCTGGCCAGGCAGTATGCCCGTTCAGGCATACTGCCTGGAGCCTCAACTCATCGTTTACTCATCACTTTGGCCTGTTGAAGGCAGCGCCGGATGCCATCAGAGCTCGGGCTCGTCCGTCGTTTGCCGATGCTGATCAGCGATCTCTCGGAACGCTTCCTCAAGGTGCAGCGCAGCGTCGGGGTTGCGCGCCTTCCGCCCGAGATAGTCGTTCATCGTGGTGCTTGTGAACGCATGTCCGAGCTGGTCGGCGATCTGCCGTGGCGTTTGGCCGGACCGCTCCAGCACCGTCGCCGTCGTCTTGCGGAAGACATGAGACGTGACCCAGGCCAGCTCATCCGCCAGAGACCTAAGGCCCGCAAGCTCGACCAGCTCCATCAGTGCCGCCCGGCCAGCTGAGGACAGAGTGTAGAGACCGGCCAGTGCGGCGGCTTCGGAAGGCTCGAGCGCCACCCGACCCGTCTCGATGAGACTGATGCGAGTCTTACGCCAGCCCAGCTTCTCGACAACGTCGACCTGAGTCAGACCTGCCTCACGCCGGTGAGCCCGAAGCGTTCGCCCCAGCTCCAGCCGCCGCTGACCTCCGACCGGTCTGCGCACGTCGCGAATGGCCTTGCGGACATTGTGAGGATCGCGGAAGCCACCAGTGCTGCTTGGGAAGATCGGCGATGTCAGCGTCGTGCCAGGCACCCACCGAGCTTGCAGCATGGTCAGACACCATTGCGGCAGGACCAGCACGCGCTCACCGGCCAGCGACTTCGGGCGGCGCCGCACCAATCCTTGGCCCTTGATCCGCTGGATCTGATGACTGCAGTCGATCTCAGCGGTCTCCCAGTTGAGGTCGTCCCACGTCACAGCCAGGCACTCCCCGATCCGCTCGGCGGTGGCAAGCATGAACTTGCTCAGATCAACGAGGTCGGCTCGGACCGCTCGCTCGTCCTGCGCCAACAACTCGAACCATCGTTCAACCTCTGCATCATCCAGCGCACGCGGAGGTTTCCGCTTACCCTTGCGACCGATCTGAATCTCACGGACCGGATTCGAGTCCATCGCGCCATGCCGAACAGCGAGGCCGAACGTTCCAGTAAGGATGCTCTTGCACGTCCTCGCCGTCGCGACGCCCACCTGATTCCGGATGGCAGTGATCACATCGCTCACCCGCTGAGTCGTAACCTCGAACAACCGAAGCTCACCGATGCGCGACTCGAGATTCTTGTCGTACTGATACCGATACGTCTGATACGACTCCGGTGACCGCAGATCCTGCTCAACGAGCCCTTCCAGCTCAGCGAAGTACAGCTCGACGGCGACAGTGATCCGGTCCTTCGAGCTCAACTGCCCTGAGCCCCCAGCCCGACGTCGTTCCTTCAACACCGCACGAAGCCGATTCTCCGCCTCGTTGGAGGTCTTACCCCACCGCGCCGCCAGCCTCGTCCGTCCATCCAAATCCCTGAAGTACGCACGGGCCTCGTACTTCACCGGCCGACCTTTCTCGTCCCATCGAACCGCCCGCGACGTGATATTCCCCCACGTCCCCAACGGCAACGGCTCCCTCGCCATCAGACCTCCCAACCGACACGCCGCCCAGGCAAAGCCGAACGACTCCGAGGCCTGCTCAACGATCGAGCCCATCAACTCCGCGGACCAGCGTGGTCATCCGCCAAGCAAGACAGCGTCGTCCGACCGCTCGGGCCGCATAGCGACGAGCATCCGAAAGCACGGCCGTCCGCCGGGCAGACGCGTATGAGCCCGCACGAAACGCCCGCGTGCGCCGGCTAACGCCACCCATCAGGACTCTGCGCAGAAGTTCCAGTACTACGCCGAGAACTCCGACCGCTTCACGGGCGATCGCGACCAGGACCAGGTCCGTGCGCTCAACCCGCCCTCCAATCCTTCGAAGAGTGGTTCTCCAAGCACAAGGACGGCATCTCCATCAAGTGATCTGCACGGCGGATCAGGCCCCATCGATCCGCCATGCAAACCTGCATCCGTGCTCACAATTTCGCTACAACGACCATCGTTTAGCGCTACCCCACGGAGCAGTGACGGAGCAGACCGGTCGCGCGCTCAGTGTCGGGAGGACGGTCTGACCCCAGCCCGCTGACCCGCCGCGCAACCCGCCAACCTGCCGACTGGCCGCGTCCCCCGGAGCCGTCCATGCCTCGCCCGGGAACGCGCCGGTCGGGGCATCCGGACGCCGCATCGTAGCTGGCGGCCCGCCTCGGATCCAGCCGGGTCGCGCCCTGGGTCAACCCCGGCCCGACGCCCCGGCCGGAGTTCAGCCCGCACCAGTTCCTCCGCCGCCGCGGCAACCTCTTCAGCGTCTCCCGGGAATGCGCCGGGAACGCCGGGCCGCTGGTCACCGCGCTGACCGTCGCTGTCGTCAAGGCCGCCGAGGACTACGCCACCGCCTGCCGGCGGCCGGCTCCGGTCCCGATGATCGGTGTTTCGACGAGGCCGCCAACGTGTGCCGGTGGAAGGACCTGCCCGACCTCTACAGCCACTACGGCTCCCGCGGGATCGTGCTGATGACGATCCTGCAGTCCTGGGCCCAGGGCGTGGACTGCTGGGGCGAGCGCGGCATGGAGAAGCTCTGGTCGGCCGCCAACCGGCGCATCTACGGCGGCGGTGTCTCCGACGCAGGGTTCCTGGACCGGCTCAGCAAGCTGATCGGCGACCGCGAACTGCTGCTCGCGTCGACGTCGACCAGCGAGCAGGGCACGTCGGTCAACCGGCAGCTGCAGCGCGAACAGATCCTCGACGTCGCCGACCTCCCGGCCGGCCGGCCGATCGTGTTCTCGTCCGGATCGCGTGCGACGCTGATCCCGTCCATCCCCTGGATGGAGCGGCCGTACGCCGACCGGATCCGCGCCTCCCTCGCACGGTTCGACCCGGCGCCCGCGCCGCCTCCCCGGCCGCCGTACCGCGCAGGAGCCCACGTCAGCTTGCCCAACACCGAATGGGACGACCCGCAACCCGCGGCCGCCGGTACGACGGTCGACCAGGCGCTGCTAGTCGACGCCGCCCGCCGCTGACTCCGGGCCCGGCTGGACGGGGCCGCCGATCGGCAGCTCGCGGCCGTCCTCGACGGTGCCGAGGTCGAGCCCGATCCCGCCGTACCGAGGATGGCGGCCGCCGTCGACCAGGCGCTCCGCGAGCTCCAGGCCGACCAGCTCGAGCAGCAGGCCGTGGCTGCCTGCGCCGCCCTCGAAGCAGAGGCAGCCGACGAACCGCGGGTGCACTTCGAGAAGCTGCCCGACTTCGTCGACCAGTTCCCCACCAAGGCCTACCGACGCGAGACCGCCGCCAAAGCCACCTGGTGCACCGACTGGTGGAACCACCCCGAAGCCGTCCTCCGGCTGTCCGCGCTGTGGCGCTCCTGGGAAGCACTGCGCCACGAACCCGGCACCGGCATGAGCGTGTGGTGGCGCGACCACGCCGACCACCAGGTGACCCGACTCCTCGCCACCGACGGCGCCTTCAAGGGCTGCACCCGCGACCAGCACCAACAGGACGGCAAGCTCGAACCGCTGCCATGGGCGACCCCGCCGCCGGAGCTCTACGACCAGCTCACGTACAGCGCCTAACGACGCTGACGGGCACCTAAACGGCCCGCCGGGCGGGACGCGGTGCAGGCAAGTCGATCTTGAGCTCGGCGGCCTTGTCTCGGATAGCGGCGTCGGAAACCGTCGTCGGTGTGTTGCCCCGCGGAACACGCGTCGACGGCAGGGAGACGGCCGGACTACAAGTCCGGCCAGCACCGCGAGCCGCTGGCGTAACGGCGCACCACGCGATCCCGATACCTCCCCAAGGGGAGGGGTGGGGGTCTGCGATGCGACGACTCTGCTGGTACCGGTCGTCGGACGGATCCGGATGCGGCGGACCTGGTCCGCCGGTTTGCGCGGCGTGCTGGCAATGGTGGCCGGCGCCGTCCCAGGACCCGGTACGGCGGTACGACGAACTGCTGGATCGGCTCTAACCGACGGGGACTACCGAGGTCCTCCGGGCGGCCGGAAGCCCAGCACTGATCGCTCGGTAGCGGGCCGTTGGTTGCTCAGAAGGGCGCTCAGCAGGCGAATCGATGCAAGGCCCATTTGTCGCTGGTGTCACACTTCTTACCGGCACCCCTAGATGGCGGGGTTGCGTTCGGCCGATGGAGGACCCAATCCGGCGCCGTAGGCGTTGTTGGAAAGTGGACAGCGAGGTGGAGAATGCGTCATGACCGCTCCGCCACCTCCGACCGCCGCCGCGCCCGCGGCCATGCATCGGAGAATGCGGCCGGAGAACGCCCGCATGGCCGGGAACTCGGCGCGCAGGTCGTCGGCGAGCCGATCGATCACGCGGGTTCCTCAGCCCTCGGCGGACTGCCGGTCCACGATCGCCTGACCGATCGCCCAGTACAGGCCGAGCACCTCGGTGTTGACGACGCGATGCGCGCGCAGCTGCGCGTCGCGGACCTTGGCCTTTGAGCTTCGCGAGCAGTTCGCCGTACCCGGTAGGCCGGGCTAGCTCCGTGCTCATCGCTGACTCGCCGGGCCGGCTCGGCCGTCGTTCGGGCAGGGCGGCGCACTGAGTGTGCGGTGCATGCCGATCACCCTGGCATAGACCGGGGACAGACGTGCAGGTACGACGGGCGCTACCGGCCGTCATTCCGCCACCGGAGGAGCAGCTCCATGATCTTCGGCGCGGCATTACGCCGATCCGGATTCCTTCGTCGCCAGCGCGACGGCGATCGGGGGCAGGAGCAGGGACAGGTAGACGATGACAGCGACAGCACCGCCGAAGCGAGCTTGTTCACGGTTGCGAACACGTGCGACACCAAGCCCTCCAGGGGTCAAGGTGCCGGTTGCCTTCATTTCCGGCCTGGCGAGCGATCGCGCCCAGGCGATCAGTTGTCCCCATCAGCGTACGGCGCCGCTGGACGGCGAACCTTCGAGCCGCGCTGGCGATAGCACCTCCCGACAGAGGCCTGCTGACACGAGGTCGTGATGCTCTCGCCAGCAGGACAGCCGAGCTGCACGTGGCTCACGCTGACTCGAGTCGTCGTGATCAGCCGGCTCTGGAGGAAGGACAGCCCGGCGCGAGGATAACCCCACCTGTGGCGGGCTGGTCGCCCCGGCCACGGCCACCCTGGACGAGCACGGTCGCGCCGAGCTCCGGCACCGCGGTGCCCTCGGCCACACGCAGCGTGGTGGTGAGGCCGTTGCTCAACCTGAGCAACACTAAGCATCGGGGCTGTTCCGGTCGTCTGGACGAGATCACCTCGTGGATGCCAATACAGACCGCTGGCTGGATCGACGCCCTGCCGAGTGACGCGGTGCCCTGACTCCTGACTTCACGGCACTGCACGGCGAGAAGCCCAATGGCTGACACAGATTCCCCCTCTTCACTTGAACTTGCACGGTCCATGCAGCGTGATCGCCGTGGCCAGATCGATGGTCCCCGGCGGCTTGATATCCATGAGTGACCCACCCGCCTTGAGCGACCACTTCTGAAGACCCGGGTCGGTCCGCTAAGTCGACCGGGACCGGCGATCGGCCCCACTGTAAGGTCGTGAGGCTGCCGCGGTCTTGAGGCGGACCACGATGCCTTTGGACGTCGGGGTGTTGCTGATGTCGGCGACGCTGTCGAGCGGCACCAGCACGTTCGTCTCCGGGTAGTACGCCGCGGCCGACCCGCGCGCCGCCGGGTAGGCGACGAGCCGGAACCCTTCGGCCCGCCGCTCGGTGCCGTCCCGCCAGATGCTGACGAGGTCGACCAGGTCGCGGTCGGCGAACCCGAGCTCCGCGATGTCGTCGGGGCTGACCATCACGACCCGGCGAGCGTTGTG
>NZ_JBFAHB010000061.1:0-56112 GCF_040653975.1 Kribbella sp. NPDC050820
CTCACAAAACACTCCCCCCAGCCCCCACCCAAACAACAACCCCCCCCACCCCTCACCCCCCACCCCCCCCCCCCGGGGGGGGGGTCCGGGGGGCGAAGCCCCTCCGGGCGGGGCGTGGGGGCCGCGCCCCCACAAAACACCGCGAGCGATCCAAGTCCGCGCTGTTTGCGGACAAGAATCGCTCGATCGATCGCGCGCCCCCGGCAGGATTCGAACCTGCGCACCCGCCTCCGGAGGGCGGTGCTCTATCCCCTGAGCTACGGGGGCTCAGGAACGGTCAGAACAGTATCAGGAGATTCGGCGAATTCCCGAATCGGGTGCCGGTGCGTCGGGTGGGTACCGGAGGTGGGGGCCGGGGTGACCCTGACGGGACCCTGGAAGGGCGGTGCGGCGGGATCGTGTCCGCTCAGGTCGGCGTCATAGTGGTTGTAAGCCCATCAGTGAAAGGAATTCGGTACCCATGGCTAGCACTTTGGTCCGCCCGTCCCACGGTCGCATGATCGGCGGTGTCTGTGCCGGACTGGCTCGCCGGTTCGGTATGTCGGCGAACACGATGCGGCTCATCTTCGTCGTCAGTTGCCTGCTGCCCGGCCCGCAGATCCTCATCTACCTGGTGCTCTGGTTCCTGATGCCGTCGGAGCGCTGACCCCCGGCGACCACCTGCACCGGCGCCTCATGGCAACCTGCTCCTCATGAAAGCAGGCAGGTGGCGCCGGGCGGGTGCGACGGCAGCCGCTCTGCTCCTCGTCAGCAGTGTGACCGGCGGCTGCCAGGTCGGTCCCGCGCCGCCCGGCCCGGCCGAGCTCCGGACCGGGCCGCCGCCGTGGGACGCGCCCCGCGATGCGGTGTCGTACATCGACAAGGCGGGGTTCGAACGTCTCCCGCTCGATTTCTCCGGCCCGTCGCCGTACACCGTCATCCTCTCGGTCAACGTCGACGGGGCGCAGGTGCAGATCCCGGCCGGGATCGGTGTCGACCGGGTCCGCGCCGAGCAGGCCGCCGTGCACACGCACACCACCGACGGCCTCGTGTACGTCGAGGCCAAGACGACCGCCGAGCGCCCGACGCTCGCGCAGTTCTTCACCCTCTGGGGAGTCCGGTACGACGCCAAGTGCCTGGGCGACACGTGTGGCTCACTCACAGTCACCGTGGACGGCAAGCCGGCTGCCTGGGATGTACCGCTGACCCCCAAGGCGCGCATCTTCGTGATCGCCCACGGTTGACGGCGTACCGGGCTGTGGATGGTGAGTCAAGGGTTTGGGGGCAGGCCCATTAGGCTGAGGCAGTGACTCCGGAACAGCTCGCTGAGAAGATCCTGCAGGCCCTGGCCGCGCTCGCCGACGACGGCGCCATCACCGTCGAGGGCGGGCTGCCGCGCGAGCTGAAGGTCGAGCGACCCAAGAACCCCGAGCACGGGGACTACGCCACCAATGTCGCCATGCAGCTGGGCAAGCGGGCCGGGCTGAATCCGCGCCAGTTCGCCGAGCTGCTGGCCGCCAAGCTGCAGGACGACGATGCGATCACCGCGGTCGAGATCGCCGGTCCGGGCTTCATCAACCTCCGGGTCGCGGCCGATGCCCAGGGCAAGGTCGCGCAGGCGATTCTCGACGCCGGCGCGGCGTACGGGCACACCGACAGCCTGCACGGCCAGACGGTGAACCTGGAGTTCATCTCCGCCAACCCGACCGGCCCGCTGCACCTCGGCCACACCCGCTGGGCCGCGGTCGGTGACGCGCTGGCCCGGGTGCTGGCCGCGGCCGGCGCGAAGGTGACCCGTGAGTTCTACATCAACGACCGCGGCGCCCAGATGGACAAGTTCGGCGCCAGCCTGCAGGCGGCCGCGCACAGCCGGCCGATCCCCGAGGACGGCTACCACGGGGAGTACATCCTCGACCTGGCCAAGCAGATCGTCGCCGAGGTCCCCGGCATCACCGAACTGCCGGAGGCGGAGCAGGCGGTCGCGTTCCGCGAGGCCGGGTACGAGCGCCAGCTCAAGGAGCAGCAGTCCCAGCTCGAGCACTTCCGGACCAACTTCGACGTCTGGTTCTCCGAGCGCAGCCTGCACGAGCAGGACGGCGTCGGCCACGCGATCGAGAAGCTGCGCGAGCAGGGTCACCTGTACGACGCCGACGACGCGCTGTGGATGCGGACGACGGACTTCACCGACGACAAGGACCGGGTGCTGATCCGGTCGAACGGCGAACCGACGTACTTCGCCTCGGACGCGGCGTACTACGTGAACAAGCGCGAGCGCGGTTTCGACGTCTGCATCTACATGCTCGGCGCGGACCACCACGGGTACGTGAACCGGCTCAAGGCGATCGCCGCGTGTGCCGGTGACGACCCGGAGCACAACATCGAGATCCTGATCGGCCAGCTGGTGAAGATCCTCAAGGGCGGCGAGGAGATGCGGCTGTCCAAGCGGGCCGGCACCATCGTCACGCTGGCCGAGCTGGTCGAGGAGGGCGGTGTCGACCCGCTGCGCTACACACTCTGCCGCTACCCGGTGGACTCACCGCTGACCCTCGACATCGAGGAGATGACCCGCCAGGTCAGCGAGAACCCGGTCTACTACGTCCAGTACGCGCACGCCCGGCTGGCCTCGATCCTGCGGAACGCCGACGAGCTCGGCATCAAGCTGGACGAGTTCGACCCGGGCCTGCTCAGCCACGAGCGCGAGGGCGACCTGCTCCGCGCGCTGGCCGAGTTCCCGCGCGTCGTCGCCACCGCCGCGGAGCTGCGCGAGCCGCACCGGATCGCCCGCTACCTCGAGGACACCGCGTCGGCGTTCCACAAGTTCTACGACAGTTGCCGCGTGCTGCCGCGCGGCGACGAGGAGGTGGAGCCGGTGCACAAGGCTCGCCTGACCCTGGTCTCCGCGACCAGGACCGTGCTCGCCAACGGGCTGGACCTGCTCGGCGTCTCCGCACCGGAGCGGATGTGAGGGCGCACGAGGCGGGCGCGCTGCACGCGGACATCGGCCACCGCGGCCCGTCCTGGCTGCGTGCTCCCCGCGACGTCAACCACCTGGTCCCGCAGCTGTGGTCGTCCACGGCGAAGAAGACCGGCGAGGGTTCACTGGTCGTCGGCGGTGTCGACGTCCGGGACCTGGTCGCCGAGCACGGCAGCCCGGCGTACGTGCTGGACGAGGACGACTTCCGCGCCCGCGCCCGCGCGTTCAAGCACGCCTTCAAGGACTTCGACGTCTACTACGCCGGCAAGGCGTTCCTGTGTACGACGGTCGTCCGCTGGGTGATGGAGGAGGGCCTCAACCTCGACGTCTGCAGCGGCGGAGAGCTGGCCGTCGCGCTGCGCGCCGGCGCAGACCCCCAGCGGCTCGGTTTCCACGGCAACAACAAGTCCGAGTCCGAGCTGGCCCGGGCGCTGGACGCAGGCGTCGGCCGGATCATCGTCGACTCGCTGTACGAGATCGACCGGCTGATCGAGCTCGCCCGGGAGCGCGGCACCACCGCGCCGGTGATGATCCGGGTCACCGCCGGCGTCGAGGCGCACACCCACGAGTACATCGCGACCGCGCACGAGGACCAGAAGTTCGGCTTCTCGATCACCTCCGGCGCGGCCTTCGAAGCCGTTGCCCGAGTCAACGAAGCGGCCGAGCTGGAACTGCTCGGGCTGCACTCGCACATCGGGTCGCAGATCTTCGACTCGTCCGGGTTCGAGGTGGCCGCGAGGCGCGTGATCGCCTTGCACGCAAGGGTTTCCGAGGAGCTCGGTGTGGACATGCCGGAGCTCGACCTGGGTGGTGGCTTCGGCATCGCCTACACCACGCAGGACGACCCGTCCGACCCGGCGCAGCTGGCCACCGAGATGGGCAAGATCGTCGAGCACGAGTGCCGGGCGTTCCAGGTCGACGTGCCGAAGGTGTCGATCGAGCCCGGGCGCGCGATCGTCGGCCCGGCCGTCTGCACCGTCTACACGGTCGGCACGGTCAAGGAGGTCGAGCTCGACGCCGGCGCCTCCCGCACGTACGTGTCGGTCGACGGCGGGATGAGCGACAACATCCGCACGGCGCTGTACGACGCCGACTACTCGTGCACGCTCGCGAACCGCTACTCCGACACCGATCCCACGCTGGCCCGGGTGGTCGGCAAGCACTGCGAGGCCGGTGACATCGTGGTGAAGGACGAGTTCGTCCCGTCGGACGTGCGTCCCGGCGACCTGATCGCCGTACCGGGGACCGGCGCGTACTGCCGGTCGATGGCGAGCAACTACAACCACGTACCGCGGCCACCGGTGATCGCGGTCAAGGACGGTCACACGCGAGTCGTCGTACGGCGCGAGACCGAAGACGATCTGCTACTGCTCGACATGGGGGCGGAGTGAACGACAAACCCTTGAAGGTAGGCCTGCTCGGTTGTGGCGTGGTCGGCACCGAGGTGGTGCGGATCCTGACCGAGCAGGGTGACCATCTCGCCGCCCGCGTCGGCGGCCGGCTGGAGATCGCGGGGATCGCGGTCCGGCGGCCCGGTCGCGCGCGGGACATCGCGGTCGACCCGGCGCTGATCACGACCGACGCGCACGCGCTGGTGTCGCGCGGCGACCTGGACCTGGTGATCGAGGTGATCGGCGGCCTGGAGCCGGCCCGCAGCCTGATCCTGTCCGCGCTCGAGCACGGCGCCTCCGTGGTCACGGCGAACAAGGCGCTGCTGGCCGAGGACGGCCCGACGCTGTTCGCCGCCGCGGAGAAGTACCAGCGCGACCTGTACTTCGAGGCCGCCGTCGCCGGTGCGATCCCGATCCTGCGGCCGCTGCGCGAGTCGCTGGCCGGTGACGACGTGACCCGGGTGATGGGCATCGTCAACGGCACCACGAACTACATCCTGGACAAGATGGACAGCACCGGCGCCGGGTTCGACGAGGCGCTGGAGGAGGCCCAGGCGCTCGGGTACGCCGAGGCCGACCCGACCGCCGACATCGAGGGCTTCGACGCGGCCGCGAAGGCGGCCCTGCTGGCCAGTTTGGCCTTCCACACCAGGGTTTCGATCGCCGACGTGCACCGCGAGGGCATCACCGAGGTGTCGGCCACCGACATCGCCTCGGCCCGCGAGATGGGCTGCGTGGTGAAGTCGCTGGCGATCTGCGAGCTCGACGAGGCGAGCGACTCGGTCAGCGCCCGGGTGTACCCGGCGATGATCCCGGCCACCCATCCGTTGGCGAGTGTTCGCGACGCGTACAACGCCGTGTTCGTGGAATCCAAAGCGGCCGGACAGCTGATGTTCTATGGTCGTGGTGCCGGCGGCGCCCCGACGGCCAGCGCTGTCCTCGGGGATCTCGTGTCCGCCGCGCGCAACCGGCTCAAGGGAGTGCCGGGGGTCGGCGAGTCGTCGTACACCCAGCGAGCCGTGCGGCCGATGGGTGACGCGGTGACCCGCTACCACGTGTCGCTGGACGTGGCCGACAAGGCCGGTGTGCTGTCGGCAGTGGCCCACGCCTTCGCCGAGCACGACGTGTCCATCCAGACCGTCCGGCAAGAAGGCCGGGGCAGTGACGCGCAGCTGGTGGTGGTCACCCACACCGCGACCGACGCCGCGTTGTCCGCGACCGTGGAGACCCTGCGTGACATGGACATCGTTCGGGAAGTCAGCAGTGTGATGCGGGTAGAAGGCGAGTAGCGAATGGCACACCAGTGGCAAGGCGTGATCGAGGAGTACAGGGACCGGCTGCCGGTGTCGGCGGACACTCCCGTGGTCACGCTCGGCGAGGGCGGGACGCCGCTGGTGGCCGCGCAGTGGCTCAGCGAGCAGACCAAGTGCGAGGTCTGGCTCAAGGTCGAGGGCAACAACCCGACCGGCTCGTTCAAGGACCGCGGCATGACGGTCGCGATCTCGCTGGCCGCGCAGGCCGGTGACAAGGCCGTGGTCTGCGCGTCGACCGGCAACACCTCGGCGTCGGCGGCGGCGTACGCCGTCCGCGCCGGGCTGCTCCCGCTGGTGCTGATCCCGGCCGGCCGGATCGCGAAGGGCAAGCTGGCCCAGGCGATCGTGCATGGCGCCCAGCTGGTCTCCATCGACGGCGGGTTCGACGACTGCCTGCGGATCGTCCGCGAGCTCGGCAAGCACTACCCGGTCGCGCTGGTGAACTCGGTCAACCCGGTCCGGCTGGAAGGCCAGAAGACGGCCGCCTTCGAGGTCTGCGACCTGCTCGGCGACGCCCCTGACCTGCACGTGCTGCCGGTCGGCAACGCGGGCAACATCGCGGCCTACTGGAAGGGCTACCAGGAGTACGCGAAGGACAAGCTCGCCTCGAAGACCCCGCGGATGTGGGGATTCCAGGCCGAGGGCGCGGCCCCGATCGTCCGGAAGGGGATCGTCGAGAAGCCGGAGACCGCGGCGACCGCGATCCGGGTCGGCAACCCGGCCTCCTGGACGCTGGCCGAGGCCGCCCGGGACGAGTCCGGCGGCCGGATCGAGATGGTCACCGACGAGCAGATCCTCACCGCGCAGCGTGAGCTCGCCGCCCGCGAAGGCGTGTTCGTGGAGCCCGCATCGGCGGCCGGCGTCGCCGGTCTGCTGCACGCGAAGGCGCAAGGCTGGCTGGACGGCGGCTCGACCGTGGTGATCACCGTCACAGGCCACGGCCTGAAGGACATCGACACCGCGCTCGACCACGCGAAGGTGAAGGAGTCACCGGTCACCCCGGCCGACACCGACGCCGTCGCCCGCGTCGCCGGCCTGAGCTGACCGGCCGGCAGTGGAGAGCAAGGTGGAGGTCACCAGCGACCGCCGGCCGTGCGACCAGGTCCGGGTCCGCGTCCCGGCCACGAGCGCGAACCTCGGCCCCGGCTTCGACGCGTTCGGCCTGGCGCTGACCCTGTACGACGACCTGATCGTCACCCCGGGTGGATCCGGCGTCACGGTCGAGGTCAGCGGGGCCGGCGAGGGCGAGGTGCCGCTGGACGAGTCGCACCTGGTGGTCCAGGCGATCCGTCGCGGTCTCGAGGCCCTGGGCGCCTCGGTGCCCGGGTTCACCTTGCGCTGCGAGAACCGGATTCCGCACGGCCGCGGGCTCGGTTCGTCGTCGGCCGCGATCGTCGGCGGACTCGCGGCGGCGTACGGACTGGCCGGTGAACCGCTGGATCGGGAGCGTCTCGTCGTACTGGCGAACGAGCTCGAAGGGCACCCGGACAACGTGGCGGCGGCTGCGCTCGGTGGGTTCACAATCGCTTGGACTGAAGGGGAGACGGGCCGAGCGGTGCGACTCGACACCGTGGACGGGTTGGCTGCGGCGGCGTACGTACCTGACAATCGCGTGCTGACCAAGGAGGCGCGCGGGTTGCTGCCGACGGTCGTTTCTCACAGTGATGCCGCGGCCAACGCGGGGAAGGCTGCATTGCTCGTCGCGGCGGTGACCGGGCGGCCGGAGTTGTTGCTGACGGCGACCGAGGATCTGCTGCACCAGGAGTACCGCGAGCCAGCGATGCCGGAGAGTCTGGCGCTGGTGCACAAGCTGCGGGGGAGCGGGCTGCCGGCGATCGTGAGCGGCGCCGGGCCGACTGTGGTCGTGCTGGGCCGCCCAGATCCGGCCGCTGCCTCATCGGGCCCGCAGTCACCCGGTAAAAGTGCAGGTCAGAGCTTCTTTCGGGGCGCGCCGCCGGCTCCGGACGGCTGGACCCGGCACGACCTGGGGATCGATCCAGTCGGCGTACAGGTCTGGTCGATGGAGGCGGGCTAGACCACTGAGCCGTTCGGGAATGAGTCGGGACTGACACGCGTTGTACCCCTCGAGTCAGCAGAAAGACCCGTAGTGGTGCTAGTCTCGACTCACCCGATCCCCTCCAGGTGATCGGTGAACTCTCGTCACGATCCGGGCTGTGCTCCCGGCACCCTGTGTTGTGTGGCGACCCTCCTGTGGATCTGAACTTGCGCCGCCTGCGCCGGGGATGTCCGAGGGGACTCAGATCGAGCGAGAGCCTCTTGTACCCACGTGACCGCCGCAGCCGGAACAGCTGGCACCGCATCGGTCGTGGGTGATGAAACGGTCGATTGGCTTCCATGTCATCGACGATCCGTGTGGGAAGGACCTCACGTGACTGAAACTGTTGAAGCCTCCAGCGGAGCCGGCACCTCGTCGGCCCCGGGTTCCGACGCTGCGGCCACCACCGCGACGCGTCGCCGGAAGGCCGGAGGCGGCCTCGAGGGCATGCTGCTCCCCGAGCTCAAGCAGCTCGCCGGGACGCTCGGCATCAAGGGCACCGGCGCACTGCGCAAGGGCCAGCTGATCGAGGCGATCAAGGCCGCCCAGGCGGGTGGCTCGACGGGCGGATCGCGCCCGAAGACGAGCCAGCCGACCCTGGACGAGGCCGCCGACGAGGCGCCCGCGGCCAAGGCCCCGGCCAAGCGGGAGGGCGGCAGCCGCCGGACCCGCGCCGCGGCCAAGGAGACCGCCCAGAACGGCGCCGCCGAGCAGGACGCCGCCGCTGCGCCGGCTGCCAACGCTCCGGCTGCCAGTGCGCCGGCCGCGAGTGCGCCGGCTGCCAGTGCGCCGGCGGTCGCCGCCGAGGCGCCTGCGGCCGCGGTCGCCACGCAGAACGGCACCTCCGTCGCCGAGCCGAAGGCCGAGCAGGCTGTGGACAACCGCGCGGAGAGCCGTGCGGACAACCGTGGCGACGACCGCGGTGAGGACCGGGACGACCGCGGTGACCGCGACAACCGGAACCGCAACCGGGACCGCGGCGAACAGAACCGCGACAACCGGGACATCCGGGGTGAGCGCGGCGAGCAGAACCGCGACCGCAACCGTGACAACCGGGGCGACCGCGGCGAGCAGAACCGGGACGGCAACCGCGGCGACCAGAACCGGGGCGACAACCGGGCCGACAACCGGGCCGACAACCGGGCCGACAACCGAGGCGACCAGCGGAACCGGCAGGACCAGGCCGACCGCGGCGAGGAAGGCGAGGGCCGTCGCCGGCGCCGCCGGGGCCGCGACCGGGACCGCAACCGCGACGGGAACCAGACCGGCGGCCGCGACAGCGGTCGGGACGGTGGCCGCAACCGCGGCCGCGGCGAGCGGTTCGACCCGGAGCCGACGATCAGCGAGGACGACGTCCTCGTCCCGGCGGCCGGCATCCTCGACGTGCTGGACAACTACGCCTTCGTCCGGACCAGCGGCTACCTGCCGGGCCCGAACGACGTGTACGTCGCCCTGTCGATGGTGAAGCGGTACGGCCTGCGCAAGGGTGACGCGATCACCGGCGCGGTGAAGCAGCCGCAGGAGGGTGAGCGCAAGGAGAAGTTCAACCCGCTGGTCCGGATCGACACCGTGAACGGGTCGGACCCGGAGATCGCCAAGCAGCGGCAGGACTTCAACAAGCTGACCCCGCTGTACGCGACCGAGCGGCTCCGGCTGGAGACCGAGCCCGGCGTGCTCACCACCCGGATCGTCGACATCGTCAGCCCGATCGGCAAGGGCCAGCGCGGCCTGATCGTCTCGCCGCCGAAGGCCGGCAAGACGATGGTGCTGCAGGCGCTCGCGAACGCGATCACCACGAACAACCCCGAAGTACACCTGATGGTCGTGCTGGTGGACGAGCGGCCCGAAGAGGTCACCGACATGCAGCGCACCGTGAAGGGCGAGGTCATCGCCTCGACCTTCGACCGCCCGGCCGACGACCACACCACGGTCGCCGAGCTGGCGATCGAGCGGGCCAAGCGCCTGGTCGAGCTCGGCCACGACGTCGTCGTGCTGCTCGACTCGATCACCCGGCTCGGCCGCGCGTACAACATCGCGGCGCCGGCCAGCGGCCGGATCCTGTCCGGTGGTGTCGACTCCTCGGCGCTGTACCCGCCGAAGCGGTTCTTCGGCGCGGCCCGCAACATCGAGGACGGCGGCTCGCTGACCATCCTGGCCACCGCGCTGATCGAGACCGGCTCCAAGATGGACGAGGTCATCTTCGAGGAGTTCAAGGGCACCGGCAACATGGAGCTGCGGCTGCGCCGCGAGTTCGCCGACCGGCGGATCTTCCCGGCCATCGACGTGGTCGCCTCCGGCACCCGCCGCGAGGAACTGCTGATGAGCAAGGACGAGACCCAGGTCGTCTGGAAGCTCCGCCGGGTGCTGTCGGCCCTCGACGGCCAGGCCGCCCTGGAGCTGCTGATCGGCAAGCTCAAGGAGAGCAAGTCGAACATCGAGTTCCTGCTGCAGGTGAACAAGACCACACCGTCCGCGGGCGGGGCACGCAGTACCGACGACGGTAACTAGAAGCACTCGATTACCAGTTTGCTGCCCCTGGGTGGCAAACTGGTGTGTCGGTTCCGGTTCACGCTCGCGCCCGCGGGCGACCCGGGGCACCTGAACCTAGGAGATCCCTTGAAGAGCGACATCCACCCGACGTACGTCGACACCACGGTGACCTGCACCTGTGGCGCCACGTTCCAGACGCGCTCGACCGCGGAGAACGGCGTCATTCACGCCGACGTGTGCTCGCAGTGTCACCCCTTCTACACCGGCAAGCAGAAGATCCTCGACACCGGTGGCCGGGTGGCCCGCTTCGAGAAGCGGTACGCCAAGAAGTAGTTGGCGAAGGCGATGGGCGAGGTGTGCCTGCGGACAGCGCAGGCCACCTCGCCTTCGCGCGTTGTGCGGCGGCGCTCCGCTTGCCGCGGGCGGGGGCTTCGCCACCCGCACCCCCTCGCGCGGGGCGGGCGCGGTCTGGATGTTTCGAGAGGAGGAGTGCGCGATGTTCGAGGCGGTTCAGACGCTGAAGGCGGAGTACGCCGAGCTGGAGCGGCAGATGTCCGATCCGGAGCTGCACTCCGACCAGGCCAACGCGCGCCGCGTCGGCAAGCGGTACGCCGCGCTGGCGCCGGTCGTCCGCACGTACGACGAGTGGCTGCAGACCGGCGACGACATCGAGGCGGCCCGGGAGCTGGCGGCCGAGGACCCGGCGTTCGCCGACGAGGCCACCAAGCTGGCGGCCCGCCGCGAGGAGCTGGCGGACAAGCTGCAGCTGCTGCTGGTCCCGCGCGACCCGAGTGACGACAAGGACGCGATCCTCGAGATCAAGGCCGGTGAGGGCGGCGACGAGTCCGCGCTGTTCGCCGGCGACCTGCTGAAGATGTACCTGAAGTACGCCGAGTCGCAGAACTGGAAGACCGAGGTGCTCGACTCGGCCGAGTCCGACCTGGGCGGGTACAAGTCGATCACCGTCGCGGTGAAGGCGAAGGGCACGCCGGAGCCGGGCGAGGCGCCGTACGCGAAGCTGAAGTTCGAGGGCGGTGTGCACCGGGTCCAGCGGGTGCCGGTGACCGAGTCGCAGGGCCGGATCCACACCTCCGCGGCCGGCGTGCTGGTGCTGCCGGAGGCCGAGGACGTCGACGTCGAGATCGACCAGAACGACCTGCGCATCGACGTGTTCCGGTCGTCCGGGCCGGGTGGGCAGAGCGTGAACACGACCGACTCCGCGGTCCGGATCACCCACCTGCCGACCGGCATCGTGGTGTCGATGCAGAACGAGAAGTCCCAGCTGCAGAACCGCGAGCAGGCCATGCGCGTGCTCCGCGCCCGGCTGCTCGCGGCCGCTCAGGAGGCCGCCGACCAGGAGGCGTCGGACGCGCGCCGGTCGCAGATCCGGACCGTCGACCGGTCCGAGCGGGTCCGCACCTACAACTTCCCGGAGAACCGGTTCTCCGACCACCGCGTCGGCTACAAGGCGCACAACCTGGACCAGGTCCTCGGCGGCGAGCTCGCACCGGTGATCCAGGCCCTCACCGACGCCGACCTGGCCGCCCGCCTCGAGGCCGTCGACTCCAAGTGAGCGGGAAGGTGGTTGTCGCCGAGGCGGCGGCTCGGTTGCGGGAGGCGGGGGTCGCCTCACCCGACTTCGACGCCGCCGAGCTGCTCGCCTTCGTCACCGGGTCCAGCCGCCTCAACCTCGCCGAGCCGACCGACGCTCAATTACAGGCGTACGACGAGTTGATCGCCCGCCGAGCCGCCCGTGAGCCACTCCAGCACCTGACCGGTACGGCGGCCTTCCGCTACCGGGAGCTCGCGGTCGGACCCGGTGTCTTCGTGCCGCGCCCGGAAACCGAGGTGATGGTCGGCTGGATCCTCGACAAGCTGGCCGACGTCGAGTCGCCCCTGGTCGTCGACCTGTGCACCGGCTCCGGCGCGATCGCCGGCGCGGTGGCGACCGAGCGCCCGGACAGCGTCGTGCACGCGGTCGAGCTGTCGCCGGAGGCCTGCGTCTGGGCTCGCCGCAACCTGGCCGGGACCGGTGCTGTCCTGCACGAGGGTGATATCGACGGCTGCCTGCCCGAGCTCGACGGCCAGGTGGATGCGGTGATCTCCAACCCGCCGTACATCCCTTTGACTGCGTGGGAATCGGTCACCGCCGAGGTCCGCGACCACGACCCGGCGCTGGCGTTGTGGTCCGGTGACGACGGCCTCGACGAGATCAAGGTCGTCGCGGCGACGGCCGGCCGGCTGCTGAAGCCCGGCGGCTGGTTCGCGTGCGAGCACGCGGACGTTCAGGGCGAGTCGGCGCCGGCGGTATTCGCCGCGACCGGGCTGTTCACCGAGGTCCGCGACCAGCTGGACCTCGCCGGCCGCCACCGGTTCGCGACGGGCCGCCGGATCTAGGCCTGGCCAGATCCTGCTCCCGGGCCACCGGCGACGGCGAAGGCTATCCGCATCCTCTATTCGTACACGACGAACTCTGGGCGCGGTTTCAGCGCGAGGACCTGGGCCGGCGTCATCACCGGGCCGTGCCGGGCGTCCTCGACGCGGAACAGCTTGAAGCCGGTGTGCACCGCGGGAGGCAGCCGCCGGGTGAGCTTGCCCCACGTCTCCAGCTTGTCCTCGGCGGCCCCGATCCCGTCCACCGACTTGATCGTCACCACGCCCGGATGCTTCTTCAGCGCCTGCTCGCCGGTCACGATCCGGGGCGACAGCTGGTGGAACACGAACACCTTCTCCGGCAGCTTGTGCGTCTGCACCAGCCCCGACAGGTACGACGCGATGCCGTCGAGCTCGGCGCCCGTCGTACGGCCGAAGACGCGGCCGGGCACCTGGTTGGGCCCGACCGCCCACTCCGGGTCGAAGGCCAGCCCGACATCCGGCTCCTTCAGCCAGCGCTCGAGCCGCTTCACCTCGGGCAGGATCTTGGCCCGGCCGGGCTGGACGTCGAGCAGCAGCAGCATCCGGTGCTTGCGGGCGACCGTCAGGTACTCCTGGATCTTCGCGTCCGGCAGCCGGCCGCGGTACATCCCGTCCTTACCGGGCGCCGCCTTCGCGACCACGGTGATCAGCTCCATCACCGGCAGCGGTGTGCGGCCGGCGGCATACGCACGGGACAGCTTCTCCAGCCGGGCCGCCTTGGTGTCCAGGTCCTTGTCGAGTGGGCCGAGCGCGGGAGAGCCGGGCAGGCCGACGTACCCGACGAGCTGGTGCTTCGGGAAGATCGTGCGCCCACCGCGCGGCAGGTCACCATGAGCCGGCGGGGGAGGGAGAGTGCTCGTCGATGGACTGTCCGACGGTGTGGGTGAGGTAGCAGGGGGTGCTATGGCTCCCGGCTCATCGCTGCAGGCAGCCACGCCCAGCAACAGCCCGAGCACGGCCACCACCCGTGGAACTGTGCGCACCCCACCTAGAGAACCACGCCGACCGCCAGAACCCGAACTAGGCCGACCGCATGATCGATGTGCGGCGTTGTCGCAGCTCGGCGGCGTACAGCGGCGTCAGCGACCCCAGCCGTCGCAGGGCCTCGTCCAGCAAGGCCGCTGCCTGCTCGTAGGAGCCGGCGGCCTCCGCGACCGCTGCAAGTCCTTCGAGAACCCGCGCAGCGGTGAGAGCTTGATGCTCGGCCTGCGAGTCCTGCAGAACCGCATCGAACATCGCACGGCTCTCGTCCGGCCTGCCGACGGCCAGCAGGCTGTAGCCGAGCTCGATGCGTGACTCGTCGATGGAGAATCGGGAGCCGACCTCCAGCGCGACCTTCAGCGCCTGCTCATGCAGTTCCAGCGCCTCGTCCAGGCGGCCGAGCGCACGGTGCGCGATGCCGAGCTGGATCAGCGCGTCCGACCGGCTGTGCCGCATGCCGACCCGATCGGCGATGTCCTGTCCCTGCCGGACGCTCTCGATGGCCTCGTCATGGCGGCCGAGCGCGTTGAGCACCTCGGCCGTCCCGTTGTGGATGTGCGGCTGCAGGGTCTGGTCGTCCTGCGCCCTGGCGATGGCCATCGCCAGCTTGTACGACTCGTACGCCTGCCGGTAGTCGTGCCGGGCGGCCTCCTTGATGGCACGCTCGGTCAGGGCGTGACCGGCGATCCGGTCGTCGCCGATCGACCGCGCCAGCTCCAGCGCGGTGGTCAGCGCCGCGGTCGACTCGGTACCGGGATCGATCATCCCGATGGTGTTGCCGAAGGCAATCAATACCTGGATGCGCAGCACCGGGTCGGCGTCGTCGGGCAACAGCTCGACGGCGGCGCGCAGGTACTCCAGGCTGACCTTCGGACCGGACTGCACCTTGCTGAAGATCCCGAGCACGTGCAGCACGGACGCCTGCGCCATGGGATCGCCCAGTCGGCGCGCGGCCTGGAGACCGAGCGCGAGCAGAGTCTCGCGTTCGCTGACCCGGCCGCGTTCATGGAAGTACCGCGCGAAGCCGGCGGCGATCAGCCAGCTCCGCTCGTCCCAGCCGCCGTCGGCCGCCTGCTGGACGGCAGCCAGCACGTTGCCACCCTCCACGTCACCCCACGCGAGTCCTTGCTGTGACGAAGCCAGCTCCGGCCCGGGGATGGGCTGCCGGTCGCTGATGTCGATGTAGCGGAGCTTGGTGATCTGGGAGACGGCTCGGTGGCCCGTGCTGAGGTAGTACTCGAGCAGGCGGCCGCTGGCGGCTCGTCGTACGGCGTCCTCGTCGTACTGCTTGCTCAGCTGGCTTGCGTAGGCGCGCAGGAGGTCGTGGAACTGGAAGCGGCCGGCGGCCGGCTGCAGCAGCAGGTTGGCGTCGACCAGCTCTTCGAGGACTGGCTCGGCGGCCTCCGGAGTGACCCCGGCCAGCGCGGCGGCGCCGTACTGGTCGACGTCGCGGCCGGGCATCAGGCTGAGGTAGCGGAACATCCGCTGCTGCTCGTCGCTCAGGTACTCGTAGGACAAGGCGAAGGCCGACTCCAGCCGCCGGCCGTCGACGGCCAGCTCGCTGAGCCGCCGTTCCTGCGCGGACAGACGCTGGTTGAGGTGCTCGACTGTCCAGGCCGGGCGGTGCCGCAGCCGCGCGGCCGCGATCCGGATGGCCAGCGGCAGGTGACCGCACCGCTGCACCAGCTCATGTGTCGCCTGCTGCCTGGCCTGTGCCCTGTCGGCGCCGATGATCTCCGTGAGGAGCGCTGCCGCGTCCACCTCATCCAGTACGGCGAGGGGCAGTCGAGTGCCGGCGTCGATCCCGGTGAGCTGGCGCCGACTCGTCACGATGACACCGCAGCTGGGCGTGCCCGGCAGCAGCGGCTGCAGCACCTCGCTACTCAGTGCATCGTCCAGTACGACGAGCACTCGTCTTCCGGCGACCTCCGACCGCCACATCGCCGCCTGCCCGTCCGGATCGCGCGGGATGCGATCTGGTCGGATGCCGAGACTGCCGAGCAGATGGTCCAGCGCAGCCGCGACAGCGAGCGGCTGTCTGCCTGGTGTGTGTCCGTGGAGCTGCAGGTAGAGCAGACCGTCGGGGTAAGCGTCGGCCAGCTCGCGGGCGGCGCGGACAGCCAGGGCGGTCTTGCCGGTGCCACCCATGCCGTCGATGGCGACGACCGGGGGAGCGGACCGGACAGTGGGAGTCAGTGCTGCGACCAATGCGGCCAGCTCTGCTTCCCGGCCGACGAAGGCGGCGTCTTGGTACGGGAGCTCGTCACGCGTCTGCTGCGGTTGCGGCTCGTTGCGGAGGACCCGTTGGTGCGTGGCACGGAGCTCCGGGGCCGGTTCGACTCCGAGTTGCTCGACCAAGGTGTCGCGCGTCCGGGCATAGACGTTCAACGCCTCGGCTTGGCGGCCACCGGCGTACAGGGCGAGCATCAGCTGGCCGGCAAGCCGTTCGTCGAGGGGCCGGTCGGCTACTGCGGCCACCAGTTCGGCCACAACCGCAGTGTGGCGACCGCATTCGAGGTCTAGGTCGATCCGATCACTCAGCACCTTGTAGCGGCGCTCGGTCAGCCGGACGCGCTGCGCCGCCAGGTACTGGCCCGGCAGGCCGCTGAGCGGTTCACCGCGGTGGAGGTCGAGCGCTCGCGCGTAGGCGGCCGCAGCAGTATCGACATCACCGGCGGCACGCGACGCCTCAGCCTGCTGCGCGGCTGCCTCGAAGTCGTCGAGGTCGACGGATCCCGCGGGGAGCCGCAGTTGGTAGCCGTCGCGTGTCCGCTCCAGCAGCCCGTCCACTCCGAGCGCCTTGCGGATCCGGTAGATGTACGGCGGCAACACCTTCAAACCGCTCGCCGGCGGCCGGTCCGCCCAGACCGCGTCGAACAGCTCCTCCGCCGTACTGGTCCGGTTGGCTCGCAGCGCAAGCACCGCGAGGAGAGCCTGTTGCCGGAGCGGCCCCGCCTCCACGACCCGGCCGTCCACCTCGACGCGGAGCGGCCCGAGCAGCTCGATCCGCAGCGATCCGGTCACACTGCGCAGTCTCGCGTGCGGACGGGGCCACCGGCAAACGATTGTCTACGCCTTGGCCTATGACCTGGCTTATGACTTGGCGACGTACTCCTCGATCTCGGTGATCAACGCGCTCTTCACCGAGTCCTCGGCGAAGGACTCGCGGACCGCGGTCTTGGCCAGCTCGCCGACGCCGGCCTGGTCCAGGTCGAGCAGCTGCGCGGCGACGGCGTACTCGTTGGTCAGGTCGGTGCCGAACATCGGCGGGTCGTCGGAGTTGATCGTGACGACCAGGCCGGCCTCGACCATCGCCCGCAGCGGGTGGACGTCGTACGACGCGACCGCACGGGTGGCGATGTTCGACGTCGGGCTGACCTCGAGCGGGATCCGGTGCTCGGCCAGGTACTCGACCAGGGCCGGGTCCTGCATGGTCGACGTGCCGTGGCCGATCCGCTCGGCCTTCAGCACCCGGACCGCGTCCCAGATCGTGTCCGGCCCGGTGGTCTCGCCGGCGTGCGGCACGCTGCGCAGCCCTTCGGCGATGGCGGCCTCGAAGTGCGGCTGGAACTGCGGCCGCGGCACGCCGATCTCCGGACCGCCGAGACCGAACCCGACCAGCCCTTCGGGTCGGATCTTCGTCGCGATCCGCAGCGTCTCGTCGGCGGCCGGCAGCCCGGCCTCACCGGCGATGTCGAAGATCCAGCGCAGCGTGATGCCGAGCTCCTTCTCGGCCGCGACCCGCGCGTCCTCGATCGCCTCGCAGAACGCCTCGGCCGCGATCCCCCGGGTCACCGAGGTGTACGGCGTCACCGTCAGCTCGGCGTACCGCAGGTTCTGCGCGGTCATCTCGCGGGCGATCTCGTAGGTCAGCAGCCGGACGTCGTCGGGCGTCTTGATCAGGTCGACGACGGTCAGGTAGATCTCGATGAACTTCGCGAAGTCGTCGAACTCGAAGTACTCCGCCAGCGCGGCCGGGTCCCGCGGCACCGGCGACTCGGGGTGGCGGGCGGCGAGCTCGGCGACGATCCGCGGCGAGGCGGACCCGACGTGGTGGACATGGAGCTCGGCCTTCGGCAGGCCGGTCAGGAAATCCCGCGACAGGGTCATGGGGCCTCCCGGCCTGGACTGAGGAGTGGAGGGAGCGAAGCGACTGGAGGGACGAGGGAAGGCCGGGAGTTCCAGCCCCATGACCCGCCGGCGCCGGAGGCCCGGCAATTCAAAACAGTCATGTCGGGGATCCTAAGGACGTCTTGGGCGACCGTGCCGGGAAGCTGACAATCATTTGTCAACTCGGGCCTGCGGGAGCCCGAGTGGAGTGGGCGGGGCGGTGAGTGGCACGATTCGGTGCGTGAGTGAGCGCTTCGACTTCACCGGCGACGAGCTGGCACCGGCCTACCGCGCGGCCGTGGACGCCATCGAGGCCGGCGACCTGGTCGTCCTTCCGACCGACACCGTCTACGGGATCGCCGCGGACGCCTTCAAGGCCGACGCGGTCCAGCGGCTGCTGGACGCCAAGGGCCGGGGCCGCGACATGCCACCGCCGGTGCTGATCTCGGTGGTCGAGTCGCTGGACGCGCTCGCCACCGACGTCCCCGAATCGGGACGCAAGCTCTGCCAGGAGTTCTGGCCCGGGCCGCTGACCGTGATCTGCCACGCGCAGACGTCGCTGATGTGGGACCTGGGGGAGACCCAGGGCACCGTCGCGCTGCGGGTGCCGGACCACGAGAACACCCGTGAGCTGCTGTCCCGGACCGGGCCGCTCGCGGTCAGCTCGGCCAACCTCAGCGGCCAGCCGGCCGCGCTGGATGTGTACGACGCCGAGGAGCAGTTGCAGGACTCGGTCGCGGTCTACCTTGACGGCGGTACGGCGACCGGCGGGCAGCCGTCGACCATCGTCGACATCACCGGCGACACGCCCCACGTCGTACGCCTCGGTGCTTTGTCGCTTGCTCAGCTCCGAGCAGTCGTGCCTGAAGTCACAGCCGACCAGGATTCCGGCGAGAAGCCAACCGAAGAACCGCTGGAAGCGTCCAAGGAAGAAGAGCCGTCGAAAGACGACGAAGCGTCCAAGGACGCAGCCCCGTCGAAAGACGACGAAGCGCCCAAGGACGCAGCGCCGTCGAAAGACGACAATGACAAGAAGAAGCCGGACGACCCTGATGTGAGGCCTGCAGACTAGTGCGCGAGTACCTGCTGGTCCTGTTCGTGGCGATGGCCACGACGTTCCTGCTGACCGGGGTGGCCCGGCAGATCGCACTGCGGTACGGCGCCGTCGCGAAGGTCCGGGCCCGGGACGTGCACAAGGTCCCGATCCCGTACTTCGGCGGGATCTCCATCCTCGGCGGCCTGATCGCCGCCTTCGCGGTCGCCTCCAGCCTGCCGTTCCTCGGCGACAGCCTGCAGGTCGCCCACGACGCCCGGGCGATCCTGATCGGCGGCGTGGTGATCTGCGCCGTCGGCGTGGTCGACGACCTGTACGAGCTGGACGCGATCACCAAGCTGGCCGGGGAGGTCCTCGCGGTCGGAGTGATGGTTGTCCAGGGCATCCAGTTGTACTGGCTGCCGCTGCCCGGCGGCGTCGTCTCGCCGCCGCCCGCGCAACTCGCCGTACTGACCGCCGGCATCCTGCTCGTCTCCTGCAACGCGGTGAACTTCGTCGACGGCCTGGACGGCCTCGCGGCCGGCGTGACCGCGATCGGCGCGACCGCGTTCTTCACCTACTCCTACCTGCTGAACGTCGAGCAGAACCTCGACCGGGCGACGACCTCGACCCTGATCACGGTCGCGCTGGCCGGCGCCTGTCTCGGCTTTTTGCCGCACAACTTCTTCCCGGCCAGGGTGTTCATGGGCGACTCCGGCGCGCTGCTGATCGGCCTGATGCTGGCCGCGTCGACGATCAGCCTGACCGGCCAGATGGACCCGAACGCAGTGCCCTACGAGGTCGGCGGCTCCAGCCTGCTGCCCGCACTGCTCCCGCTCATCCTCCCGATCGCGGTCCTGGCGATCCCGGCGCTCGACCTGACGATGGCCTACGTCCGCCGTACCAAAGCCGGCCGCTCGCCCTTCGCCGCCGACAAGCTCCACCTGCACCACCGCCTCATGCAACGCGGCCACTCGCACCGCCGCGCCGTCCTCCTGATGTACCTCTGGACCGCCCTGATCGCGTACGGCGTTGTCGTGCTGGGCCTCGTCCTGTTCTGGTGGACCGCCCTCATCGTCCTGGCCGTCGCCGTCACCGCGGTCCTGCTCACCACCGGCCTCCCCCGCCGCCGCTCCCGCAAACCGCTCGCCAAGGTCTGAGCACGCTCTTGGCGGGACCAGACCACTCGGTCAGGTGGCCTGGCGATAGGGTGTGCCTGTACAGCGGCAGGGGACTCGTTTTGCTGACCGTGCAGACTTTGTGCTAGTTTTCACAAGCACCAGCAAAGAACAGCGACACCCCTGACCCCGCCCACCCGACGACCGGGCCGCGAGACCCGGTCGCCAGCAGGACGGAACCACCAGATGGCTTCCTCGGCTCAGAGTCCGAAAGTCGCCGGCCAGGCAACCAGGCACCCGGCGCTGGCAATGCTGCGTGGCGCGCTGGTCGCCGCGCTCGTCGTCGGCGTGAACGCGGCGGCCGTTTCCACCGTCGCCGCCGGCATCGAGGGTCTGTGGGGCGCACTCCTGGGCCTGCTGACGGTGGTCCTCTTCTCCGGCGCGGGCCTGCTCGCGCTGCACCTGTCCCGGCGCACCTCCCCGACGACGCAGCTCGCGGTCGCGATGGCGTCGTACACCGGCCGGATCGCGATCTTCGGCGGCCTGCTGGCCCTCGCCCTGAACTCCGAAAGCCTTGCCACGCACGTGAATCTGACCGTGCTCGGCATCAGCGCGCTGGTCGTGGTGATGGGCTGGATGGCCGGCGAGATCTGGGCCTGGTCCCGGCTGCGGATCCCGATCTACGACCTGGACGGGGAAGTGACCGCATGAGCACCCTGGGTAGCGGCATGAACGAGCGGAGTGAGTTCATCATCAAGCACCGCCCGGTTGTGGTGCACGTAACGGGTACCGATGTGACCGGGTCTGTTGCCTCCTGGTACCTTTCGGGTGCCAATGAGCGAGCATCAGGATCCGAAGCCATCACCCCCGAACGCGGGCGACGGCTGGCGGGTCCTGTCCTACTTGATCGGCGGTGTCGTGGTGTACGGCGGCATCGGGTTCGGGTTGGATCGCCTGCTCGGCACCCAGTTCTTACTCCCGGTGGGCATCGTCCTCGGTGCCGGGCTCACCATCCTGATGCTGCACTTCCGGTACGGGTCGCGGTCCTGATCCTTGCCGGGTCTGACGTTGTTGACCGCCATGCCCTGAGCCGCCCTGCCCTTTGCCACAAGGCGTCCGACTTGAGCACGACGCGAGAGGAGACCCGGTGATCGCCGGCGTTTCGACCGAGTTCAACCCACCCGGTCCAGAAGACTTCAACCTTCCGCCCATCTTCTCGGGTGTCGAGTGGTTCACCAAGCCGGTGCTGGTCGCCGCGCTGACGGTGGTCGTCATCGTCTGGTTCTTCTGGGGTGCGTCACGCAAGGCCGCGGTGGTGCCGAGCAAGCTGCAGTTCGCCGGTGAACTCGGGTACAACTTCGTCCGCAACTCGATCGCCCGCGACGCCATCGGCAGCGCCGAGTACATGAAGTACGTGCCGTACCTGTGCGGCCTGTTCTTCTTCATCCTGCTGAACAACGTGGCCGCGTCGGTGCCCGGCGTCCAGTTCCCGACCTTCAGCCACGTCGGCTGGGCGTACGTCGCCGCGATCATGACCTGGGTGATCTACAACGGCGCCGGCATCCGCAAGCACGGTGTGCTGGGCTACTTCAAGCTGCAGACGATGCCGGCCGGTGTCCCGATGTGGCTGATGCCGCTCATGATCCCGATCGAGTTCATCTCGAACATCCTGGTGCGGCCGATCTCGCTGAGCCTGCGGTTGTTCGCCAACATGTTCGCCGGCCACATCCTGCTGCTGGTGTTCGTGCTCGGCGGCGAGTACATGCTGCTGCACTCGGGCAGCATCGCGCTGGCAGGTGTCGGTGTCATCACCTTGCTGATGGGCTTGGCGATCGCCGGGCTGGAGCTGTTCGTCCAGTGCATCCAGGCCTACATCTTCGTCGTGCTGACCGCGCAGTACATCGGCAGTGCGATCGCCGAAGAGCACTGATCCGCACCACCCGAACGCAGTACCCATAGACCCGTAGTAACGGAAACCCGGATAGCCCCTATCCGTACCGAAAGGAACACACCGCAATGAGCAACATCGCTCTGCAAATCACCGGTGACATCGCTGTTCTGGGCTACGGCCTCGCCGCGATCGGCCCGGGCGTTGGCGTCGGTCTGATCTTCGCCGCCGTGATCAACGGCACGGCGCGGCAGCCCGAGGCTCAGAGCAAGCTGCAGTCGATCGCCTGGATCGGCTTCGGTGTGACCGAGGTTCTGGCGATCATCGGTATCGCCCTCGCCTTCGTCTTCCGCGGCTGACCCGTTCCCCTGACTGACAGGACCCAGACATGACGACGTTAGTGCTCCCGCTCACGGAGGCTGCGGCCGAGGGCCCCAGCCCGCTGATGCCGCACACCGCTGAGATCATCTTCGGCTTCGTCTTCCTGGTCCTGCTGGCCATCGCCTTCGCCAAGGTCGTCGTTCCCAAGTTCGAGAAGGCTTACGCCGAGCGGACGCAGGCGATCGAAGGCGGGATGAACGAGGCCAAGCAGGCCCAGGCCGAGGCGAAGGCCGCCCTGGAGAAGTACAACGAGCAGCTGGCGGGGGCCCGCCAGGAGGCTGCGAAGATCCGTGAGGACGCGCGTGAGCAGGGTGCGCAGATCATTGCGGAGATGCGTGAGCAGGCCAACGCCGAGGCCGAGCGCATCGTGACCCACGCCCGGACCCAGATCGACGCCGAGCGGGCCCAGGCGGTCGCCTCGCTGCGCAGCGAGGTCGGCCACATGGCCACCACCCTGGCCGGCCGGATCGTCGGTGAGTCGCTCGAGGACGAGGCGCGCCAGCGCCGTACGGTCGAGCGCTTCCTGGCCGACCTGGAGGCGTCGGAGTCCGCACGTCAGGCCGTCGGAACGGACGGCTGATGCGCGGCGCGTCGCAGGAATCACTCGCCCGGGCCGAGGAGGCCCTGGCGGGTGTCACCGTCTCCGACGACCTGGGCACCGAGCTGTTCTCGGTCGCCAAGGTGCTGGACGGCAACGGCGCGCTCCGGCGCGCCCTGACCGACCCGGCCCGCCCGGCGGACGCGAAGACCGGCCTGGTCCAGCAGCTGTTCAGCGGCAAGATCTCCGCCCAGGCGCTGGAGATCCTGACCGCCGCGGTGGCCGGCCGCTGGGTCTCCAGCCGTGACCTCGGTGACGCGCTCGACCTGATCAGCGTCGAGGCCGAGATGGCGTCCGCCGACAACCGGCGCAAGCTGGACGACGTCGAGGACGAGCTGTTCCGGCTGGAGCGCGTGGTCGCGGTGGAGCGGGCCCTCAGCGACAAGCTGAGCGACCGCAACATCCCGCTGGCGCCACGGCAGGAGCTGATCCGCGGCCTGCTGCAGAGCAAGGCCGACGCCACCACGGTGCGGCTGGCCGAGCGCGCGGTGGACGGGCGGGGCCGCAGCTTCGCCGCCTCGCTGCGGTCGTTCCAGGTCGCTGCGGCGGCCCGGCGCAACGCCAGCATCGCCACCGTGCGGGTCGCCACCGACCTGACCGAGGCCGACCGCACCCGGCTGGCCGAGGCGCTCGGCCGGCAGTACGGCCGGGAGATCCAGCTGAACGTGATCGTCGACCCCGACGTGGTCGGCGGCGTCCGGGTGGACATCGGCGACGAAGTGATCGACGGAACCATCGCGGCCAGGCTCGACGAGGCGCAACGGCGCATCGCGGGCTGACGGCTCTTAACGACATAAGCGGCGCTAGGGGTCGGAACGCCTTTAGAGCCACAACAGGCCAGCAAGGGTCAAAGGAAGCAGGAAACACAATGGCTGAGCTCACGATCAGGCCGGAGGAGATCCGGGACGCCCTGGATCAGTTCGTCAACACCTACCAACCGGCCGAAACCAGCCGGGAAGAGGTCGGCACGGTTGTCGACGCCGGTGACGGTATCGCGCACGTCGAGGGCCTGCCCTCGGCGATGACGAACGAGCTGCTCGAGTTCGAGGACGGCACCCAGGGCATCGCGCTGAACCTCGACGTCCGCGACATCGGTGTCGTCGTGCTCGGTGAGTTCGACGGGATCGAGGAGGGCCAGCAGGTCCGCCGGACCGGGCAGGTCCTGTCGGTGCCGGTCGGCGAGGGCTACCTCGGCCGCACCATCGACCCGATGGGCAAGCCGATCGACGGCCTGGGCGAGATCAAGGACCTCGAGGGCTCCCGGGCGCTCGAGCTCCAGGCGGCCGGCGTGATGGACCGCCAGGAGGTCCGCGAGCCGCTGCAGACCGGTATCAAGGCGATCGACGGCATGATCCCGATCGGCCGCGGCCAGCGGCAGCTGATCATCGGCGACCGCAAGACCGGCAAGACCGCGATCGCGATCGACACGATCATCAACCAGAAGTCGAACTGGGAGTCGGGCGACCCGACGAAGCAGGTCCGCTGCATCTACGTCGCGATCGGCCAGAAGGGCTCGACCATCGCCGCCGTCCGCGGCGCGCTGGAAGAGGCCGGCGCGATGGAGTACACCACCATCGTCGCCTCCCCGGCTTCCGACCCGGCCGGCTTCAAGTACGTCGCGCCGTACACCGGCTCGGCCATCGGCCAGCACTGGATGTACCAGGGCAAGCACGTGCTGATCGTGTTCGACGACCTGAGCAAGCAGGCCGAGGCGTACCGCGCGATGTCGCTGCTGCTGCGCCGCCCGCCGGGCCGCGAGGCGTACCCGGGTGACGTCTTCTACCTGCACAGCCGCCTGCTGGAGCGTTGCGCGAAGCTGTCCGACGAGCTCGGCGGCGGTTCGATGACGGGTCTGCCGGTCATCGAGACCAAGGCGAACGACGTGTCGGCCTTCATCCCGACCAACGTCATCTCGATCACCGACGGCCAGATCTTCCTGCAGTCGGACCTGTTCAACGCCAACATCCGCCCCGCCATCGACGTCGGTATCTCGGTGTCCCGGGTCGGCGGCGCCGCGCAGGTCAAGGGCATGAAGAAGGTCTCCGGCTCGCTGAAGCTGGACCTGGCCCAGTTCCGCGCGATGGAGGCGTTCGCGATGTTCGCCTCCGACCTCGACGCCACCTCGCGCCGCCAGCTCGACCGCGGTCAGCGGCTGGTGGAGCTGCTCCGTCAGCCGCAGTACTCGCCGTACCCGGTGGAGGAGCAGACGGTCTCCATCTGGGCCGGCACGACGGGCAAGTTCGACGACGTCCCGACCAACGACGTGCTCCGCTTCGAGCGTGACTTCCTCGACTACCTGCGGCGGGAGAGCAAGGTGCTCGACTCCGTCCGTGAGTCCGGCCAGTTCGACGACGACGCGGCCGCGGCCGTGACCGAGGCGCTGGACGCGTTCAAGCCGACCTTCCAGACCTCCGACGGCCAGCTGCTGGTCGGCAGCGAGGCGCCGGCCGAGGCGATGGACGAAGAGGACGTCGAGCAGGAGCAGATCGTCCGGCAGAAGCGGGGCTGATCGACCGTGCCAGCCAGTCTGCGGGAGCTTCGCGAGCGTAAGGCCTCGGTCTCGACGATCAAGAAGCTCACCCGCGCGATGGAGCTCATCGCGGCGTCCCGGATCGTCAAGGCGCAGCAGCGCGCCCAGGCGGCCGGTCCGTACGCGCGTGAGCTCACCCGTGCCGTGTCGGCGGTGGCGACGTTCTCGAACGTCGACCACCCGCTGACCACCGAGAAGCCGAACCCGCGGCGGGCGGCGGTGCTGCTGATCACCTCCGACCGCGGCCAGGCCGGCGCCTACTCGTCCAACGTGATCCGCGAGGGTGAGCGGCTGAACACGCTGCTGCGCGAGGACGAGAAGGAGATCGTCCCGTACATCAGCGGCCGCAAGGGCCTCGCGTACTACACCTTCCGTCAGCGCGAGATCGCGCAGTCGTGGACCGGTGACTCCGACAACCCGAGCTTCGCCCGGGCCCGGGAGATCGCCGACGCGCTGATCGAGGCCTTCCTGACCCCGACCGAAGAGGGCGGCGTGGACGAGATCCACATCGTCTTCACCCGGTTCGTGTCCATGCTGACCCAGCGCACCGACGTGATCCGGCTGCTGCCGCTGGAGGTCGTGGAGGGCCAGGAGGCCCCCGCGGCCGACGACGTCCTGCCGCTGTACGAGTTCGAGCCGTCCGCCGAGGACGTGCTGGACGCGCTGCTGCCCAAGTACGTCGCCAGCCGGATCCACTACTGCATGCTGCAGGCGGCCGCTTCCGAGCTGGCCAACCGGCAGCGCGCGATGAAGTCGGCGACGGACAACGCGCAGGACCTGATCGAGAAGCTGACGCGGGACCTGAACCAGGCCCGCCAGGCCCAAATTACCCAGGAAATCAGCGAGATCGTCGGTGGCGCCAGCGCGCTGGCCGACGCGACCGCCGGGAGCGAGTGAGAGAGATGACTGCCACGGTTACCGAGAAGAACAACGAGGCCGGCGCCGCGGGTGTCGGTCGCGTCGCCCGGGTGATCGGCCCGGTCGTCGACGTCGAGTTCGCGGCTGACGCGATGCCCGACATCTACAACGCGCTCGAGGTCGACCTGACCATCGGCGGCGCGACCCAGACCATCACCCTCGAGGTGGCCCTGCACGTCGGTGACAACATCGTCCGGGCCATCTCGATGAAGCCGACCGACGGCCTGGTCCGCGGCGCCGAGGTGCGCGACACCGGCTCCGCGATCTCGGTCCCGGTGGGCGACGTCACCAAGGGCCGGGTCTGGAACGTCACCGGCAAGTGCCTGAACCAGGACGAGTCCGAGTTCGAGATCACCGAGCGCTGGCCGATCCACCGCAAGGCGCCGTCGTTCGACCAGCTCGAGTCGAAGACCGAGATGCTGGAGACCGGCATCAAGGTGCTCGACCTGCTGACGCCGTACGTGCAGGGCGGCAAGATCGGCCTGTTCGGCGGTGCGGGTGTCGGCAAGACCGTCATGATCCAGGAGATGATCTACCGGATCGCCCACAACTTCGGTGGCACCTCGGTGTTCGCCGGGGTGGGGGAGCGGACCCGTGAGGGCAACGACCTCATCAACGAGATGGAAGAGGCCGGCGTCTTCAAGGACACCGCGCTGGTGTTCGGCCAGATGGACGAGCCGCCGGGCACGCGCCTGCGGGTCGCGCTGTCGGCGCTGACGATGGCGGAGTACTTCCGCGACGTGAAGCAGCAGGACGTGCTGCTGTTCATCGACAACATCTTCCGGTTCACCCAGGCCGGTTCCGAGGTCTCCACGCTGCTCGGCCGGATGCCGAGCGCGGTCGGTTACCAGCCGAACCTGGCCGACGAGATGGGTGTGCTGCAGGAGCGGATCACCTCGACCCGGGGTCACTCGATCACCTCGATGCAGGCGATCTACGTGCCCGCGGACGACTACACCGACCCGGCGCCGGCGACCACCTTCGCCCACCTCGACGCGACCACCGAGCTCTCCCGCGACATCGCGTCGCGTGGTCTGTACCCGGCCGTCGACCCGCTGACCTCCACGTCGCGGATCCTCGACCCGCAGTACATCGGCCAGGAGCACTACGACGTGGCCGTCCGGGTGAAGCAGATCCTGCAGAAGAACAAGGAGCTGCAGGACATCATCGCCATCCTCGGTGTGGACGAGCTCTCGGAAGAGGACAAGATCACCGTCGCCCGCGCGCGCCGGATCGAGCAGTTCCTCTCCCAGAACACCTACATGGCGGAGAAGTTCACCAACATCGCGGGCTCCACCGTGCCGCTGAAGGACACCATCGAGTCCTTCAAGAAGATCACCGAAGGCGAGTGCGACCACATCGCCGAGCAGGCGTTCTTCAACGTCGGTTCGCTCGAGGACGTCGAGCGCAAGTGGGCCGAGCTGCAGAAGGACAACTGAGATGGCCGACGATTCTGCCAAGCACCTCGAGGTCGCGCTGGTCGCGGCCGAGCGGACGGTGTGGCAGGGCCAGGCCAAGATCGTCATCGCCCGGACCACGGACGGCGACGTCGGTATCCTGCCCGGCCACGCGCCGCTGCTGGGCCTGCTGCAGGGTGGCACCGTCCAGGTGCGGACCGTAGACGACGAGTACTTCGTCGCGGCCGCGCCGGACGGCTTCATCTCGGTGGCGAACGACCGGGTCTCCATCCTGGCCGAGAACGCCGAGATGGGGCACGACATCGACCTGGAGGAGGCCCGCCGCGACCTGGAGCGGGCCCTGGCCACCGGTAGCGACACCGAGGGCGCCCAGGAAGACCTCCGCCTCGCCGAGGCAAGGGTGCGGGCCGCCGAGAAGGTGGATTGAACGTACCTGCCATAATCGGACAAATCGAATATCGTCACTGACAGTACGGTTCTCCGGGGTGCCCGGGGCAGTACCGAGTTCGGGCACCGGAAATGGGGTCGCAAGGTATGCGGATAGTCCTCGATGTCGTCGGGGTCTGTCTGCTTGCCGCCGTACTGCTGGTCATCGCTTTCGCGTGCCGTCGTCGCTGGTTGTCCAGGGACGGCGGCACGTTCGATTGCAGCCTGCAGCTGGCCGAGAAGGAGCACGGCCGCGGCTGGGCGCTCGGCCTGGCCCGGTACGTCGGCGACGACCTGCAGTGGTTCCGCGTCTTCAGCCTCGCCTGGTGGCCGAAGCTCGTCGTCAACCGCCGCCAGCTGGAAGGTGTCACCACCCGGCGCCCGATGGGCAACGAGCCCCTCGTGACGTACGCCGGCCACGTCATCGTCGATGCGAAGCTGCACGACCGCACGGTCCACTTCGCGATGACCGAGGAAGCCCTGACCGGCGTCCTCGCCTGGATGGAGTCCGCGCCACCCAGCAGCCAGACCTACCACTGACGTTTGCACCGGTCTGCCCGCGGCACTCCGGCAGGACCCCGGTTCTGACGCCGAAGCTGGGTACGTTTGGCCCGTGAGCCAGGTCGATCGCACCCGAGCCGTCGGTCTGCTCGCCGGCGTCCTCGTTGTCCTCCTGCTCATTCCCGCGGTTCCGGCCACCGCGACCCGGCAGCTCAAGCTGGAGGTGCTCTCCGGACGCCCGGACAAGGTGACCGGAGGTGACGCGCTCGTGCACGTCGACGTGCCCCGCGGCGCCGACCGGGTGCAGGTGACGCTGAACGGCAACGACGTGACCTCGGCGTTCACCGCCGACGAGCACGGTCTGACCGGTCTGGTCGGGGGCATGCGCCTGGGCGCGAACACCCTCCGGGCCCAGGCCGGCGACGAGCGAACCACCCTCGACGTCCGCAACCACCCGCGGCAAGGGCCGGTGTTCTCCGGTCCGCACCAGCAACCGTTCGTCTGCGAGACCGCGAAGTTCACCGTCCCGGTGATCGGCGGCACGCTCGGCGAGGCGCTCGACGCCGACTGCACGATCAAGCCGCGGGTGGACTACTTCTACCGGACGACGGCGGGTGCGTGGGCCACATGGCCGGCTGGCGCGACGTCGTACCCGGCCGATCTTGGGCGCACGGACGCGAACGCGCCGTTCATCGTCCGGATGGAGACCGGCAGCGCCAACCGGGCGGTGGTCCAGACCAGTATGCTGCACGACCCGCTGCGCGAGCCGAAGCCGCGGCCGACCAGGCGTACGGCGGGCTGGAACGGGCGGGCGATCTTCACCCTCGGCGGCGGCTGCGCGGGCGGGTGGTACCGCTCGGGCAGCACGACCGGCGGGGTGACCGACGCCTTCCTGCTCGGCCGTGGGTACGCGCTGATGTCGTCGTCGCTGAACGTCTTCGGCCAGAACTGCAACGACCTGACCGCTGCTGAGTCCGCGATGATGACGAAGGAGCTCTTTGTCGAGCACTACGGGCGGCCGGAGTACACCGTCGGCTTCGGCTGCTCGGGCGGCTCGTACCAGGCGCACCAGATCACCGACAACTACCCGGGCATCTTCGACGGCATCATCGCCGGCTGCTCGTTCCCGGACGTCGGGTTCGGCACTGTGACGTTCATCAGCGACGCGTGGCTGCTGGACTCCTACTTCACCTCGCGGTCGAACGCCGCCTGGACGCAGGAGCAGAAGCGGCAGGTGGCCGGGTTCGCGACGTACGCGACGCTGCCGAGCATGGCGGTCAGCGCCGGGCGGATCGACCCGCGGCGAAACTGCGACATCGTCCCGGCCGCCGAGCGCTACGACCCGGAGACCCACCCGCGCGGCGTGCGGTGCGACGTGTTCGACCACGCGATCAACGCGTACGGCGCCGACCCGGCGACCGGCTTCGCGCGGCGACCGCTGGACAACGTCGGCGTGCAGTACGGGCTCGGGGTGCTGCGGTCCGGGGTGATCACGGCCGCGCAGTTCCTCGACCTGAACGAGTACGTCGGCGGGTTCGACGCCGACGCCAACCTGGTGCCGGCCCGGACGGTGGCGGATCCGCAGGCGGTGCGTACGGCGTACCGGACCGGGCGGCTGACCAGCGGCGGGGGAGGGCTGGCCGACGTGCCGATCATCGACTACCGCGCGTACTTCGACGACCAGGCCTACGGAGACATCCACGTCCGCTACCACACCTTCTCGATGCGGGCGCGGCTGGAGAAGGCGAACGGGACGTCGGCCAACCAGGTGAGCCTGCTGGAGGACGCTCGGTACGGGCCGTTCAGTACGGCGAGCCCGCTGCTGCAGCACGCGGTCGACTCGCTGGACGAGTGGCTGACCACGCTGGCGGCCGACGACTCGTCCCGGCCGCGGCTGGAGAAGATCGAGGCTGCGCGACCGACGTTGCTGGTGGAGGGCTGCAGGGGACCGTCCGGGTTCATCGCGCAGCCGTTGGACCGGGATCCTGCGTCCCGGTGTGAGCAGTTGTTCCCGTCGGCGTCGTTCCCGCGGGAGGTCGCGGGAGCCGGGGTCGCCGCGGATGTGATCAAGTGCCGGCTGCGTGCTCCGGAACGCGGCGAGTACCCCGGCTTCACCGACGCCCAGTGGAACCGGTTGGTGCGGATCTTCCCGGGTGGTGTCTGCGACTACTCGAAGCCGGGCATCGGCCAGCAGCCGCTGGCCGGCACCTGGCTCACGTTCCCAAACTGAAGCTGAAGCGGTGGGCTCGGGGCTGGAGATCGTGCGGCGGGAGGATCGGTGCGCCGCTCGTCGGACTGCCTAGCCCGTGCTGCAGCGCGTCCAGAGTCACCCAGACGCGGTCGCTTGGCGTGAGGTCTTCTCGGTGATTGGCGGCGGCCAGGTCGGTCATGGTCCAGCGTCGTACCGTCAGACCCAGGTGCGGGTCTCCGGTCAGCCTGAGTCTTCCTGCCGTCCCCGACAGCTCGGCCCAGCGCACGTCGGCCCGCGCGCCGTTCTCCTGTGGGTAGATGAACGGCACCTGCAGCTCTTCGATGGTCGCCGAGTATCGCCCGACCCTCGCCGCTGCCCGTGCGTCCGGATAGGCCTGTCCCGGGCCCAACCCGAACCATGTGATCTCTCTGAACCCCGGCGGCAGCCCGAGCGTCAGCCCGACGCGAGCCCACGGGACTGTCCACTCACCCACTGGCTCGGCCTCGACGTCGGCTGCCAGCCGCTTGCCGTCGGAGGTCCACCGGTAGGTCGTCAGCACCCGGGCATCGGTCGCGGCCGCGCCGACCATCGTCCGCACCACCAACTCGTCCCCTTCGACCTCCACCGCCACGGTCCGATACCGCAGCCGATGCAGCCCGGCGTTCGCCCATCGGGTCTTTCGGTCCAAGGTGGTCGCATCCCAAGTCCGCGCGTCGTGCTGGGTAGGCGCCCGCCACAACTCCAACGGCACATGCTCCACGTCCCAACCCTCCAACCGAACCAGCCGCCCACTCCGCGCGCAGAAGACCGCCGGCCCCAACGAGATCCCCTCACCGTCCGGCCGTCCCGGCCGAACGGCGGGAGTAGAAGAGGAGGTCGGCGCACTGGCGGGGGCGACTTGGGTCTGGGTGGAGGCTACTTCGTGGCCTGCAGAAGCCCATGGGGTGTTGTCACGTAGTACGGCTCGGACTGTCAGCCAGCGTTCGCGGTTCTGGAGGGGGGTGGGGAGGTCGGGTAGTGCCACGGTTGCCTCGGCTCCGGAGGCGATGACCGGCATGTCCAGCGTCCCGCGGGCGACTGGCTCGCCCTCGTCGGTCAGTTCCCAGTGCAGGGACAGGTGGCTGGTGTCTGCGACGTCGTACCGGTTCGTGAGGTGGAGGACGTTCTCGGAGACGCGCAAGTGGAGAGGTTCAAAAGCCTTGCGGGCCTCGAGGAGGGCCGGCTTGGGCGTCAGGTCGGGGAAGACCAGGCCGTCGAGGACGTAGTTGCCGTCGTGCAGCTCTTCGCCGAAGTCGCCGCCGTACGCATAACTCCCGTCGGGCCGCAGGATGCCGTGGTCCATCCACTCCCAGAGGAAGCCGCCCTGGCAGCGTTCGTAGCGGTGGAAGAGCTCCTCGTACTCCGGTATCCCGCCGGGACCGTTGCCCCCGGCATGGGAGTACTCGCACAGGACGAACGGCATCGCCCGCCGCCGCGCGTCCAGCCGCGGATCATCCAGCGGCTTCTCGGCCCGCTTCCCGATCGCCTCCACCTCCGCGTGCGAGGCGTACATCCGGCTGTAGACATCGACGTCGGCACAGCTGAGATCACCCTCGTAGTGCAGTGGCCGCGACGGGTCCCGGTCCCGCGTCCACGCCGCCATCGCGGTCAGGTTCCGCCCGACACCTGCCTCGTTCCCGAGCGACCACATGATCACCGACGGGTGGTTCTTGTCCCGCTCCACCAGCCGCCGCATCCGATCCACCGACGCGGCCTCGAACGACGGATCGTCGGCCGGATTCCCCCGCCACCCCAGCAGGAAGAACCCGTGCGTCTCGTAGTCGCACTCGTCCATCACCCAGAACCCGAGCTCGTCGCACAACTGCAGCAACCGCGTGTCCGGCGGGTAGTGGCTCGTCCGGATCGCGTTGAGGTTGTGCTGCTTCATCACCAGCAGCTCCTGCCGCAACCGATGCTCCGGTACGACGCGACCCAGCACGGGATCGTGCTCGTGCCGGTTCACCCCGTGGAACAGCACGCGCCGCCCGTTGACCGTCAGCACCCCGTCCACGATCGCCACCGTCCGGAACCCGATCCGCAGCGAGACACGCTCATCCGGCGTCTCGACCACAGCGTCGTACAACCGCGGCATCTCCGCCGACCACGGCTCCACGTCAGCCACCGTCACCGACTCACCAGCAGCGAACTCGAGCCCCAGCGACGGCACCCGCACCACAGCACCGGGCACGGACTCGACCAGCAACGTCCCAGCGCCGGTCCGGTGGTCGTAGTCCGCATGCACGAACACGTCGGTCACCGACCGACGCGCCAGCAGTGTCACATCCCGGAAGATTCCCGGCAGCCACCACATGTCCTGGTCCTCGAGGTAGCTCCCCGACGACCACTGATGCACCCGCACCGCCAGCACGTTCGGTCCGACCCGCAGTACCGAACTCACATCGAACTCACTCGGCAGCCGGCTCCCGCGCGTCACCCCGAGCTCCACGCCGTTCAGCCATACCCGCGCACACGAGTCGACCCCCTCGAACCGCAGTACCGCAGGCCCGTCCCACGGCGCGTCGAACTCCAGCCGGTAGTCCCCGGTCCCGTTCTCGTCCGGCACGTACGGCGGATCGACCGGGAACGGGTACGGCTGGTTGGTGTAGATCGGCCGCCCGTACCCGTGCATCGGCCAGCTCGACGGCACCGGGATCGAGTCCCAGCCCGAGTCGTCGAAGTCCGGCCGCTCGAACCCGGCCTCGCCCACCGACTCCGCGTAGCGGAACCGCCAGGTCCCGTTCAGGCAGATCGACGGTACGTCGGAACGCACAGCAGCCCGCGCCGGCAGCACGCCGTACCCGGGCCCAGGGTCTTCGTAGTACGTCATTACATCCTTCCGATGCAGTTAGCATGCTGAGCATGACGACGGCGAGTGCGGGACAGGGGCCGCGACCGGTCGGCCGGCGGCAGCCGTCGGCGGATCACCTGCGGCTGCTGACCAAGGTCGCGAAGCTCTACCACGAGCAGGGTGTCCGCCAGCCGCAGATCGCCGCGCAGCTGCACATCTCGCAGCCGCGGGTGTCCCGGTTGCTGAAGCAGGCCGTGGTGGCGGGCATCGTGCGTACGGTCGTCATCCCGCCGGGCGGCGTGCACACCGAGCTGGAGGACGCGGTCGAGCAGCGGTACGGACTTCGCGAGGTGATCGTGGTCGACGCCAGCGGTGAGGACGACGCGCACATCATCCCGGCGCTGGGCGCGGCAGCCGCGGTGTACCTGGAGACCACCCTCACCGGCGGTGACCGGATCGGCATCTCGTCGTGGAGCTCCACGCTGCTCGCGACCGTCGAGTCGATGACACCGCGGCCGACGCAGGTCGCCGAGGAGGTCGTGCAGGTGCTCGGCGGCGTCGGCAACCCGGCCGCCCAGGCACGCGCCGCCCGGCTGATCGGCCGGCTGGCCGACCTCACCGGCGCCGCACCGGTGCTGCTGCCGGTGCCGGGTCTGGTAGGCAGCGTGAGTGCGAAGCGGACGCTGGTCAAGGACCCGGTGGTCAGCGAGGTCATGGAGGCCTGGTCCCGGCTGACCCTGCTGCTGGTCGGGATCGGCAGCCTGGAGCCGTCGCCGCTGCTCCGGGAGAGCGGTAACGCAATGACCCCCGAGGAGCAGAAGGTGCTGCAGGACCAGGGCGCGGTCGGCGACATCTGCCTGCGGTTTTTCGACGACGAGGGCAAACCGATCCGGTCCGAGTTCGACCAGCGCGTGCTCGGGCTGTCGGCAGCTCAGGTGCGCAGCGACGACGTCCGCAGCGTCGGCGTCGCGGGCGGCATGCGCAAGTACGCCGCCATCCGCGCAGCGCTCCTCGGACGCTGGGTCGACGTCCTCATCACCGACCGCACGGTCGCCGAACGCCTGGCCGCGGACTAACCTAACGGGCATCGATCCACACGGTCATCGGACCGACGTCCCGATTCGCCCACGTGTAGTAGGGGATTGCTGTCAACGTCCCGCCTCGCGCCGGCACCTCGACGGTAGTCACCCCACCGAGCAACTCCGGCCGCTCCTGCTCGACCAGCTCCCCAGCCAGCACAGCCGTCTCATCCAGTACGACGTCCTGGTCGAGCTGCTCGAAGCAGTACACCAACGGCCCACGCTCGATCGCCACACAACCCCGCACCGAGTCGATCCGATCGTCCGGCGCAGTACGACGTGCCTCCACCGGCAGCCGCAGCACCACCTCGTCGCCCACAGACCACCGGCGCCGCAACGGTCCCTCAGCACCATTCACCGTGATCACTGCACCTTCAGCCCACGCCGGAATCCGCAGCCCCAGCGTCCACGGCTCATCAGGTGACTCGGTCACCCGGACCGTGACTGTGCCGTGCCACGGGTACTGCGTCTCCACCTCGAACCCGACCTTGCCGGCGGGCAACTCCGCTCGTACCGACGCCGGCGCGTACAGGTGCACCTGCACCCCGTCGTCGTCCGACGTCGCGACGAGCTGGTCGAGTGACGAGAGTGTCCGCATCACGTTCGGCGGGCAGCACGCCGTACCGAACCAGGGCTGTCGTCCTGCCACCGCGGACCGCTGGTCGTCGGCGAACGCGTGCTGACGGACCTTCAACGTGTTCACGTAGAAGAACTCGCCGCCGCTCAACGAGACGCCGGAGATCACCGCGTTGTAGAGCGTCCGCTCGATCAGGTCGGCGTACTTGCTGTCACCCGTCGCGAGCAGCAGCCGCCAGCTCCACTGCACGCTGGCGATCGCCGCGCAGGTCTCGCAGTACGCCGCATCCGGCGGCAGCTCGAACGGGTCGCCGAAGGCCTCGCCGTACCAGCGCGACCCGGCGCCGCCGGTCAGGTACAGCTGACTCTCGACCATCGTGTCCCACGATGCCTGCAGCGCCTCCAGCAACTCGGCGTCGCCGGTCTCGACCGCGACATCGGTGGCGCCGGCGGCGAGATACAACGCCCGCACCGCATGACCGGCGAGCGTCCGCACCTCCCGCACCGGCAGGTGATCCTGGAAGTACGCCGGCCCGTGGTGTCCCGGCGGCTGCAACAGCCCGTGACCTCGGGCCTCGACGAAGTACGACGCCAACTCCAGGTACGACGCCGTGCCGGTCTCCCGGTAGAGCTCGACCAACGCCATCTCGATCAGCGGATGACCGTCGATCCCCTCGAGCCGCCCGGGCCCGAAGGTCTTGCAGAGCAGATCGGCGAACCGGGTGGCGACCTCCAGCAGCGTGCGATCCCCGGTCGCGCGTGACTGCGCGACGGCCGCCTGCAGCAGATGGCCCGCGCAGTACAGCTCGTGGCCCTTCTCCAGGTCGCCGAACCGTTCACCGTCGAGGGCCAGTCGCACGTAGCTGTTGAGATACCCGTCCGGCTCCTGCGCCGACGCGACCAGCGCACTCGCTGCGGTCTGCCAGTTGGTGAGCTCGGTCGACGGGAGCCGGGTCTGTTCCCACGCGACCGCCTCGAGCCACTTGTAGACGTCGGTGTCGGCGAACAGCTTCCCCGCGAACCCGTCACCGATCGGCTCCTGCCCGGCGGCCCGTCGCAGGTTCCGCAACGTTCCGGCCTCTTCCAACCGCCGCGCGGCAGCCGGGATCGTCGAGTTCCGGTTGATCTCCTGGCGGTCCCGCCAGAACCCACCGGTGATCCGCACAGCGCCAAGCGGGAGTGACTCAAGAGGCATGGCCGACAGCCAACCACTGCAAACGAGTTGCAGGCAAGGGTTCGGTGCAAACGATTGCCGCCACGGAAGTCTCCGGCTGCAAACGATTGCGGAAACCGGGTGTCATGCTCTTGACATCGCCTCGTAACCTCCGTGACCATGAGGCCGTCGTTCCATTCGAAGCTGACTAGATATTCAGAATCTGGCCCGGTCAGCAGCCGCCCCCCTGCCGAAAGCGAGGCATGGACGATGACCGAAGCATCCACCGGCTGGACCCGTCGCGGGTTCGTCGCCACCTCCGCCGCCGTCGGAGCCGCCGCCTCCCTGGGCATCACGGTTCCGGCGCACGCCGCGAAGGCCGTGTCCACGGAGGACAAGGTTCCGGCCTTCCCCGGCGCCGAGGGCGCCGGCAAGTGGGCCACCGGCGGCCGCGGCGGAACCGTCTACGAGGTCACCAACCTCAACGACTCCGGCCCCGGCTCGCTGCGGGACGCCGTCTCCGGCTCGAACCGCACCGTGGTCTTCCGGGTGTCCGGCACGATCGTGCTGGAGACCGGCCTGGAGATCGCCGGCAACAACCTCACGATCGCCGGCCAGACCGCCCCCGGCGGCGGCATCTGCGTCTCCGGCCGCGGCACCAGCATCAAGGGCGGTGCGCACGACATCGTCATCCGCTACCTGCGGTTCCGGCTCGGCGACCGCAACGCGGCCGCCGACGACGCCTTCAACACCAACGTGCCCGGCTCGGTCAGCCCGGAGATCCGGAACCTGATCATCGACCACTGCTCGTTCAGCTGGGCGGTCGACGAGTGCCTGTCGCCGTACGGGAACTTCGACGTCACCATCCAGTGGTGCATCATCGCCGAGGGTCTCGCGCTGTCGGCGCACCCGAAGAACCGGCACGGGTACGGCGGCATCTGGGGTGGCGAGCGGAACACCTACCACCACAACCTGATCGCCCACCAGGGCGGCCGGCAGCCGCGGTTCGGCTACACCGAGAACATCAACCTCGAGGTCGACCACCGCAACAACGTGGTCTACGACCACGGCTACACCTCGGTGTACGGCGGTGAGTGGGCCAACGGCATCAACATCGTCGGCAACTACTACAAGCCCGGCCCGAGCACGCTGGGCGAGGTCGCCCCGGTCATCCTGAGCGCGAACCGCGGTGGCCAGTGGCACGTCTCCGGCAACCAGGTGGAAGGCCACCCGGACGTCACCGCGCACAACCGGCGCGGCATCCGGTACCCGATCGGCGGCATCAACGAGCTGCCCCGCCCGCTGCCGTTCGCCGACGAGCTCGAGACGCAGTCCGCGGCCAAGGCGTACGACGCCGTGCTGAAGAACGCCGGCGCCATCCTGCCGAGACGCGACGCCGCCGACGCGCGGATCGTCGACGACGCCCGCAACGGCACCGGCCGACTGATCAACTCGCAGAAGGAGGTCGGCGGCTTCCCGGTGCTGGCGCAGACCGAGGCGCCGGTCGACTCCGACCACGACGGCATCCCGGACTGGTGGGAGAAGGCGAATGGCCTCGACCCCAACGACCCGTCCGACGCCCAGAAGATCGCGCCGAACGGCTACACCTACCTGGAGAACTACCTCAACTCGATCGTGCCCGACCCGGTCGGCAACCCGACGGTGCGGATCACCAGCCCGGCGTTCAACGAGGTCGTCGCGGCGCGGACGGCGCCGACCGTCACGGTCGAGGCGTCCGCCGCTGCGGACAAGGGCGGCGAGCTGGCCATGGTCGAGTTCTTCAACGGCGACCAGTTGATCGGCACCGCGACCGAGGCGCCGTACCGGATCGAGTGGAAGAACGTTGCCGACGGCTCCTACTGGCTGACCGCCCGGGCCACCGACCGCAACGGCACGGCGACCCAGTCGACCCAGGTGCCGGTGCACGTCAACCTGCAGTCCGGCACGCCGGGCTGGACGTCGGCCGCGATCGGCAAGCCGCCGGTGCCGGGCTCGGGCAGCCTCGACGGCGGGATCCTGACGGTCAAGGGCTCCGGCCGGATCCTCGGGCGCGGCAGCAACTTCCACTACGTCTACCGCAGGCTCCAGGTCGGCGGCGCCGGCTCGGTCGCCCAGATCACCGCCCGGCTGGACAAGATCACCAAGGTGGCCAACGGACTCACCGCCGGCCTGATGATCCGCGACAGTCTCGACCAGGCGGCGCCGTTCATGTACGGCGGCATCGGGTTCGGCGTGGCCGGCGGCACCGGCACGGTCGGCGACGACGGCGGCGTGTCCGGGGTCACCGACGACGGCGGCATGAAGGCGCAGGCGATCCGGATCCAGACCGACGGCCCGTCGCCGAGTGTCGGGCCCTGGCCGTGGACCGAGGACGAGTACCTCGATCCCACCAAGCAGTACTGGCTGCGGCTGCTCCGCCGGGAGCGCCCGCAGGCGAGGGAGGTCGAGTTCGAGGCCTTCATAGCTATTGCAGATGGCATCTCCACCGACAAGGTCAAGTGGGACCGGTTCGGCTACGAGCGGATCGCGATGCCGAGCCGGACCTTCTACATCGGCTTCGCGGTCGACGGGGGCAAGGAGGACAACGGCCTCGTGGACTACGGGACCGCGCAGTTCAGCAACATCACGGTCGAGCAGTGAGGAAAGTGACGATGTCCCAGGAACTACGCAAGGTCGACCGGCGACGGGTGCTGCAGGGCGGGCTCGGGATGCTGGTGGCGGCCACTGTGCCGGGCTGCAGCTTCTTCGACACCAAGCCCGCCGGCACCGGCGCCCAGGCCGCGACGGCCGATCAGCTGGAGTCGCCGATGCTGAAGGCATTGGTGGACAAGGGCACCCTGCCCCCGCTGGCCGAGCGGCTGCCGAAGAACCCGCCGGTGATCAAGCCGCTAGCCGGCAAGGCGGTGTTCGGCGGCACCTGGCGCTCGGCGATGCTGACCCAGGAGGACACCCAGTGGCTGTGGAACGCCCTGGCGTACGAGCCCCTGGTCCGCTGGAAGCCGGACAAGACCGGCAAGCCCGGGTACGACGAGATGGAAGGCAACGTCGCCGAGTTCACGGTCGATGCCGAGAGCAAGGTGATCACGTTCAAGCTCCGCGAGGGCCTGAAGTGGTCCGACGGCAAGCCCTGCACCGCGGACGACCTGCTGTTCACGCTGCTCGAGGTGCAGTGCGACGCCGGGCTGCACCCGGACGGCATCTACGACGCCTTCGCCTCGCCGGACACCGGCAAGATCGCGAAGATCGAGAAGACCGACGAGCGGACCGTCACCCTCACCTACACCGCGCCGCAGCCGTCGCTCATCATCCAGATCGCCGACGGCATCTTCCTGCGCGAGGGCGCCTACGGGATGCTGCTGCCGAAGCACTACTTCCAGCAGTTCCACCTCAAGTACAACCCGAACGCGAACGCGCTGGCGAAGAAGGCCGGTGTCGGCAGCTGGACGGACCTGTTCTCGCAGAAGCAGAACCCGTGGACGAACCCGGACCAGCCGACGCTGGCGCCGTGGAAGGTCGTCACCCCGCTCGGCAAGGGCTCCGCGGTCACCCTGACCCGGAACCCGTACTACTGGAAGGTCGACGACGCGGGCCGGCAGCTGCCGTACATCGACGCCTGCCGGGTCGAGGTCGTGCAGGACGCGCAGGTCGAGCTGCTGAAGGTGATGAACGGCGAGTTCGGCATGCAGTACCGCAACTTCGGCACCGCGCAGAACAAGCCGGTCGTCGCGCAGAACCGGGACAAGGGCGGCTACCGGATCTTCGAGGTGCCGACCCAGCTGACGAACACGATGATCATCGGCCTCAACCAGACCCACAAGAACCCGGTCAAGCGGGCGCTGTTCGCGAACAAGGACTTCCGGATCGGCCTGTCGTACGCGATCAACCGCAAGGAGATCATCGACGCGGTGTACGCCGGCCAGGGTGAGCCGTGGAACTGCGCTCCGCCGAAGGACTCGCCGTACTACAACGAGCAGCTCGCCACGCAGTACCTGGAGTTCGACGAGGCGAAGGCCAACGAGCACCTGGACAAGGCCGGGCTGAAGAAGGCGGCCGACGGCCGCCGGCTGGGCGCGGACGGCAAGCCGGTGTCGGTCACCGTGCTGGTCAGCGAGTCCTTCCCGGACCACGTCGAGGCGATCGAGTTCGTGAAGAAGCGCTGGCGTGCGGTCGGCGTCGAGCTGCGGACCCAGGCGGTCAGCGAGGACCTCGCCAAGGAGCGGGTCAAGGCCAACGACCACGACGCCGGCACCTGGACCGGTGGCACCTTCGTGCTGCCGACCGGAACCGGTGGTGACCACTACTGGGTGCCGACCAACGACGGCAGCGCGCGGTACGGCATCGGCTGGGCGCAGTGGTACCAGTCCGACGGCGAAGAAGGTGTCGAGCCGCCGGCCGAGGTCAAGAAGCAGCTCGAGCTGTTCACCCAGGGCCGGCAGGAGCCGGACCCGGCGAAGACGCTCGACCTCGGCAAGCAGATCCTGCAGATCGCGGCCGACCAGTTCTACTACATCGGCCTGAGCAGCGTCCCGAACACCTACGGCATCGCGAAGAACGACTTCCACAACGTGCCGGACAAGATGATCGAGGCCGTTGCCCCCGGCATCGTCCACCCCGAGCAGTTCGCGATCGGCCAATAGATGCTGCGCTACCTCGCCCGGCGGCTGCTCTGGATGGTGGTGACGCTGGCGGCGATCTCGTTCGTCACCTTCGTCGTCATCAAGCTGCCGCCGGGCGACTACACCACCACCGTCATCGCGAACGCCGAGGCCCGCGGCCAGGACATCCCGGACTCGCAGATCGCCGAGCTGAAACGGCACTACGGCCTCGACAAGCCGTTCATCGTGCAGTACTGGACCTGGATCTCCGGGGTGGTCCTGCACGGCGACCTCGGCCAGTCGTTCGCCTGGAACCAGTCGGTGTCCAGCCTGATCGGCAACCGGGTCATGCTCTCGATCTTCCTGTCGATCGGCAGCCTGCTGTTCGTCTGGGCGATCGCGTTCCCGATCGGCATCTACAGCGCGCTGCGGCAGTACTCGCCCGGTGACTACGTCGCCTCCTTCCTCGGCTTCATCGGGATGGCGGTGCCGGAGTTCATGCTCGCGCTGGTGATGATGTGGATCGGGTTCCGGTACTTCGGCCAGAGCGTCGGCGGGCTGTTCTCACCCGAGTACGCCGACGCCGCCTGGAACCTGGGCAAGCTGATCGACCTGATATCCCACCTCTGGGTGCCGATCGTGGTCGTCGGCGTTGCCGGCACCGCCGGGCTGATCCGGATCACCCGGGCCAACCTGCTCGACGAGCTGCACAAGCCGTACGTCGCGACCGCGCGGGCCAAGGGGTTGCCGGAGTGGAAGCTGCTGCTCAAGTACCCGGTCCGGATGTCGCTCAGCCCGTTCTTCAGCACGGTCGGCTGGCTGCTGCCCGGCCTGATCAGCGGCGAGACGATCGTGTCGGTCGTGATGAGCCTGCCGACCAGCGGCCCGCTGCTGCTCGGCGCGGTGAAGAGCCAGGACATGTACCTGGTCGGCAGTTTCGTCCTGATCCTCAGCGCGCTGACGGTGATCGGCACGATGCTCAGCGACCTCGCGCTGGCCTGGTGGGACCCGCGGATCCGACACCGGCTGTCGAAGGGATAGGGCCTGATGGTTCAGACAATCCAGGAGCAGCCCGCACCGCCGCCGCAGGCCGAACCCGAGGTGGTGAAGAGCCTGCGGGACCACGGCGCGCTGCCGCAGTGGCGGCTGATGTGGCGCCAGTTCCGCAAGCACCGGCTGGCGCTGATCGGGGCGATCGTGCTGCTCCCGATCTACTTCATCGCGGTCTTCTCCGGCTTCTTCGCGCCGGCCGCGAGCGACTCCGCGCACACGTCCCTGCCGTACGCGCCGCCGCAGCGGGTGCACCTCTCCACCGAGCACGGCATGTTCGTCTACGGCTACTCGTCCACCCGGGACCAGGAGACGTTCGAGCAGACCTTCACCGTCGACAAGAACAAGATCGTCGACGTCGGCCTGTTCGTCCGCGGGGACGAGTACAAGGTGCTCGGCGTGATCCCGTCCGACATCCACCTGATCGGCCCGACCACGAAGGGCGACCCGTTCTTCCTGCTCGGCGCCGACCAGTCCGGCCGCGACCTGCTGTCCCGGTTGATCCACGGCGCCAAGGTGTCGCTGTCGATCGGCCTGGTCGGGGTGGCCGCGAGTTTCGTGCTCGGCATCCTGATCGGCGGCATCTCCGGGTACTTCGGCGGGCCGATCGACAACGCGATCCAGCGGGTCATCGAGTTCATCATGTCGATCCCGACACTGCCGCTGTGGATGGCGTTGTCGGCGGCGCTGCCGGACAGCTGGGGACCACTGACCAGGTACTTCGCGATCACCGTGATCCTGTCGCTGATCGGCTGGACCGGGCTGGCCCGCGACGTCCGGGGCCGGTTCCTCAGCCTGCGCGAGGAGGACCTCGTGATGGCCGCGCGGCTGGACGGCGTCGGCCAGCGCGGGATCATCGTCGGCCACATGGTGCCGTCGTTCGCCAGCCACATCATCGCGTCGGTGTCGATGGCGGTGCCGCGGATGATCCTCGGCGAGACCAGCCTGAGCTTCCTCGGCCTCGGCCTGCAGGCGCCGGCCGTGAGCTGGGGTGTGCTGCTCGAAGGCGCGCAGAACATCCGCGCGGTCGCCACCGCTCCCTGGCTGCTGACACCAGGTCTCGCGGTCGTGGTCGTCGTACTGGCCATGAACTTCGTCGGCGACGGCCTCCGCGACGCCGCGGATCCCTACAAGTAGGAGGACCTCGTGCAACCTCTCCTGGAAGTCCGAGACCTCCGGACGCACTTCGAGCTCGACGACGGCGTGGTCAAGGCCGTCGACGGCGTCAGCCTGACCGTACGGCGCGGCCGCACGCTGGCCGTGGTCGGCGAGTCGGGCTGCGGCAAGAGCGTCACCGCGCGGTCCATCCTGCGCCTGGTCGAGCGCCCGGCCCGGATCGTCGGCGGCGAGATCCTGCTGTACGGCGACGAGCCGTCGGACGACCCGCTGGACCTGCTGGCCGCGAAGGACAAGCGGTTGCGCGAGGTGCGGTGGTCGGACATCGCGATGGTGTTCCAGGAGCCGATGGCCTCGCTCAGCCTGGTGCACACGGTCGGCAACCAGATCATCGAGGCGGTCCGGCTGCACGAGAACCTCGGCAAGGCCGAGGCCCGGGAGCGGGCGATCGAGATGCTCGGCCGGGTCGGCATCCCGGACGCGAAGCGCCGGGTCGACTCGTACCCGTTCGAGCTCAGTGGTGGCATGCGGCAACGAGCGATGATCGCGATGGCGCTGGCCTGCCGGCCGCGGCTGCTGATCGCGGACGAGCCGACGACCGCGCTGGACGTCACCACGCAGGCGCAGATCCTGGACCTGCTGCAGGATCTCCAGCAGGAGCTGGGGATGGCGATCATGCTGATCACCCACGACCTCGGCGTCGCCGCGCAGGTGGCCGACGAGGTGGCCGTGATGTACCTCGGCGAAGTGGTCGAGCACGGGCCGGCCCTCTCGGTGCTGAGCGATCCGAAGCACCCGTACACGCAGGCGCTGGTCCGCTCGGTCCCTCGGCTCGGCCAACGCGGTCAGGGCCGGTTGGCCGCCGTACGCGGGACTGTGCCGCCGCCGTACGAACGCCCGTCGGGGTGCCGGTTCCACCCGAGGTGCGACGCGTTCATGGCCGGCAAGTGCGATCTGACCGTGCCGGCGCGGGTGCGCGCCGACGACACCGACGTCGCCTGTCTGCTGTACGGCGAGGGGGAACGATGACCGACCTGCTGACCACTGAAGGCCTGACCATGCACTTCCCGCTGCACAGCGGGTTCTTCGCCCGCAACCGTGGTGTGGTGAAGGCCGTCGACGGGGTCGACCTGTCGATCAAGGCCGGCCGGACGCTCGGGCTGGTGGGGGAGTCGGGCTGCGGCAAGACGACGCTCGGCCGCTGCATCGTGCGCGCCTACGAGCCGACGGCGGGCAGCATCCGGTACGACGGCGTGGACCTGGCGAAGCTGTCCGAGAAGGAGCTGAAGCCGTACCGCGCCGAGGTCCGGCTGATCTTCCAGGACCCGCACTCCTCACTCGACCCGCGCAAGACGCTGCGCGACATCATCGCCGAGCCGCTGCGGGTGCAGGAGGCAGGAACGCGTGACGAGATCGACGACAAGGTCGCCGAGCTGCTGAAGCGGGTCGGGCTGCGAGCCGAGTACGCGCATCGCTACCCGCACGCCTTCAGCGGTGGTGAGCGGCAGCGCGTGGTCATCGCGCGGGCGCTCGCGACCGATCCGCGGCTGGTGGTCGCGGACGAGGCGGTCAGCGCGCTCGACGTGTCCGTCCGGGCACAGATCCTGAACCTGCTGAAGGACCTGCAGGAGGAGTCCGGCCTCACCTACCTGTTCGTGTCCCACGACCTCGGCATCGTCGAGCACGTCGCCGACGACGTCGCGGTGATGTACGTCGGCAAGCTGGTGGAGAGCGCGTCGACGGACGAGCTCTACAGCAAGCCGCTGCACCCGTACACCGAGGCGCTGCTGAGCGCCGTACCCGATCCTGATCCCGCGTCGCGTGGCAAGCGCTCCCGCATCATGCTGCGCGGCGAGATCGCGGACCCGTCCAAGGTGCCGCCGGGCTGCCCGTTCAGCCCGCGCTGCGGCTACGCCGAGGACCGCTGCCGCACCGAAGTCCCTCAGCTGCGCGAGGTCGGCGGCCGCCGTGTCGCCTGCCACTTCGCCGAGCAGCTCGACCTGAAGGGTGTCAGCGCCGCCGTCTCGGCCTGATGCCACCGCCCCTTACGAAAGGCCCAGCATGTCCGACAAGCAAGGTATGTCCCGGCGCGGGTTCGTGCGCAACAGCGCGCTGATCGGCGGCCTCGCCGCCCTCGGCGGCGCGCTGCCCGCCACCACCGCGGCGGCGACCAGCTCCACGTCCGCCGTCCCGCGCGCGGGCGCCCGCTCGGCGGCCGGTGTGGTCGACATCCCGAACCGCTACGGCAAGCCGTTCTCGGTGGCCGACGACGAGCTGTTCATCTTCGCGGTGAACTTCAAGCCGTTCGAGCTCGGCGGCGACGACGCCGGCCGGGAGGCGACCCGGTACTTCGACACCGTGTTCGGCGACGCGATCCGGGCGAAGTTCCCGGCCGTGAAGATCAAGTACGCGACCTGGGACTACCCGATCCGGTACGAGGACATCGCCAAGGCCGGCCGGGTGCCGGACCTGATCATCGAGGACCCGCGGACCCGGATCGACCGCGACCTCGAGCCGCTCGGCTGGGTCCAGGACATGACCCCGCTGGTGCAGCAGGCCGGGATCGACCTGTCCGCGCTGAACCTGGGCTCGGTCGAGCTGGTCAAGTCCCGCTCCGACGGCGGCCTGTACGGCGTCCCGGTCTTCATCGACGAGCACGTGCTGCTCTACAACAAGCTGATCTTCGACAAGTTCGGGATCCGCTACCCCCGGGTCGGGTCGACGTACGACGACATCTACAAGACCGCGAAGTCGCTGACCCGGCAGGACGGGATCGACCACTACAAGGGCTTCATGCAGCACCCGGACAACTACCTGGCGCTGAACCAGCTCGGCCTGTACCCGTTCGTGCCCGGCAGCAGCGAGCAGCCGGCGCCGGAGGACGTCAAGGTCAGCCTGACCACGGCTGAGTGGAAGCAAGTCGCCCACAACATGAACCGGTTCCTGCAGTTGCCGGGGAACACGTTCACCACGGTGGACGACTTCTTCAAGGGCGACATGAGCTTCCCGGGTCACCTGGCGATGGCGGTGCACACGCTGTCGAAGCTGAACGCCTACGCGCTGAACCCGCTGTACGTCGAGGAGGACGACGCCGAGGACTACGCCGAGTGGGCCAAGAGCGTGCAGATCGGCGTCACCTCGATGCCGGTGCTGTCCCGCGGCTCCACCGCGATCTACCAGCCGAACGCCCGGGCCGCCTTCATCCCGCCGCAGTCGGCGCACAAGGAGAATTCGCTCGAGATCGTCAAATACCTGGTGTCGGAGGAGATCCAGACCCGGATCTCGTCGTACGGCGTCAAGGCGGTGCTGCAGACCGATGCGGTCGTCAACGCGTTCGGTACGGCGCTGCCGGAGTTGCGCGGGATCGACACGTCGGCCGTGTACTGGGGCGACAACGCGGTGGTCAAGAACTACCAGAACACCGAGTACTGGGACATCCCGCTGTACAAGGTGTTCCGCCAGCATGTGCTGATCGACGGCATGGACGTCGACTCGTCGCTGCAGGTCGCCGAACAGCTCGACATCCCCAACTACATCAAGGCCCAGGCCGCCGCAGGACTCACATGGTGACCGATCCCCGCTTCGACGGAGTGCTGAGGGAAGACTCAGCGCTGCTGCCGACGCTGCATCCGGGCGACAGTCACGCCGCCACGCTCGTGGAGACACCGGCGGGCGATCTGCTGTGTGCCTGGTTCAACGGTCCCGGGGAGGGCGAGCCGGACACGAACATCGTGCTGTCCCGCCTCCCCGCGGGCTCTTCTCAGTGGCTCGCGCCCGAGCAGCTGTCCGCGGACCCGGAACGGTCCGAGCAAAACCCGCTGCTGTTCGTGCTGCCTTCGGGTGAGGTGTGGTTGCTGCACACCTCCAACGAGCCGCACGACCAGAGCACGTCGCGGGTGATCCGCCGGATCTCGCACGACGGCGGTCTCACGTGGGATCCGGGTGAGGTGATGTTCGACCGGCTCGGCAGTTTCATCCGGAACCCGATTGTCGTGCTCAGCAACGGTGAGTGGCTGCTTCCGGCGTACGACTGCGACAAAAACGGTGAGACCACGGTCGTCCAGCTCAGCTCGGACGGCGGCCGCACCTGGACGCCGGGCGACCTGCCGGAAGGGTTGGGACAGGTCCAGCTGAGCGCGGTCGAGATCGCGCCGGGCGAGCTGCTCGGCTACTTCCGCAGCCGAGCGGCGGACCGGATCCACCGGTCGGTCTCGAAGGATTATGGCCGGACGTGGTCGGCGCCGGAGCGGACCGCGCTGCCGAACAACAACTCCGCGATCCAGCTGCTCCGGCTGGGCGACGGCCGGCTGGTCCTGGTCTTCAACGACTCGTCGGCCGAGCGGGACCAGTTCCGGTGGGTCCCGGACGGCAAGGGCGGCGTACGGCGGAAGACGCTGCGGACTCCGCTCACGCTGGCACTGTCCGAGGACGACGGCGCGACCTGGCCGTACTGGCGGAACCTGCAGGTGCAGGACGAGGAGTACCGAGACAACGAGTTCGGGTACTCGTACCCGACGCTGCTGCAGACCCGCGACGGGCGGCTGCACGTCGCGTACTCCTACCTGCGCAAGACCATCAAGCACGTGATCCTCTCCCCGGAGTGGATCGAGGCGGGAGACCGACTTCCATGAGTTCTGTCGAGCAGTGGGGGCTGCACGAGGTCACCTACTCCGGACCGTCGGACGGCAACCCGTTCGCGGACGTCGTACTGCGGGTGTCGTACCGCTACCGGAACCGGGTGGTGACCGTCGACGGCTTCTACGACGGGGACGGGGTCTACAAGGCCCGCTTCTCGCCGGACCGGGTCGGCCGGTGGGACTACGTCACCTCCAGCTCAGCCCCCGCGCTCGACGGACAGCGTGGTTCGTTCGAGTGCGTCCCGCCCGGCCCCGGCAACCACGGGCCGGTCGGGGCGCACGGCGCGCACCACTTCGCGTACGCCGACGGCACGCGCTACGACTGCATCGGGACGACCTGCTACCACTGGACGTACGAGTCCAAGGAGATCCAGGAGCTCACGCTCGCCTCGTTGCGGTCGGCACCTTTCGACAAGGTGCGGATGTGCCTGCTGCCGACCGAGGGGATGCGTCCGGAGCGGCTGCCGTTCGCCGGGACGACGCCTGGCTCGGTCGACGTCGGGCGTTTCGATCCGGAGTGGTTCCAGCACTTCGAGGGCCGAGTCGCGGATCTGCTCGCGCTGGGGATCCAGGCGGACCTGATCCTGTTCCACCCCTACGACCGGGGTGTGTGGGGCTTCGACCGGATGACGCCGGCGCAGGACGAGGCGTTCCTGCGCTACGTGGTCGCCCGGCTGGCGGCGTACCGGAACGTCTGGTGGTCGCTGTCGAACGAGTACGACTTCAACCACGAGAAGACGATCGCGGACTGGGACCGGCTGCTGCAGCTGGTGCAGCGATTCGACCCGTACCAGCGGCTGCGATCGATCCACAACGGGACCAAGATGTACGAGGTCTTCACGCCGTACGACTTCGGCAAGCCGTGGATCACGCACCAGAGCGTGCAGCACTGGGACGGCGCCGAGGTCGCCGCCTGGCGGTCCTGTCCGAAGCCGGTGGTGATCGACGAGATCGGCTACGAGGGCAACGCCGGGCGCCGCTGGGGCAACCTCACTGCGGCCGAGCTCGTGCATCGGTTCTGGCAGGGCATGACGCTCGGCGGGTACGTCGGCCACGGCGAGTCCTTCGTCGACCGCGAGACCCGCGCGTGGATCTCGATCGGCGGTCGGCTGTACGGCGAGAGCAGTGCGCGGATCGCCTTCCTGCGGGACGTGATGGCCGGTGTTCCACGGTTGCCGAACGGTGACGTCGATCTGGAGCATTGCGTGCTGCACTACCTGGGCGACCGGCAGCCGTCGTACGTCGAGCTCGAGCTGCCGGATGCGTCGTACAACTTCGAGCTCATCGACATCCTCGACATGACCATCACACCCCTTGATTCCTACTCCGGCCGCTGCCGCATCCCGCTGCCGGCACGCCCGTACCTAGCCCTGCGAGGCACCCGATGACAGATGTAGAGCGCTGGGGGCTGCTGGAACTTCAGGTCGACGGCCCAGTCGCCATGGAGTTCCATCATGAAGACGACTCCGCGTATGTCGAGTCGTTCCGCGACGGGGACCAGTGGCTCATCCGCTTCATGCCAAGCCTGGAAGGCACCTGGCGCTACACAGGTGCTGTGTCGGGCGTGTTCACTTGCACCCCTGCGACGACACGCGGTCCGGTTCGTCGCTCCGGGACCACGTTGCGGTCTGCTGACGGGACGCCGTACCACCCGCTGACGACCACGTGGTTCGGGACACCAGACAACTGGCCTGAAGCGTGCCGTGCGCTGGCCGCGTCACCCTTCAACCGCGTCCGCTTGTGCGCCTCGGCGGACTCCGTCGATGCGCAGGTGCGGGATCTCTCGGCCGTCGACATGGTCGCCGAGATCGTGGTCGACTCGTTCGTTCCCGAGGTGGTCAGTCGGCTCGCGGCGTACCGCAACATCACGTGGTGCATCGAGAACACTGCCGACGTACGTGCTGTGGCCGAGCAGATCGCGGAGTACGACTCCGGCCGGCACCTCATCTCCGCCCACGCGGCAGCCGACCCCGGAGTGCCCTGGCTCACCCACCTCAGCGTCTCGCTGGAGAACCTGCGTGGCGTGTCCGCCCTACGACGCGACTACGACAAGCCTGTCCACGTGGATGCTTGCGGCTACGAGGGCAACGGCTCCACTCCCGACACCAGTCTGACCGCCCAGGAGATGCTCACCCGCATCTGGGAAGGGACAGTCCGGGGCGCCTATGTGACCCACGGCGAGTGGTACGTCGACCACGCGAGCGGACCGTGGTCCGACGGGGGAGTGCGGCCGACCGGTGTGGCCGCACAACGACTGCGGTTGCTGCGTGAGGTGCTGGACGAGTTGCCTGACGGCGTGGAGCCGATCGACGACCACCGGGACGCTCCGACGCTCGCCGTACCGGGGAGCTACTACCTGCAGTACCTCGGTGAGCACCAGTTCCCGGACCGCACGTTCAGCCTGCCGGCCGGGACCTATCAGGTGGAGGTCCTGGACGTCTGGAACCACAGCGTCCGCCGGACAGTCGAGAATGTCGAGGAGTCGCTGACTGTGCGCCTGCCTGGCACGCAGTACCAGGCCATCCAGATCCGGCGGACCGCCTGATGCCCCCTCTCGTCTCCGGCATCCGCACCGCGGAACTCCGCAGAACCCCCGCTGGAGTAGTCCTCCACCTAGGCCACGCCACCACAAGCACGTACGTCGAGCGGCCGATTGCCGAACTGCTGACCTGCTCGGCGGGCCGCCCGTGGCAGCCGAACGCCATGCAGCCCGAGGGCTGGTGGATCTCCCGCCGCCCCGGCGAGCACCGAGCCGGCTGCCGCACCGGCCCGGTCGCCGTCGAGGTCCGCCTGTCCTTCGACGACGCCGACCGCTTGAACCTCGAGCTGCGCTGGCGCAACACCGGGCAGCGCCGGCTGGGTGACCTCGCCGTCGGCCTGCTGCTCGACATCGGCCGGCTCACCGACTGCCAGATCACGCTGCCCGGCCTGATCTACAACGACAACCCGTCCGCGGACCCGGCCCGCGCCATCCCGCGGATCGGCCCAGCGCCGGGCGGGGGTTTCATCGCCGAGGAGGACCGACTGCCGATCCCCGGCGTCAACCTCGAGTGGCGCGCCGGCCGTGAACGTCGCTGGCTGAGCGTCTTCTCCCGTCCGGCCGCACGCCGTTCGGGCGACGGACTCGTGCGCTATGGCTCGCTCGGCCTGATCCGCCGCGATGGTCCAGTGGTCGCGGCGTTGAGCGGCGCACTGATGTTCGACGGCAAGCAGGACGTGCGCTACGTCAGCAAGGCCGAGACCGAGTCGACCGACGACGGCTACCTCACGTTGCTGCCCGGTGAGGTGTACACCCAGCAGTTGGTGTTCGACTGGGGTCCGCAGGAGTTCCGCGGGCACGCGTTCCGGAACCTCGTCCGGACTGGCCGATCGCTGTTCGACTCACCGGGCGCGGCACCGCTCGACCTGGACGAGATCATCGCGCGGAAGACCGTTGCGCTCGACAACCGGTGGTACCGCGACGGGACGGTCGCGGGCTACACCAAGTTCAGCGACGTCGCCGGCAACGGACCCGTCAAAGCCCGGCACTTCCTGTACGGCTGGACCGGCCAAGCGCTGAAGCTCGCCTGGTGCGACGCCCGGCTCGGCTTCGAGTCGGGCGACCGGACCCGGATCGACCGCTGCCGCGCGGCCGTCGAGTTCTACCTGGCCGGCAGCTCGACGCGCACCCCCGGCCTGCGGCACAACGCCTACCAGGTCGGCAGCCGCCGCTGGACCAGCTTCCGCTCCGGCGGCCGCGCGATGGTGTCCAGCCGCGCGTACGGCGAGACGATCGCCGACCTGGCCGAGATCATCGCGCTGTTCCGCTCCCGCGGCGAACCGGTGCCGCCGTCCTGGCCGGACGCGCTGGTCGCCTCCTTGAAGTTCCTCCGGACGGCGTTGCTCCCGGACGGCACGTTCCCGATCGGCTGGCGCCTGGACGGCACTCCGTCGTCGACCGCGCTCTCGGCGGCCGGCATCCCGTGTGTCCTGGCTGCGTTGAAGGCGTCCGCCGTACTGGACGACTCGTGGCTGTTGTCGGAGGCAACGACGTGGTTGACGCGCTACCACGGGCAGCACGCGCGGACCTTCGACCGGCCGTTCGCCCGCTCCACCTTGGACGCGGCCTGCGAGGACAAGGAAGCGGGGATGTACTACTTCCTCGCCGCGTACGAGCTCTACCGCCTGACCGGCGACGACCTCTACGCCTCCTGGGCCGAGGTCGCCGCGGACTGGCTCCTCACCTGGGTCTATGTCTGGTCCCCCGAACAAGACCTCGACGCCCCGCTCCGCGCCCGCAACTTCAACGCCGTCGGCTGGCCCACAGTCAGCGTCCAGAACCACCACCTGGACGTCTTCTTCCCCACTGCGGAGCTCCACACCTTCGGCCACCTCACCGACAACCCGCACTACACCCAAGCAGCCGAAACCACCCTCCACGCCCTCTCCCAAACCATCGCCGCCACCCCCGGCGACTGGGGCTTCCAGATCCCCGGCGAACAAGGCGAAGCCGTGTTCCAGACCCACTGGCAACGCCGCGGCCACGCCAACACCTGGAACCCCTCCTGGGTCATCGCCGTCCCGCTGGCCAACGCCCTCCGGCTCCGCGAGCCCACCGGATGACCGACCACCTCATCACCAAGTACGGCGCCCGGACGGACTCCGACTGCTCGGATGCGATCGACCTTGCCGTTCGGGCGTGTGAACTCAGCGGTGGTCGGGTCGTGGTTCCTGCCGGGACGTTCGTCACCGGGCCGATTCGGCTGCGCAGCAACGTCGAGCTGCATCTCGCGGCCGGCGCGACCCTGCGGTTCCGCACCGACCCCTCGTCGTACCCGATCGTCCGGACGCGCTGGCAGGGGATCGAGTGCCTCAGCCACTCACCGCTGATCTACGCGTACGACGAAGTCAACGTCGCCGTCACCGGACCCGGCACCCTGGACGGCGGCGCCTCCACGGACAACTGGTGGCGTGACACGAAACCGGTCGCCGACTGGAACCGCCTGCTGGAGATGGTCGCCGCCGAAGTTCCCGTCGAGAAGCGTCACTTCGAACCAGGGCACGGCTTCCGGCCCAGCTTCGTCCAGCCGTACCACTGCCGCCGGGTCCGCATCGAGGACGTCCGGATCGTCAACGCCCCGATGTGGGTCGTGCACCCGGTGCTGAGCTCCGACATCGTCGTCCGCGGGATCACCGTCGACAGCCGTGGCCCGAACAACGACGGCTGCAACCCCGACTCCTGCCGCGACGTGGTGATCAGCGGCTGCTCGTTCGACACCGGCGACGACTGCATCGCGATCAAGTCCGGCCGCGACGCCGACGGCCGGCGCGTCGCCGTACCCTGCGAGAACATCGTCGTCGAGAACTGCCGCTTCGGCACCGGCCACGGCGCCGTCACCATCGGCAGCGAAACCAGCGGCGGTATCCGCAACGTCCTGGCCCGCGACCTGCACTTCACCGGCCCCAACCTCGACCACGCCCTCCGCCTCAAAACCAACTCCCACCGCGGCGGCCGCATCGAAGACATCACCCTCCGCGACTCCCAAGCCGACGCCCTCACCGCCGCCGCCATCCTGATAGACACCCACCACGCCGACCCGAAGGTCACAGGCGCCCACCACCCCACCATCCAAACCATCACCATCTCCGGCCTACAAATCCACCACGCCCCCAACACCCTGCAACTCCGCGACACCCCCCAATCCCCAGTCCACAACCTCACGTTGACCGGCCAACCCGCAGGCTCATGCGCGCACTACGGTGCCGAGGGCAACTAGCGCGCTCCGACCTGTCGGTTGTCCACAGGTGTGCGCGGCTGTGGACAACCTGAGTCACTGCAGATCCCTTGAAAACAAGGGTTTTCTGGCTTTGAAATCTGTCGGTTGGGTTGCCTAGAGTTGCTGTATGGAGCTTCTGGGTGAGCGGCCCGTGTGGTCGATGAGCGGCAGCGAGATGCTGTCAACTCTCGACACGCTGGAAGCTGAGCTCGTCCGCCTTCAGACGTACCGCTTACGCGTGATCGCCGGCTTGGAGGAGATCGGCTACGCCGAGGAGCTGGGCGCCCACGACACCGCCCGCCTACTCGCCTTCCGCTACCGCCTCGACAGCGCCGAGGCCCACCGCGACGTCCGCCTGGCCCGCGCCCTCCCGAAGTACCCCACGATCTCCGCCGCCCTCCCCACCCCCAACCCCACACCCAGCTCCAGCGCCCCCGACACCGCCGCCTCCGACACCACCGCCTCCGACGCCGGCGCTCCGGGCACTGCCGCCTCCGACACCGGTGCTCCGGGCACTGCCGCCTCCGACACCGGTGCCGGCGGCTCCGAGCCAGCTGACGCCGATGAGCGTGCGAAGGGCGACTCCGCCGACATCGGTGCGCGTCCCCTGCGTCCTGCCCAGGCCCACGCGATCGTCGGTGCCCTCGAGCGCGTCGCAAAGCGGGTCCCGATGGACGACCTCTCGGTGGCTGAGCGACAGCTCGTCGAATTGGCAGCCCATCTGTCACCTGCGGAGCTCCGCAAGGCCGGCAAGGAAATCGGCGACCTTCTCGACTCCGACGGTCCCGGACCTGACGAGCACAAGGCCTATGCACGCGAGTCCCTGACACTGAGCAACGTCGACAACGGGGTGAAATTCCGTGGCTACCTGGCCAATGAGAATGCCGAGCTCCTCCGCTCCCTCACCCACGCCGGTGCCCGCCCCCACAAGAGCGCCGACGGCGAACTGGACCCACGGCCCCGCGACAAGCGCCAGGCCGACGCCCTGACCGCCGCGCTGATCATCGCCGCAGCCGCCACCGACACCGCCTTCCACCCACGACGGACTACCGCGCCGGACCTCACCACCCCGTCCAGCCGCACCACCACCGCCGGCCCGGACACCACCGCCGTGTACTCCGACGCCACCAGCGCCCGCTCCGACACCGAGGCCGCTCGCCCCGGTGCTACCGCCGACGCGGGCACTGCGGGTGCCGACGGTGGCTGGGTGCCCGGGTTCGGCGCAAAGGCGAACATCACCGTGACCATCGACTTCAACGACCTGAAAGCCGCCACCGCGAACGCAACCGGTCGACTGGTGTACGGCGACGCGCTGTCAGCGGCCGCGATCCGCCGCCTGGCCTGCGATGCCAAGATCATCCCGCTGGTGTTGGGGTCCAACTCCGAGCCACTCGACGTCGGCCGCTCCGAACGCCTCGTCACTCGCGCGATGCGCCGTGCCCTCAACGCACGCGACAAGGGCTGCGTAGTCTGTGGCGCCCCACCCATCCACTGCGACGCCCACCACCTGACATCCTGGATCGACGGTGGCCGCACGGCGACCAATAACTTGGTCCTGCTCTGCCGCCGGCACCACATCGACCTCCACGCCGGCCACTGGACCATCACCATCACCGACGGCACCGTCCACGTAAGCCGCCCCACCTGGGCCGACCCACCACCCAACCTTCACTCGACCCGCCCCACCACCGAAGCCCGCCCACCCGCCTCTGCCCCCGCGGGTCTCCGCCCACCCGCCTGCGCCCCCGCAGATCCCTGCCCTACCCAGCCCCCGACTGCTTCCCGTCCTACTCAGGGCTCGGTTGGGTCGCGTCCTACTCAGGGCTCGGTTGGGTCGAGTCCTGAGCAGAGTCCGGATGAGGCGCAGTTTGCTTTCAGTCGGGGTGGTTCGCGGCCCGTGCCTGCGCCGCCATCCGCGGGCGATGATCCAGCCGCGACGACCTCGGCGCCGGCAGCCGCAGCCGAGGCCACCCGCTCGAAGTGGCGAGCTGACGAACACGTCCGCCGGCAAGCCGCTCGATTCGCAGTGTGGGGCGACGATCCACCCGACGAACCCCTCGAGTTGCCGCGGCGACTTGTCCGAGCCCCAAGAGCCGGCAGCAGGGCCGGCCCTCCGTCGGCAACGACTGTGGGGTGAGCCGGTCGTCGGCGTCGTACACGGCGAGCGATCGCGCACGAGCGGCCGTCGACGGACTTGGCATCGGTTCACCGCTCTGTAGGACGACGCCAGCTGTTCGGTGCGGTCAGCGGATTTCTGCTCGACATCGCTTCGAGCCTGCCGACCGTCCTAGTGCGAGACCCGTGATCGGCGGGATGTGCCGAGGTGGGCGTGCGGTTGCCAGTCATCCGGCGCCCGTGGTGGCCTCCAGCACGGGCGCTACGCACCTGCCGCGCGCAGGTCGGGCTGCGCGCGTGGGTCCGGTGGCGTCGCAGGGTGCCGTTGCGGTAGCGCGCCTCGAGACGGCGTGGCCAGGTGACGGCGTGGCCCGGAGACGGCGTGGCCCGGAGGCGGGGAGACGGCGTGGTCGGGAGACGGCGTGGCCCGGTGGCGGGGAGGCGGCGTGGTCGGGAGACGGCGTGGCCCGGTGGCGGGGAGGCGGCGTGGTCGGGAG
>NZ_JBFAHB010000062.1:0-55417 GCF_040653975.1 Kribbella sp. NPDC050820
TTGGACGGCACCTGACGCGACGGGTACCGCTCAGGCACCCTTCGTACTCTTGCCCCGGTTTCGCGCATGCCAAAAGCCCGCTTGCCGGCCGGCAAGCGGGCTGCTCTGGTTGGCGGTCAGCCGCAGGCGTAGACGACGGGGACGAGCTCGCCGGAGCTGACGTCGTACCCGGCGGCCGTCCACCGGGTGTTGCGCTCGAAGATGTGCTCCAGGAGGGTGCCCTGGGGGAACGTGATCTTCGTGCCGTCGCTCTTGATGATCACCGACGGGTAGTCGCCGAGTGGGCCGAAGCGGCCTTCGGTGACAGCGTCGCGGGAGCGGTTGAGGTCGACCACTCTGTCCTCGAGCTGCACGATGCTGGTGTTGCCGGTGTTCCACAGCAGGCCGGTGACGTCGTCGATGTCGGTGTCGCCGCCGGCGATCCAACTGCCTTGGATGTCACGTGCCCAAACGCCGGTGTCGTTGATGCCGGGCAGCCGTGCGGGCTCGGCGCTCGACGACTTCCACAGGTAGCTCGTGTGCTGGCCGTCGGGAAGGTAGAGCCGTCCGACGATCAGGCCCTCGTCGGAGATGTCGTCCATGGCGTACAAGGTCTGGTCGCTCGGTACGGCGAGCCGCTGCGGCTGACCGCCCGCCGGCCAGACGAACGGGACGTGCTGCCCGAGGGCCTCGTCCCAGGTGGTGCCGAGGATGTCCTGGTGCTTGTTCATCCCGGTCAGCTGACTGATCTGCAGGGTTGTCGGCGCGAGGATCCGGTACGAGTTGGTCTTGACCGAGTAGATCCAGTGGTCGGTTCGCGTGAAGCTGCTGGTGGAGCCGAGGACGAGTCCACCCTCGATCACCGAGTACGCGAACGACTCGCCCTCCGGCTGTGACGCGAGCCAGCGCGGTACGCCGTTCACCCAGAGCACGGCCTGGCCGTGCATGCGACCCTCGCGGTTCGCCTCGCCAAGGATGTAGCGGCCGGACGGATCCGCCGTACGTGTACTTCCCCCAGACGAAATGGCCCCTTCCCCAAGGGGCACGCATGCGAGGTCAGACGCAGGTCCTCCGGAAGAAGTTCGAACTGGCATAGACCGCCAGGAACTCAGTCGGTGTTGACGGTGATCAGGACTTTGCCGACCGTGCTCTGCTCGACAGCGGCGTGTGCGGCGCTCGTGTCTTCGAGGCGGTAGTGGTGCAAGGGGAGTCCGGCGTCTTCGCCGACCCGGTACGCGCCGTCGGTGATCGCCTGGTTGATGTCAGCGGCGGCGCTCGCGATCCAGCCCCAGCCGACGGTGTACAGCAGGACGAACTGGTAGCGCACGTTCAGTCCCATGTTTCGCCGTACGTCGAGATCGACCGGCCGGCCGCCGTCGTTCGCGTAGATCGCGATCGTCCCACGGGTCCGCAGGACTGCCAGGTCCAGCTCGGAGTTGGCGCCGGCCGCGACCTCGACCACGAGGTCCACGCCGTCTGGGGCGACGGCCTTGATGCCTTCGATCGCGTCGGGGGAGCGGTAGTTGACGACGTGGTGCGCTCCGGCGGCAGTCGCGAGCCGCGCTTTGGCTTCCTGGCTGACGGTCGAGATCACGTTCGCACCGGCCCAGCGGGCGAGTTGGATCGCTGCATTGCCCACAGCACCGGCTCCGCCGGCGACAAGTACTGTCCGGCCTGTCAGCAGCCCGGGCGCCAGCCGGGCTGGACCATCTTCGCCGACCGTCAGTGCGCGATGGGCTGTGAGAGCGGGGATGCCCGTGCTGGCCCCGAGATCGAAGGACGCGCCCGGAGGCAGTGGGAAGACCCGGTCGGCCGGCAGGGCCGTGAACTCCTGCGCTGTGCCGCTGGCCGGACGACCGTCGCCGGCCAGGGTGACCCAGACGTGGTCGCCGACGCTCAGGCCGTCGACACCGGCGCCGAGTTGGTCGACCACTCCGGCGCCGTCGTGATTGGGGACCGTTGCCTCCGCCACGTCACCGCCACTTCGCGACTTCCAGTCCGTCGGGTTGACGCCGGAGACCATCACGCGGACGCGGACCTCGCCGTACCCGGGCTCTGGGATCGGCGCCTCGTCCAGCTCCAGTACGGACGGATCGCCGGCGCGCGTGTAGCGGATCCTTCTCATGCGATGGTCTCCTAGGTTGAATCAGCCGAAGGTGAAGGCATAAGCGCGGACGCCCGGCCTGGCGAAGGTGATCTCGAAGTTGCGATCGGCGACCACGTCCGGCTGGCGGAGGAGTTGGTACAGCCGCGGCCGGTCGAGGGTGCCATCGCCATGGGCGTCGACATCTGTGCCGTGAGCGGCGACCGGAGGCTGTCCGTCGATTCGCACCTGGAAGCCAATCGGGTCGCTCGACTCCAGCACCAAGTGGAGATCGCGGGCGTGGAATCGGCAGGAGAGACGGCCCTGAGGCTCGTTGAGCACCACGGACTCTCTGGTCATCGTCCAGTCACCTGACAACGCCCACTGGTTGAGCTGCAGGCGCTCGGGCGCGGCGTAGGTGTGCTGGCGGCCGAGTACGGCGCCGTCCTTCGACGCGAAGTTCTCGGTGCGCGCGAAGCCCAGGTAGTTCTCCGGTGACCAGAGGTTCTGCCAGTCCGCTTGGACTTCGACGCCGGTGCCTTGGGCCTCGACGGGGTCCGGGCCGAATCCGCCGGCGCCGGTCTCGGCGAGCAGGCGCTGGATGACCGCCTCCATCTCCTCGTAGCCGCCTTCGCCGAACTGGTGGTGGCGAATCGTCCCGTCGGCGTCGGCGACGTACGCGGCCGGCCAGTAGTGGTTCTCGAAGGCCGTCCAGATGGCGTAGTCGTTGTCCACCACGACCGGGTAGTCGACCCGAAGCTCGTCGATCGCCGGCCGGACGTTGCGGAGGTCCTGCTCGAAGCCGAACTCGGGGGTGTGAACGCCGACGACGACCAGCCCGTGGCCGCCGTACCTCTCGATCCAGGCCCGGAGATAGGGGAGCGTCCGCAACCAGTTGATGCAGGTGTAGGTCCAGAAGTCGACCAGTACGACGCGGCCGCGCAGCCCGGCCGCGGTGAGCGGGGGCGAGTTGATCCACTCGGTCGCTCGTCCGAGTGCCTCCAGCGGAGTACGGCGAGGTGCTCCCGCTCCCGTCGCGTTCACGACGATCCCCTCCCTCGGACACCTGAGTACCCACTGCCACACTCGCACAGAATTGATCGAATGTCGGACAGGTCTTGTGTGCGGGACTGCGGTCCGGACCATGGATGACATGGACAGGTCAGATGAGGAGCGTGCGATCGGAGAAGTGGTCGATCGCCTGGCCAAGCAGTTTCCGGGGGTGCCCGCAGCGGAAGTTGCGCAGGCCGTGAACCAGTCCCGCCCCGAGTTCGAAGAGGTCCCGATCCGGGACTTCGTGCCGCTGTTCGTGGAAAGGGGCGCCAAGGCGCGACTGCGCGAGCTGGCATAGTCACGATTCGTCCACGGCTCGGCCGAACCGCTTGTCTGCCGGCAGGTGGTTTGGCGACGCTTGCTCCCTCGGGTGGCTCGGACCGGAGAGGACCAGAGTGTCAGAGAGCGCGGAAGACTCCCTGCAGGACGCCAGCGCGGCGTTGCGGCGCGCGGTCGACGTACTGCGGCACCGTCCGGCCGACGAGGTCGCGGCGAAGGGGCTCGTGGCCGAGTTCCACGAGCTGCGAGCGCTGATGTCGACGATGGCCTTGTTGATGACGTCGTTCAGCCTGTCCCGCTACGCCCGGCTCATCCGCCCCCAGCGGCCGACGACCGCCGGCGTCCTCACGGAGGCCGACGCCGACCTGATCGCCGCCTCCGACCACCTCGACCAGGCCGCCGGCCGCCTCACCGCCGCCCGCCAGAAGCTGGACTCCCTGCACTGACGTCAGGTGATGCAGTGGACCGTGGCGGTCCGGACCGGGGATGTCGGTGGACTCTCAGATGCCGAGGCTCTTGCCGTCGGTGATCTGCGCGGCCGGCGGTGCCTTGGGTTCCTTGATCTGGTTGTACTCGCTGAAGGTGAAGGTCATGCGCTCGGAACGAGACTTGCCAGGCTGGTCCAGGCGGATGGGGCGGGCATTGGTGGCATCGACCCACAGTGTGTTTCCCTGGGCGTCCACGAGGCCGATGCACGGGATGCCTCCAACGGTCTTCGTCCCGGCCTTCCGTGACCCGACGGCGTGGTCGAACAGGTCGAAAAACAGGGCGGACTTGCGGACGAAGGTCGTCAGTTGGCCGAATTTCTCGTCGGTCAGCGCGACCTTGAGCCATTTGCCGCGCATCATCTCGATGACCATGTCGGCCTCTTTCTTCGGCTTGGTGTTCTGCCGCCAGTAGGCGTCGCTGGCCTGCAGGTAGACGGTTCTGCCGATGATGCGAATCTTGAGCCGTGCGCCGTTGATGGTGAGAGTGCCGGAAGCGGCGGTCCTGGTGAGTCCGAGATCGAACGTCAACGGCCTGCCGTCGTCAGTCGTCATCGTGGCTCGGACCCGTACGCCGACGGCCGCTTCGGCCGCGGACTCCGCCTTTTCGGCTAGCTGATCGGCCGTCAGAGCGTCGAGTCTCGTGGCCGGCTTCGACGGAGTCGCGGAGGTCGATGGTCCGGCCTTGCCCGCAATGGTGGGCGGCGTACCTGTGGGCTGAGATTCGCTGCAACCTGCGACGAGGACGGTCATCAGGACCGACGTGGTGATCAAACGTCTGCTGAACATGGCAATTCCCCCCTGCTGAGGCGCCGGGTCGCGCCTCTTATCACGCACGATGAGCCGCGCGCTGAAATAGTTGCCCGATTGTGCGTTGCCCTTCTGCAAATGCGACGGTGCGATCAGGAAAGCAATTTCCGGTCGCGCCGCGTGCTGGACCGGGCACTGGAAATGATCACCGAGGATCTATAACCGCGACGCCCTGGAAGGCATCTAGGTGGGTATATCCGAAGGGGGGAACATCATGAAGACGTTCCGCAGACCGATCCGAACCGCGCTCGCCGTCCTGGCCGTCGCCGCCGTCCCGGTGGGCGCGGTCGGTGTGCCGAGCTTCGCCGGGACCGCCGCAAGCGGGGCTGCGGCGAGCGAGGCCGCCGCCGGTGGATGCCGGGTCCATCGTCTCCCGCAGCCGGCGCTGCCCGGGGACAGTGTCGTGACGGGCGGCGATCCGTCTGGCCGGTACCTGATCGGCGCGCGATGGACCACGCCCGAGGAGGGGACCCCGCTGCTGTGGATCGACCGGCGGCTCCGTGAGCTGCGGACGCCGTACGAGCGGGCGCTGATCAAGGACGTGAACGCGTCGGGTGTGTTGGTCGGGGCCGGGTCGCGCGGTGCTTGGCGATACCAGGATGGACGGTTCACCACCCTGGCGAGCCTGCGTCCCGGTTACGTGACCGACGCGGTGGCGATCAACGCCCGTGGCGACATCCTGGGGATCTCGCATGATCCCGCCACCTTCGAGGCCCATGTCTTGGTTTGGCCGGCTGGGCAGCCGGACAGGCCGCGGGAGCTGACCCCGCCGCCCGGTGCGAGCTCCGATCACCTGTACGCCGTGGACATCGACGACGACGGGACCGTGGTCGGGGGCTCGTACTCCCCGATGACGGTGGGCTACATCTGGCCGCGCGGGGGCGCTGCCCGGGTGCTTCACGGGCCGGCCGACGAGCCGCACGTGTACACCTGGAAGATTCGCGGCGGATGGATCGCCGGCGGCCTGATCGGCGCTGACGGCGAGATCCCGGCCGCCTGGCGGTCCCGTGGACGAGCGGCCAACGTGCTCGGCGTCGTAGGTCGCGCGCGGGCGGTCAACCGGCACGGTGACCTGGCGGTGTCCGGAGCCGAGCTCCCGGCCGCCATCGCCCACCATGGCGGCCGGATCGTCCCGCTGCCCGGCGTCGACGGGCCTGATCGCGGCGCGGTGGTCACACTCAGCGACCGTGGTGTTGCGGCCGGCTGGCTCATCGACGGCCCACGCGCCCGTCCGGTGCTCTGGCTGGGCTGCTGAGCTCCTTCAGGCTGCCAGTGGCAACCACCCCGGCGCGCTCGCCGCCGGGGTGGTTGCTACAAGCAGCGTCATTCGACCGTCCGTACGATTACCGCTCCGTAAAGTGAATAACTCGCGCTTGTCCGTGCATTCCTGGCAGCATTCCCTTCGCAGGGCCGACCGAGCAACCGGGGAGCTTGCCACGATGTCACGGGCCAGACGAGCGTTACCGCACGGGAACGGCTGGAGCGGCGGGCTTTTGCTCGCGGCGGGATTTGTCGGAGCCGCCGTCGTGGTCGTGGTCGTGGGCGCACAGCTTCAGGCTGGTGGTGAACCAGGAACTGGTCCGCCGCCTTCGACCTTCCTGCCGGGAACCGTGTCGTCGGCTTCCGGGACGCTTCCGGCGTCCGATGAGACCGGTCCGGCCGGTGCCTGTGCGACCCAGGTTGCCGCTGCTGAAGCGGTGGTGACATCCGCGCGAATTGCGGCCGGGCACTGGCGGGAGCATGTCCAGGCCCGTACGGATCTCATGGCCGGGAAGAACACCGAAGAGACGACCAAAGCGATCTGGAAGCGGACTCGGCTTGCCGGGCCGGCTGATGTCGCTCAACTTGCCACGGTCACGGCCACGTACGACAAGGTCGTCCGGGGGTGCGAGGGACTGACCAGCCCGGAGGCGGTCGCCTGCGCCCAACGGCTGACCACGCTCCAGGCCGCCGCGGCCAGCGGACGAGCTGCGGCCGGCGACTGGGCCGCTCATCTCGAGATGATGAGAGCCCACGCGGACGGCGACTTCGGCGCCGAACATGCTCAGGAAATGTGGGTCACGGCCTGGGAGAACGCGGCGAGAAACCTCAACGCGTTCGCGCGGGCCGACGCGGCCTTGGCAAGCGCTCCGGCCTGCCCGCCGTGACGAGCCGCTGAAGGACAGCGCGGTGTCGTGCCATCATCGAACGATGGACGTTGCGGTGATCAACCAATTGGCTGCCGACCTGCTGGTGAAGGCAGGGTCTGCCGACAGCGGGCGCAGTTCGGTGACTGTCTACAGCAGGTCCGGCGCGCGGCTCCGGCAAACGCTCATGGCGCTGGCCGCGGGCCGGATGATGGGCGAGCACAAGAGTCCCGGGGACGCTTCGCTGCTCTGCCTGCAGGGTCGCGTGCTGGTCCACGCCGGCGAGGCGGAGGTCGAACTCGGTCCGGGTGGCCTGGTCGCCGTACCTCCGCAACGTCACGACATCGAAGCCCTGGAGCCGTCCGTCCTCTTGCTGTCGGTTGCCTTGCACTGACGGCGGGCGGTGTCGCGGAAGGCGGGCAGGGCGGGATTGGTGTTGTCCGCGGACCAGGCGAGTTGCAGGGTGAGCTCGTGGCCGGTGATGGGGACGAAGCGGACGCCGGCCATTGACACCGCTGCGTAGGAGGAGGCGACGGCGGTGACGCCGAGGCCCGCCGCGACGAGGCCGAGTGCGGAGATTCCGCTGGCCTCTTGGACGATGTCCGGGCTGAACCCGGCTGCGCGGCAGGCCGCGATGAACTCGTCGTACGCGAAGACGGACCGGTGCCGCGGGAAGAACACGAACGGCTCGCCGGCGAGCTCGGACAGGGCGATCCGGTCACGGTCGGCCAGTCGGTGATCCAGCGGTACGCCGGCCAGAAGCGGCTCGGTGAGCAGTGTCTCGAGATGTATGCCTGGCGGTGCCGCGGAGGCACGTACGAACCCGGCATCTATGCGCCCGGCGGTGAGCGCCGCCAGTTGTTCGTCGTCGAAGCTCTCGCTGATCCGGAAGCCGATCTCGGGGTGCGCGTTCCGGTGTGCCCGGATGATCGCGGGCAGCAGTGCCGGTGCGACCGACGGAAGGATCGCGACAGTCAGCTCGCCCCAGTCGCCTTCGGCAGCGAGCCGGGCCAGCCGTACGGCGCGATCGGACTCGGTCAGCGCCCGGCGAGCCTGCTCGAGCACTGCTTGACCGGCCCGGCTGAGCGCGACCCGCCGACTGGTGCGGTCGAACAGCCGGACCCCGAGGATCCGTTCGAGGTCGCGGATCTGCCGGGACAGCGCCGGCTGGGTGACGCGCAGGCGCTCTGCGGCGCGGCCGTAGTGGAGTTCGTCCGCCACTGTGGCGAACGACCGCCACAAGCGGGCATCCACATCCATGCAGCCACGTTATCAATCACGAACCAATAGGCCTTGGACATCATCGATGGATCCCGGTTGGCTGGAACCCATGACATCAGACACCCGCAGGCTGATCGCCGATCCGGAGGCCCAGACGGCGATCTGGTTCCTGGGCGTGCTGTCCCAGGTGCGCGTGAGCGGCGAACAGACCGGCGGAGCCTTCTCGCTGACCGACAACCTGGCCCGGCGCGGGGACGCCAGCCCGGTCCATGTCCACGAACGTGACGACGAGATGTTCCTCGTGCTCGATGGTGAGCTGCGGGTCCTCGTCGGCGATTCCGAGCACACGGCAGGTCCTGGCACCGCCGCTGTGCTGCCGAGACGCGTGAGCCACGCGTACGTCGTCACCTCGTCGACAGCACGGTTCCTGTCCCTCCACACGCCCGCCGGGTTCGAGCAATTCGCCGCTGAGGTCGGCCGGCCCGCTCCGGCGCTCACGCTGCCGCCCGAGCCCGTGCAGCGGCCGGACTTCGCCGTACTCGCGAAGACGGCTGCTCGGCACGGCATCGCCCTGCTGGGTCCGCCACCTCGGCCGTCCTGGTAACTGCGCTCACCAATATCGGCGAACGCCAGGAACAACCGCGCCCCGATCCACCGCCTATCGGCAACACCTGTGCGCTGCGGGGGTATTCGCGGGGGCTGTCGTTTGTTGGGTGTGGGGGCGGGTACCGCATGGGCAAATCAGCGGCGTAGAACGACGCACATCGCCGCCCGTGATCCGCTGGGGAGATCCGCCGGGCTGATCGAAGGGAAGCGGAACGATGGATCTCACCCAGTCGTGGAACGACGCGGTCGGCGCAGTGATCAACTTCTTGCCGAAGTTCGCCCTGTTCCTGGTCATCCTCCTGATCGGATGGCTAATTGCCAAGGCGCTGCGCAAGGTCGTCGAGGTGGTGCTCACCCGGGTCGGCTTCGACCGAGCGGTCGAACGTGGCGGCGTGGGCCGGGCGCTCGCGCAGTCGAAGTACGACGCCAGTGGCCTGATCGCGGCGCTGGTCTACTACGCGGTCCTGCTGATCGCTCTGCAGTTCGCCTTCGGCGTCTTCGGTCCGAACCCGGTCAGCGACCTGCTCGCAGCGATCGTCGGATGGCTGCCGCGGGCGGTCGTCGCGATCGTGATCGTCGTGGTCGCCGCCGCGGTCGCCAACGCGCTGCGCGACCTCGTCGGCAGCGCACTGTCGGCCCTGAGCTACGGGCAACTGGTGGCGAAAGCGGTTCAGATCTTCGTCATCGCGCTGGGAATCATCGCGGCCCTCAACCAGATCGGTGTGGCCACCACGGTGACGACGCCGGTCCTGATCGCGGTCCTGGCCACCGTCGGTGGCGTCATCGTCGTCGGCATGGGCGGCGGGCTGGTACGCCCGATGCAGCAACGGTGGGAACGCTGGCTGAACCGTGCCGAGCAGGACTTCCCGAACGCGCGCGCCCGCGACGAGGCCTACCAGCGCGGACGTGAGGACGCCGAGCGCAGCCAGTACCCGCGCGAGCCGAGTGAGCCGAGTGAGCCGTCGGCCGGGATGAGCGTCGGACTCGAAGGCGAACGACCCCGGCCGTCCACGAACCCGCCGCCGACATCGCGGGGAATCTGATCAGCGCGGCGCGGACGCCATACTCACCGCGGCCAGCAGCCGGATCGTCACCCAGTCCAGGGTGGTCCCGCCTGTCCAGCCACGCTCGACCGCGACGTCGTGTACGCCGTTGGCGTACGCAGCCAACTCGACCGGGCCGGAGCGGCCCGCGGTGAGTCCGAGGATGTCGCGGATCGCGGCCGCATGCTGGTCGATGGCGGCTTGAAGCGCCGGCGCGAAGGGGCTCAGTTCCGGCATGATCCGGTCGCGCAGCGCGGCCAGTTCTCGTCTGGCTCTGGCATCCTGCAAAGCCCGCACCCAAGTCACCCCAGCAGGCTACGGATCCACTCCCGCGCCCGGGAAGCCGTGTTCGGCTGACTGGCTCCCCGGACGCTGTGTTGCCCGTTATCCGGTCAATTCTGCGGGCCTCGATCCCAACGAGGTCAGGACAGGGTGATCAGGCGGGAGCCGTGGGCTGGGACTGACTTGGCGGTCCAGGACTTGTTGTGCCTGCCCAGATCGCGGTGGTCGACCAGGTCGCGGACCTTCTTGCTGCCGTGTACGGCGAGTTGCTGCCAGGAGACCGTGATGTCGGCGGGCTGGTCTCCGAGGTTGTAGACGGCGACGGCAAGGCGGCCGTCGGGCAGGCGCTTCTTCCAGACCTGCAGGGTTCCGGCGGTGACCTGGGTGGGGATCACGCCGGCCTGGTCGACGGCGATCACTTCGCGGTTGGTGAGGATCGAGACGGCCTTGTCGTCGATGTTCGAGAGGTCGCCGCCGACGTACAGGGGTGAGGAGGCCATCGACCAGAACGTCATCACGCTCTGCCGTTCCACGTCGGTGATGCCGTCCTGGATCCCGGCGCCGGTGTTGTTGTTGATCGGCATCGAGTCGAGGTCCGGCCAGTAGTTCGGCTCGACCACGTCGAGCCACTTCGGCAGGTCCTCCCACCGGTTGTCGACCGAGCTCGTCCAGGTCGACACGGTGTTGCAGTAGCACTCGACGTCGGTGTCGACGCGGACGCTGTTCGCCCACGGCCGCAGGCCCTCGCCGGCCTCGCGCGGAATCGGCCAGGCGCTCGCGGTCAGCCACATCTTGCGGCCGCTCTGGTCGATCGCCTTCGACCAGGCCTCGATGTCGGGGATGTTGTCGGTGGTGACGCCGTCGACCTTGACGAAGTCGACACCCCAGGACGCGAACCGGTCCGCGATCGAGTCGAAGTACGCCTGCGCGCACGGTTTGGTGAAGTCGATCTTCCAGTCGCCGCCCCACATGTTGGTCGGCGTCAGTGGCATCACGGTGATGTCCTGGGTCGTGCAGTCGGTGCCGACGATCGGGGCGTTCTTGTCGTAGATCGCCTTCTGCAGGCCGGCGCCGCCGTACAGACCGAGCTTGAGGCCCTTGCCGTGGACGTACCGGGCCAGGCTGGCGATGCCGTTCGGGAACCGCTCGGGGTCGGCCTCGGGGATGCCGTTGGCGTCCGTGCGGAACTGCCACTCCCAGTTGGCATTCCAGCCCGCGTCGAGGTTCACGTTGGTATACCCGACCCGCTTCAGGTTCGCCGCCATCGAGTCGGCGGTCGCCTTGATGTGCTCCTCGTTGAGCCACTTCGTGCCGTAGTCGGGATGAGTCGACGACTGCACACTCCAGCTGCTCCACCCCATGAACGGCTTCACACTGAAGTCACTCTTGGCCTGCGCCGGCACCACCCCGGCAGTCAGAGCCAGTGGTACGGCGGTCACCAGGGCAAGCACACGGCGGACGAGACGAACGGTGATCATGACGGGGCACCTTCCGTAGCGGGGCGTGCCCGGTACCGTACGGCGGGTTAATTCACCCCGTCAAGTATCAGTCCGTCCTACCGGTGCCACTGCCGGAGTCAGGAACTCGACGGCACGGTCGGTCCACCCGGCGCGCGGCGACCCGAATCTGAGGACCTCCGCGAGATAGCTGCCGACCAGCATGCCGAGCACCGTGTCGGGATCGACGCTCTCGCGGAGCCGGCCTGTGCTGATGTCGAGGTTCATCAGGTCGGCGAGTGCGCCCATCCGGGTCGCCAGACGTGCGCGTACGGCGGCGGTGAACACCGGATCGCTGTCGGCGATGACGGCCGCGGCGCCACCCGGACCGAGCCGGTTCTCCAGGATGTCGCTGATCCGGTCCAGGACCCAGCGCAGCTTCTCGGCGACCGGGAGGTCGGGCGCCAGGGGAGCCGGGTCGATGAGGTGTTCGAGGACGGTGGTCATCAGCTCGTCCCGGCTGCGGTACCGGCGGTAGATCGTCGTACGGGCGACACCGGATCGAGCCGCTGTGGCGTCGATGTTGACCGCGGCCGGCCCCTTCTCCTTCAGCAGCTCCATTGCCGCTTCGATGATGCGCTGGTCGGTCGACTCGAGCCGGGGCCGGCCGCGGTTGGAGCTGCTGTGAGGCATGGGGCCCAGTCTGCCGGGAATAGATCCGCATCCATTTACGCTACATCATCTGTAGCGTAAATCTTTCGTGCAAGAGGAGGAACATCATGATCGGCAGTAACCTCCGCGGCTCCATCGGGAGCGTGCCGGAGCGTGGCATCCCGGACGAGGTCGACGTGGCAGTCGTCGGTTCCGGCGGAGCCGGGTTGATGGCGGCGCTGGCCGCCGCGAAGGAGGGAGCGCGGGTTCTCGTCGTGGAGTCACGGGAGATCGTCGGTGGCGCCACCGGGATCTCTGCGGGCGCGGCGTGGATCCCCAGCCACGGCTTCTCGACCGGCGACCTGCAGGTCGACGACGACCTCGACCAGGCTCGGCGTTATCTCTACGGCGAGGGCCGGGACAAGGTTCTCGACCACGACCTGGTGGAGCAGTTCCTGCAGACAGGGCCGCAGGTCGCCCGGTTCATCGAAGAGCACACCTCCTTCGGGTGGATCCCGGCGATCTGGCCGGACTACCGCTCCGACATCGACGGCGCGTCGGTCGGCCGGGCCCTCTTTCCCGGCCCCTACTCGCCCGAAGGTCTGGGTGAGGCTGCGAAGTTCGTGCGGCCGGCCCTGACGACGGGCATGGCCAAGAATCCGCTCCCGTTCTGGTTGCTGGGTGGGATCGGCAGCGAGGACGTCTGGCTCGCCGGGCCGGCGTTGGTCGGAGCCCTGCTCGAGGCAGGCCTGCGCAACGGTGTCGACGTACGCGTGGAGGCTCCTGTGGTGCGGCTCGTCACAGACGAATCGGGGGTGCGGGGCGTGGTGGTCCGAGTCGATAGCGTCGAGCACACGGTGCGTGCCACCAAGGGGGTCGTGCTGGCCAGCGGCGGGTTCGAGAGCTCGCCCGAGGTCACCGGAACCTACCTCGGCGCGCCTTTCGGCGTTCAGGTCTCGCCAAAGGGTCATGACGGCATTGCGATGCAGTTGGCTGAGGAGGTCGGCGCTGATCTGACCGGGGTGGAGGACGCCTGGTGGATGCCCGGGGTGCAGTTGCCCGGCGAAGAACTGGAGGGCCGCCCACTCAGTCGGGTGTTCCTGGGGGAGCGGGCGCTGCCGCACAGCATCATGGTGAACCGCAAGGGCGACCGCTTCGCCAACGAGGCCCTTCCGTACGACCAGCTCGGGAAGATCATGCGAGCGGTCGACCCGGAGACGGGCGCCATGCCGAACGCCACGGCCTGGCTGATCTTCGACCAGAACTACTGGACGAAGTTCGGGATCTTCGGCATCACCCCGGGCGGAGACGTGCCCGACTACCTCCATCGCGCCGACACGCTGTCCGAGTTGGCAACCGAGATCGGGGTCGATGAGGTGGGGCTGCTCCGCACCGTCGACCAGTTCAACCCGCAGGCCGCACGCGCTCGCGACCCGCAGTTCAACCGCGGTGGCACGCTGTTCGACCGTTACTTCGGCGCCTTCTATCCCCGGCTGGGCAAGAACTCGCCGGACGCACGGTTCCCCGCTGCCACCGCAAAGGCCCGGCTGGCCATCGCGGCACTCATCGGGCCGGTTGTCAGCAAGCTCGCGGGACGGGTGGCGAAGAACAACGACCCTGAACGCGTGCGTTCCCTCGTGGTCGGGCCGCTGGCGAAGATCATCCGGCGCGTACTGAAGAGTCCGAAGTCGAGCGTGCTGGGACCGGTCGACACCGCCCCGTACTACGCGCTCAAGGTCGAAGCCAGTGCGCTCGGCACCGTGGGTGGTCCGAAGACCGACGCGCTCGGGCGCGCGCTGAACACCGAGGGCGAGGCCATTCCGGGCCTGTACGCCGCCGGCAACGCAGGAGGCGCACCCACGAAGGGGTTCTACGGCGGAGCTGGAGGCACCATCTCGCTCGGGCTGGTCTTCGGCTACCTGGCGGGACGCGAAGCAGCGCAGCAGAGGAGCACGCGATGAGTGCGATCGACCTGGTGATGCTGGCCGTGATCGGGGTGCTGACACCCATCATCTGCTTCGGCGGCATCGGCTTGGCCTACCGAACGCAGCAGCGCGCCCCGACCAAGAAGCCCCGCAAGACGCCGGCGAGAAGATCTCCGGGACCGGCGGCTTCGCCCTCGTCTGATCGGTCCCCATGATGAGGGCTGCAGGGGTCGGGTATGTAGGGCCGATGTGCCCTATTGCGGCGGCGCTTGTTGGGGGCACTGTGAAGACGTGGCTGGGAAGAGATGGGACGAGCTGAGTCCCAGGATGCGCCGCGTCGTCATCGCCGCGGGTGCGTTTGACAGTGTGTTGAAGATCGCCGCGCTGGCCGATCTGGCACGGCGGTCGCCTGCCGAGGTGCGGGGGTCGAAGGTGCGCTGGGCGGTCGCGATCACGTTGACCAACTCGGTCGGCGCGGTGCCGATCGCCTACTTCACCTACGGCCGCCGCCGCTCGTTCCCTCAGGTCCATCGGTAGCAGGGAGGTGAGACGCCGTGACCACCAGAACAGAGAGCCGTTCGACTCAAGCGAGCGGCGCGGGGGTGCGACGGACTGCCCTGATGTTGTGGTCAACCGTCGTACTTGCTCTGGGCATCGTGCTCGCGTCGGCGTACGGCCTGTTCGCTGCCGAGCCGTATCGGGATCTCCCGGAAGCGACCGTGCTGGGCGCCAAGGCACAGGACGTCTGCAGCATCGTGGTTGCCGGCCTGCTGGTCTACTTGGTCCGTCGCCGCTACATCTCGCCGCGGGTCCATCTCGTCCGGCTCGGCCTCCTGGCGTACGTCGTCTACAGCTACGCGATCTATCTGACCGGCGTCCCGATGAACCGCGTGTTCCTCGTGTACGTCGTGATCGAGTCGCTGGCCGGAGCCGCGCTCCTCGACGGGCTGTTGCGGTTGCGCGGTACGGCGTGGTCGCGGGTCGGATCGCGGCGCCTCGAGCGCGGGACCGGGTGGATGCTGGTCGTCGTTGCGATCCTGTTCGCGCTGCTGTGGCTCTCGACATTGGCGCCGTACGCCGCCGGCGGGAGTGCTCCTGAGCCCGAGGGAGTCGGAGGTACGCCGTACCCGGTCTTCGTGCTCGACCTGGTGGTCGTGCTGCCGTGCATCGCTGCCGTTGGCCTGATGCTGCTACGCGGTCGCGCCGTCGCCGGCCCATTGGCGGTGGTGGTGCTGATCAAGATCGTCACGCTGTTCACCGCACTGTGGGCAGGCATGGTCGCGGTCCTGGTCACGGGAGAGACGTTTGATCTCGGACCCGACGCCGGGCCGTCGGCGGTGCTGCTCGTGGTGAGCGGTTGGCTGGCTCTGCGGTGGATTCGCGTCTTGCGCGCCGACGAACGTGAGTTCCTCCGCCCGAGCCTGTGGGAGAGCTAGCCGCTACGGGCGGGAGCGGGGGCGGGTGTCTCGGGTGCGGTAAACGATGTAGGGACGGAAGAGGTAGCCGACGGGGGCACTGAAGGCGTGGACGAGGCGGGTGAAGGGCCAGATCGCGAAGAGGAGCAGGCCGATCAGCGTGTGCAGCTGGAACGCGAACGGGGCGTGTTCCATCGCCTCGACGTCCGGCTGCAGCACGAAGAGCGAGCGGAACCACGGCGAGACGGTTTCCCGGTAGTTGTGCTCCGCGCCGACGGCGCCTGAGCCGAGCAGAGTTGTCGCGAGCCCGGCAACGATCGCCGCCACCAGGACGACGTACATGGTCTTGTCGTTCTTGGTCGTGGCCATGAAGACCGGCCCCTGGGTGCGCCTGCGGTAGACCAGCAGGACTACGCCGACGAGCGTGCAGACACCCGCCACGCCGCCGAGCACCAGCGCCTGAATGTGGTAGCCGTGCTCGCTGAGACCGGCGGCGGAGGTCCAGGACTCCGGGATCACCAGCCCGATCAGGTGGCCGATGATGACGACCAGGATGCCGAAGTGGAACAGCGGGCTGGCGATTCGCAGCAGCCGGCTTTCGTAGAGCTGACTGGACCGCGTCGTCCAGCCGAACTTGTCGTACCGGTACCGCCAGATCGTCCCGACCACCAGCACAGCGATGGTCACGTAGGGCAGGATCACCCACAGCACAGTGCTCATCGCGGTCCTCCAGTCGGGTACGGTTCGAGGCCGACGCGTTCCTGCGGCGGTCCTTCGGCGGCGATCCGGCGCGCCGCGAGCAGCACGTCGGGTCCCGACGGGGGAAGGGTCGCGAGCACCGTCTCGACGAGTTGCGCGTACGGCGACCGATGCCGATGCAACGCGTCCTTCAGCAGCTCCAGTGCAGCGCGGTGCTGCGTAAGCAACGCCACCCCAGCCTTGGCGTCACCGGTCGCGGCGAACTCGAGTACGACGCTGAGGTGATCCGGCAGCTCGTCATCCGGTGGTGTCAGGCCTGCCGCGCGATAGATATCCTTGAAACCGACAAGTGCCTTGCCACGTTCACGGGTGTCTCCGTGGGTCCACCAGGTCAGGTAGAGGCAGCATCGTGGCCGCAGATCGAACGTCGCCACATAGTCGCGTTGGGCGGCGGCCGGCGTGGACGCCGCAAGGTGCTCGGCGAACGAGCGCAACGGCGCGCCGACATCGGCGGGCAGCGTCGAGAGCGCATCGGTGATCATCGGGAGTCGATCGAACAACTCCTCATCGGGGTAGGCGAGCAACAGCGAGGCTGCCTTGTGCGCGACCGCGGTGGTCTGCCGGCTCATTGCTCATCGCCTTCCCGCCGGGGCGGGAACAGACCGGCCGGAGTTCCCTGTCCGTCCCAGTTGAGCAGGTTGACCCGCCGTGAGACCGTCTCCGGACTCGCTGCCTGGTCGTCGGTCTGCCGATGCCGCAATGCGTGGAACGTCTCGACGGCCACCGGCACCGGACGGCCGGATGCCTCGCCGAACGGCTTCGATCCGGTGAGGTACATCCCCGGCCCGCCGTCGTAGTCCAGCGAGCAGCCGATCTCCTCCAGCTGCCGCCCGGTCTCCTCGTACGCGGTGGGGATCACGTACCGGTCGTCGTACTTGGCGATCGCGAGCAGCCGGTACATCGCCGAGATGCTCGCCTCCGTCATCCCGACGCCGGCCGGGATCTCCGGCCGGGCCGGGCGGCCGAGGTTCAGGTCGCGCTGGTACGAGCGCATCGCGGCCAGCCGGCGCAGTACGCCGTCCACCACGGCCGTGTCACCGGCGGTGAACAACTCGGCGAGGTACTCGATCGGGATCCGCAGCGACTCGATGGCGCCGAACAGGTTGCCGGCCTCCTCGGCGTCGTGCCCGGTCTCGCGGAGCGCGTCCACGACCGGCGACAGCGGCGGGATGTACCAGACCATCGGCATGGTGCGGTACTCCGGATGCAGTGGCAGGGCGACCTTGTACTCCTTGGCGAGCTTGTAGACCGGCGACCGCTGTGCCGCCTCGATCCACTCCCCGCTGATCCCTTCCTGTTCCGCGGCGCGGATCACCGACGGGTCATGCGGATCGAGCAGGACGTCGAGCTGGGCGGCGTACAGGTCCTTCGGGTCCTGCACCGAGGCGGCCGCGAGTACGGCGTCGGCGTCGTACAGGAGCAGGCCGAGGTAGCGCAGCCGGCCGACACAGGTCTCCGAGCAGACCGTGGGCAGGCCGACCTCGACGCGCGGGTAGCAGAACGTGCACTTCTCGGCCTTGCCGGTCTTGTGGTTGAAGTACACCTTCTTGTACGGGCAGCCCGACACACACATCCGCCAGCCGCGGCAGGCGTCCTGGTCGACCAGGACGATGCCGTCCTCGGCCCGCTTGTACATCGCGCCGGACGGACAGGACGCGACGCAGGACGGGTTCAGGCAATGCTCGCAGATCCGCGGCAGGTAGAACATGAAGGTCTGCTCGAACTGCAGCTTGACGTCGCGGGAGAGCTTGGCCAGCACCGGGTCCTGGACGGCGAGCTCCGGTCCGCCGGCCAGGTTGTCGTCCCAGTTCGCCGACCACTCGATCTTCATCGGCTCGCCGCTGATCAGGCTGCGCGGCTGGGCCACCGGCATCTGGTCGCCGAGGGGTGCGCTGGTGAGCTTCTCGTAGTCGTAGGTCCAGGGCTCGTAGTAGTCCCGGATCGACGGCAGCTTCGGGTTGGCGAAGATGGTCAGCAGCTTGCGGAGCCGGCCGCCGCCTTTCAGCTTCAGCCGGCCGCGCTTGTTCAGCTCCCAGCCGCCGCGCCACTTCTCCTGGTCCTGGTAGGTGCGCGGGTAGCCCTGGCCGGGCCGGGTCTCGACGTTGTTGAACCAGACGTACTCCATCCCGGTTCGGTTCGTCCACGCCTGCTTGCAGGTGACCGAGCAGGTGTGACAGCCGATGCACTTGTCGAGGTTCATCACCATCGCCAGTTGCGCCATCACCTTCATCAGTACGTCACCTCCTGAGACCGGCGACGGACCACAGTGATCTCGTCGCGCTGGTTCCCGGTCGGGCCGAGATAGTTGAACGCGAAGGACAGCTGCGCGTAGCCGCCGATCAGGTGTGTCGGTTTCACCAGCAGCCGGGTCAGTGAGTTGTGGATGCCGCCGCGCTTCCCGGTCGTTTCGGTCAGCGGTACGTCGATGGTCCGCTCCTGGGCGTGGTGCACGAACACGGTGCCGGTGGGCATCCGGTGGGAGACGATCGCCCGACAGACGAGTACGCCGTTCCGGTTGACCGCCTCTACCCAGTCGTTGTCCTTGGCGCCTATTGCCTCGGCGTCGGCGGGGCTCATCCACATCGTCGGCCCGCCGCGGGACAGCGACAACATGAGGAGGTTGTCCTGGTACTCGGAGTGGATCGACCACTTCGAGTGCGGCGTCAGGTAGCGAACCGTCACCTGACGCTGTCCGTCCGGCCCGACCTGGGGCTCGCCGAACAGCAGGTTCAGGTCCAGCGGCGGCCGGAAGACCGGTAGCTGCTCGCCGAACTCGGCCATCCAGTCGTGGTCGAGGAAGAAGTGCATCCGGCCGGTCAGGGTGTGCCACGGCTTGAGGTGTTCGACGTTCACCGTGAATGGCGCGTACCGGCGGCCACCGGTCTCGCTACCGGACCACTCCGGGCTGGTGATCACCGGCACCGGCCGCGCCTGGGTGTCGGCGAAGACGATCCGCTTCTCCTCGCTGCCTTCGGCGAGCGCGACCAGCGGGGTGCCCGTCCGCCGCTCGAGTGCCCGGAAGCCCTCCACCGCGAGGCGGCCGTTCGTCGTACCCGACAGGGCGAGGATCGCCTCCGCGAACTTCTTGTCGGTGTCCAACGCCGGCCGGCCCGCCGCGACCCCGGCCGACATGACGCCGTTGCGGTGCGCGAGATCGTCGACCTCACGGTCGGGTATGACGGTGACCGCTTTCGTCGTCACGCCGAGCCGGTCGACGAGCGGCCCGAGCGCGGCGAGCTGCTCGGCCACCGCCGCGTAGTCGCGTTCGACAACGGTGAGGCCCCACATGGTCTTGCCGGGGATCGGGGCGGTGTCCTCCTGCCGCCAGTCCCGGACGACGCCGCCCGGCTGGGCAGTCTCGCCCGGCGTGTCGTGCTGCAGCGCCGTCGCGACCAGGTCCCGCCGTACGCCGAGGTGCTCGGCGGCCAGCTCACTGAACCGGCCGGCGATGGCGTGGAAAGCGTCGAAGTCGGTTCGGGTCTCCCACGGTGGATCCACCGCCGGATTGAACGCGTGCACGAAGGGGTGCATGTCGGTGCTCGACAGGTCGTGCTTCTCGTACCACGTCGCGGCGGGCAGCACGATGTCGGACAGGAGCGTGGTCGACGTCATCCGGAAGTCCATCGAGACGAGCAGATCGAGCTTGCCTTCCGGCGCCTCGTCGTGCCAGGTCACGTCGCGCGGGCGCTTGTCCGGCGGGGTCTCGGTGGCGCGCAGGTTCGCGTCGGTGCCGAGCAGGTGGCGCAGGAAGTACTCGTTTCCTTTGCTCGACGAGCCCAGCAGGTTGGCCCGCCAGACCGTCAGCACGCGGGGCCAGTTCGCCGGCGCGTCCGGATCCTCGCACGCGAACCCGAGGGTGCCGTCGCGCAGGCCGCTGACGACGTGCTGCGCCGGGTCGTTGCCCGCGGCATCCGCTTCGTCGACCAGGTCGAGCGGGTTCCGGTCGAACTGTGGGTACGACGGCATCCAGCCGAGCCGCGCCGACTGCGCGACGACATCGGCAGTGTGCATCCCGGTCAGGGCGCCGGTGGCGAGCGGGGAGGCGAGTGCGTCGGCCTGGTAGCCGTCGTACCGCCACTGGTCGGTGTGCGTGTACCAGAACGCGGTGCCGATCATCTGCCGGGGCGGCCGGACCCAGTCCAGCCCCATCGCCAGGGTCGCCCAGCCGGTGATTGGCCTGCACTTCTCCTGTCCGACGTAGTGCGCCCACCCGCCGCCGTTGCGGCCCATGCAGCCGGTCAGCATCAGCAGGCTCAGGATCGCCCGGTACGTCGCATCGCCGTGGAACCACTGGCAGATCCCGGCGCCCATGATGATCATCGACCGGCCGCCGGACTCCTCGGCGTTGGCGGCGAACTCCCGGGCGATCCGGGTGGCCGTCGCGGCCGGCACCGAAGTGATCTGCTCCTGCCACGCCGGTGTGTACGGCGTAGCCGCGTCGTCGTACCCGCTCGGCCAGTCTCCGGGCAGGTCTGCGCGACGTACGCCGTACTGGGCGAGCATGAGGTCGAAGACGGTCGTCACCAGTCGCCCAGCCACCTCGACGGCGGGAACACCGCGGCGGAGAGTACCGGCGCCGGCCGGCTCGTCGAAGCGCGGCAGCAGGACCTCGACGCCTGTCGTGCCGGTCAGGTCCTGGACTGTCAGTTGCGGGGAGACGTCGCCGAGGTCGAGGTTCCAGTGCCCTACGCCGGAGTCGGTGTAGCGGAAGCCCATCGAGCCGTTCGGGACGACCGGCTCGTGGGTCCGGCCGTCGAGCAGGACCGTCTTCCAGGCCGCGCCTTCGGACTCGTCGCCGAGGTCGGCCGCAGTGAGGAACTTGCCGGGAACCTTCGCACCGTCCTTGTCCTGCAGCGTGACCAGGAACGGAAGGTCGGTGTACTGCCGGACGTAGTCGACGAAGAACGGCACGCGCCGCTTCACGAAGGACTCGGTCAGGATCACGTGGCCCATCGCCATCGCCAGGGCGCCGTCGGTGCCGGGCTGGGCCGGCAACCACTCGTCGGCGAACTTCGTGTTGTCGGCGTAGTCCGGCGACACCGCGACCACCTTGGTCCCGCGGTAGCGCACCTCGGCCATCCAGTGCGCGTCCGGCGTCCGGGTCACCGGCACGTTCGAACCCCACATCAGCAGGTACGACGCGTCCCACCAGTCACCGGACTCCGGTACGTCGGTCTGGTCGCCGAACACCTGTGGTGAGGCGACGGGCAGGTCGGCGTACCAGTCGTAGAACGACGTCATGCAGCCGCCGATGAGCTCGATGAACCGGGCACCGATCGCGTGCGACACCATCGACATCGCGGGGATCGGGGAGAAGCCGGCGACCCGGTCCGGGCCGTGCGCCTTGATCGTGTGCACATGGGCGGCGGCGATCAGCTCGGCCGCCTCGGACCAGCCGATCCGCACCAGGCCGCCCTTGCCGCGAGCCTGGTGGTACCGGGTCCGGCGGACCGGGTCACCGACGACGTCGGCCCAGGCGGCGACGGGATCCTGCAGGCGCTCCTTGGCCTCCCGGTACATCTCGACCAGGACGCCACGGGCGTAGGGGTAGCGAACCCGGGTGGGGGAGTAGGTGTACCAGGAGAAGGCGGCGCCGCGTGGGCATCCGCGCGGCTCGTACTCGGGGCGGTCCGCTCCGACCGACGGATAGTCGGTCTGCTGCGCCTCCCAGGTGATGATGCCGTCCTTGACGTACACCTTCCACGAGCACGAGCCGGTGCAGTTCACCCCGTGGGTGGAGCGGACGACCTTGTCGTAGCTCCACCGGTCCCGGTAGAAGACGTCGCCACTGCGGCCGCCGCGTTTGTGGATCGTCCGCAGGTCGTCGGACGTCTCGGCCCGGCTGAAGAACCGCCCGGTGCGTAGCAGCGCCTCGGCCGCCGCACCGTCCAGACCAGCTGATGCCCTGCCTGGTTCCGTGCCCATTCCCGTCCCCTTCGGATGGAAGCCGCTGACCTCTCCACCGAACTGCAGGGTGCGCGGTTTCGTCAATGGCCACCCGTCGTGTCGGGCCTGTTGGCGGGCGGACCGCGTCCTTGTGCCCTTGCATCAAGGGACTTCTGCCTCTGACTGCGGGTGGCCCGCGCTCCCTAGGCTCGACGGGAGTCCGACGGGTGGCTCGGCACGATGTGAGGAGGCATAGTGGTGACCTCGATGCCTGATCAGCCGGAAGTCGACGTGCCGGCGCGCGGTGTAGCGGCGCGACCGCTGGTTCAGCTTGCGGTGGCGACGACCGGATTCCTTCTGACCTTCTGGGCCTGGGCGCTCATCAGTCCGCTAGGCGCCAGGTACGCCGATCGGCTCGACTTGACCTCCTTCGAGCAGGCATTGCTCGTCGCCACCCCCGTGCTGGTCGGCTCACTCGGCCGGATCCCGGTCGGGGCGCTCACGGACGCGCTCGGCGCCCGCCGGATGATGCCCGCGATCGCGGCGCTGACCGTACTGCCGGTTCTGTTCATCGGACTGGTCGCGGACAGCCTGGCCACGTTGCTGCTGGGCGGCTTCTTCCTCGGCCTCGGCGGTACGTCGTTCGCGGTCGGCGTACCGCATGTGAACTCGTGGTTCGAGCCGTCCCGCCGCGGCACCGCGATCGGCATCTTCGGCGCCGGGACCGGTGGTACGGCGCTGTCGGCGTTCACCACGGTGCCGATCACGGACGCCTGGGGCGAGCAGGCGCCGTTCCTGCTGGTCGCGGGGCTGCTCGTGGTGCTCGCGGTCGTCTCAGCGTGGTTGCTGCTTCCGGCGCCGGGGTGGTCGGCTGGATCGCCCCATGGCTTCGTAGGTCGTGCCTGGCGCACGGCTCGCAGGCCGGTGACCATGCAGCTGGCCTTCCTGTACGCCGTCGGGTTCGGCGGATTCGTTGCCTTCAGCGTCTATCTGCCCTCCTACCTGCGGAGCGCTTTCGACCTGACCCAGTCGGACGCCGCGTTCCGGACCGCGGGGTTCGTGGTGGTCGCGGTGGTGATGCGCCCGGTGGGCGGGTGGCTGTCCGACCGGCTGCACCCGGTTCCGATCCTGATCGCCGCCTTCGCGGCGACCACGGTGCTGGCCGCCGTGGCCGCAATCGAGGCGCCACTCATGCCGGTGGGTACGATCGCGTTCCTCGGTCTGGCTGCCGCGCTGGGCGCGGCCGCCGGGGCCTGTTTCGCGCTGGTCGCCAAGGTCGTTCCGCCAGAACAGGTCGGCGCGACCACCGGCATCGTCGGCGCCGCCGGCGGCCTGGGCGGATTCTTCCCGCCACTGGTCATGGGCGTGGTGCGCAGCGCGACCGGCGACTACACCGTCGGCTACCTGTTGCTAGCAGCAACGGCAGCCGCCGCGACTGCTTTTACCTGGCTGGTAGTACGCCGAGCAGCGAGCTGAAGGGCGGATCATGGAGAGTGCAGGGAAGTTCATCCTCGTCGGGGTCGACGCCGGCCCCGCGAGTCAGGTCGCGTTGCGCTGGGCGGTCGACGCTGCGGCTGCGCGGAGCCGGCCCGTGCGGGTGGTGTACGCCTACTTGGACCAGGCCGTCGAGTGGCCCGCGACCGGCGCCGAGGGCTACGTTCCCGAAGTGCAGGTGGACCTGTACCAGTCCGAGCTCGACGCCGCGGTCCATTTCGTCCGCGATCGCCTGGGGTACGAGAACGGATCCGGCTGGCTGGCCGGAGACAAGGCGGCGAACGCGATTCTGAAGGAGGCGTCCGAGGCGGAGCTCGTCGTGCTCGGCTCGCGACCACACAGCAAGCTCGGAGCTGCCTTGCTGGGGTCGACTGCGACAGCTGTCACGGCGAAGGCGCCGTGCCCGGTGGTCGTGGTGCGGGGAGCCCCCGCGACCGGTCCGGTGCTGGTCGGCACCGACGGCTCTGCCGATTCCGAAGCCGCTGTGCTCTTCGGTTTCCAGGAGGCGGCTCGGTCCGGCAACCCGCTCGAGGTCGTCTACTGCTGGCAGCCGCTGGCTCGCCAGGAGGCGGCGATCGACGACGCGGAGGAGCTGCTGCGGAACTGGCTGGCCGAGAGCCTGGCGCCGTACCGGGACAAGTTCCCAAGCGTGCGAGTCCGGGCCGAGGTCGTCGCCGGGAAGCCTGCCGCCGTCTTGGCAGAGCGCAGCAGCGACAGTTCGATCCTCGTAGTCGGCTCCCGCGGCCGCGGCGGCGTAGCCGGCCTCCTCCTCGGCTCCGTCAGCCAGACCCTCCTACACCACGCTACCTGCCCCATCGCCGTCGTCCGCCCAACCAACCCCCAGCCGGCGTCCTGACTGAAGACCCCGGACGCGCCGGCGGCTGGTGCGTCCGCTCGGGTTGGTCGAGCGGACGCATCCAGCACCTGACCGGTTGGCGGTCAGAGGGTGTTGAGGGTGATGGTGCCTGGGGCGAGTCTGTCGGTGGAGACTCGGTCGTTGCCGGTGAGGGTGTCGATGGTCAGTTGGTCGGCTGGTTCGGCGTCCGACAGGGCGACCTCGGCTTTGAGGCCTGAGATGCGGACGTTTCCGTTGGAGCCGGAGACGCGGATGTGGTCTCGGCCGGGGGTGCCGGTGACGGTGACTGCGTCGACTGCTGCGTCGCCGCCCTCGGTGTTGACCTGGGCGCCGAGGTCGATGTCGACCTTCTGGACGTCGGTACCGCGGAGGTCGTTGACGGTGACGGTGTCTGCGCCGCCCAGGGCGTTCAGCTTGACCCGTTCGACGTTGTCGGTGTCCATCACGATGTTGCCGAGGTCGCGGGTGAAGCGGAGGCGGGGACCGTTCGCGATGGCGGCGAAGCGCTCGGCGCCGCCTGCGCCGTTGAAGAGCATGGTGTCGGGACCGCGACCGCCCTGGATGACGTCGCTGCCGTCGCCCGGGTCCCAGATGAACGTGTCGGTGCCGTTGCCGAGGAACGCCGTGTCGGTGCCGCGGTTGCCGTCGACGGTGTCGTTGCCGTTGCCGGTCCGGAAGAGTTCGTTGCCGCTGCCACCGAACGCGGAGTCGTTGCCGTTGCCGGTGTCCACGATCGTGAACGGCTGCACCTCGGCGCCGTAGTCGATCCGTACGACGTCGTTGCCGGCGCGGCTGTTGACCTGGATCTGGACGAAGTCGCTGCGGTTGACGGTGCGCGTCGTACCGTTGCCGAAGTCGACCTCGAGGACCGACGTGTTGGTGGCCGGCACGCGTAGCGTGAGGTTGTCGGCGTTGTTCGTGCCGGTGACGATCAGTTGTCCGGTGTCGATGACGACGCCGCCCGTCGGCGCGGCGGACGCCGTACCGGCGAAGCTCACTGCGATGCCGGCGGCGACGGCTGCCGCGCTCAGACCTCGGCGGAGTCGTCTTGTCGTGCTGCTCATGATCGGGCCCCTCCCATTTGTCGCGGCTGCCTCGGATCGACGTGCCGCGCTGTTGGGGGCTACACGGGCACCGTCGCCAACCGGTTCAGGGGAATTTCCTGGAAGTTGCCTAAAGCACCTAAAAGACGAACCCGGGCCGACGGTGAACCGGATCGGCCCGGGGTCCGTGTACGAGGCGAGATCAGGAGGTGGTGGTGTCGTAGACCAGTTTCTGGATGCCGTTGGGGTACGACTGGCTTTCGACGAGCGTCAGGTTCTGCTTGTCCTTGTCGGTGTCGCTGAACAAGCGCTTGCCGGCACCGAGCAGGACCGGGAAGACGAGCAGGTGGTAGCGGTCGATCAGGCCGGCGTCGGACAGGTTGCGGTTCAGGGTCGCGCTGCCGTGGACGATGATCGGCCCGCCGTCGGTCTCCTTGAGCGCCGCGACGTCGTCGAGTGACCGAAGGATGGTGATGTCACCCCAGTTGGTCACCAGGTCGGCGTCCTGCAGGGTGGTGGACACGACGTACTTCGGCATCGTGATGTAGCGGGGGAAGTCCTCGGTCATGTTCGGCCAGACCGGCGAGAACGCCTCGTAGCTGACCCGGCCCATCATCATGGCGGCGGCCTGGTCCTGCTCGCGGCCCTTGAGTTCGTAGGCGGACTCGTCGAAGGCGATGTCCTTGAACGTCCAGCCCGAGTTGCGGTAGCCGGTGTCTTCACCGGGCGAGTCGACGACGCCGTCCAGCGAGACGAAGGCAGTGGCGATCAGGGTGCGCATGTCATGCTCCTTGCTTCGGTTGGTGTGCAGACGTCACTGCGTCGATCGAGAGCCGCCGGACACTACACAAGCCGCCCCAGGAGAAAGTGTGACGCCGGTCACATTCCATCGTCAGCTGTTGAAAGCCCAGGCCGCCATCAGGGGGAGTTCTTCTCGCCAGAAGGGGTCGCCGTGGTCGCCGGGGCGTTCGGTGATGACGACGTCGGCGTCGGCGGCCTGGAGGGCTTCGGCCCAGCGGGCTGCGTTCTCGTAGAACCAAGGCTCCTCGGTGCCTCCGACGAGGTAGGTGCGCGGCAGCGTGGTCTGCATGTCGCCGGGCGGCTGATAGCCGCCGCCGGGGGAGGCGCAGAAGATCGCGCCGTAGATGTCCGGGTGGCGAAGGCCGGTGGCGAGGGCCAGTTCGCCACTCGCGGAGACACCGAACACCGCAGTGCGCTCAGGCGGCAGCGCGACGTCGAAGCGCGTCCGCGTCCACTCGCGGACGTCCTCGACGAAGAACTTCTCGTGCGCCGCGAACCGCTCCGCGTCGAAGCCCGGTGAGTACTCGTGGATCCGCTGCAGCTCGTCGTCCAGGCGGTGCGCAGCCACGAGCATCGTCGGCGGTACCTCGTCCGCCTCGTTGAGGAACTCGCCCCACTGCGAGATCAGCTGCCCGTCGCCGGCGAACACGACCGCCTCGGGCGTTCCGGATGGGACGTACGCCGTGACCTGCCGGCCGCCGTCGTACTCGAACGTCTCGGTGACCAGCTCGCCCGCGCTGGATGACATCGTCCGTCGCCTCCTCGTCACTGGCATTTCCGACACAGCATGCCGAGAATCTTGTAGTGTCACAGTCTGCGAACTTCGCAGGCACTTTGTGTGATGCGTACCGGCTTCCGCAGCCTTTCATGACCGAGGAGTTCTCGCCTATGCCTGACGCCATCAGCCCCCTGATCAGGACGGACATTCCGCACTCGGCGCGGATCTGGAACTACTGGATGGGGGGCAAGGACCACTTCGAGGTGGACCGCCTCGCGGGCGACGCCGGAGCGGAGGTCGATCCGGAGATCACCACCATGGCTGTGCAGTCCCGGCAGTTCCTGGTGCGTTCCGTGCGCCACCTGGCCTCCGAGGTCGGCATCCGGCAGTTCCTCGACATCGGAACGGGCCTGCCGACGATGCAGAACACGCACGAGGTCGCCCAGAGCGTGTCCGGCGACGCGAAGATCGTCTACGTCGACAACGACCCGATGGTGCTCGCGCACGCCCGCGCGTTGCTGACCAACACCACGCCCGAGGGCGTGACCACGTACGTCGAGTGCGACTACCACGAGCCCGAGCAGATCATCGCCGACGCCAGGAACGTGCTGAACTTCAACCAGCCGATCGGCGTCATGTTCATGGGCGTGCTCGGCCACGCCAAGACGTACGACGACCTGCGCCGCATCATCTCCACGGTGATGGACGCCGTCCCGTCGGGCAGCTACCTCACGATGTGGGACGGCACGACCGACAGCCAGGCGTACGTGACGTTGTGCGAGAACTACGCCAAGACCGGCGGCGTGCCCTACGTGCCGCGGCCGCAGGACGAAATCCGCGCGGTGTTCGACGGCCTGGAGATGATCGAGCCCGGCTTCGTGTCGATCACCCAGTGGTGGGCCCACGAAGACGACCGCGAGCTGGCCGACGCGCAACCGATCTCAGCGTACGGCGCTGTCGCCAAGAAGCCGTAGTCCGACCCTGCTGCACGCTCCCGCTGCGCCACCCGGCGCAACGGGAGCGAGCCGCGGTCCTACGAGATGCCTGTAGTCATGTCCGTCTGGATCTCGGCGGGAGTGAGCGGCCGGTTGTAGATGCGGATGTCGTCGAGCAGGCCTCGCCAGCGTTCGTTGGCGCAGCTCGTGCAGGCGGACTGGCCGAACACGAGAGCTTGCGTGTTCGGCACCGGTGCCGTGGTCTCGCTCTCGGTCAGGACCGCCGTACCGTTGAGGTAGAGGGTGTACGTGTTCGCGGCGTCGTCGAAGACGGCGGCCAGGTGCGACCACTGGTTGAGCGGGATCGGCGGAGCGCTGCTCGCGTGCTCGCGACAGCCGTTGTTGTTGAAGCCACTGGCGATCGTGGTGCCGGTGGTCTGCAACCAGTAACCGCAGCCGCCGGTCAGCTCCTTGATCAGGACGGTCTGGTAGGCGGTCAGCGCGGTCGGGTTGACCCAGGCTTCGAAGGTGAAGCTGGAGTTGAGGTTGAGCGAGGCCGAGTGCGGCACGGTCACGTTGCCCGTCGATCCGTTGAACGACAGGGCGGCGCCGTACTTGCCGGCTGCTGACCAGGTGGCGCCGGACAGCGTGCCGTGGTTCCCGCTGCCGGACGAGTCGCCCACGTTCGTCCCGGTGCCTTCGTTGAAGCCCCAAGCGCCGACCAGGCCGCTGGGCAGGGGCGTCGAGGTGAACGTCGCTGTGTAGCTCTGCGGCGTCGCCGGCACCGTGATGGTGTGCTGTTGCCCGCCACCGTCGGACCATGACGCGAAGGTGTACGACGTGTTGCCCGCGACCTGGTTGCGAGCCTCGATCGTGTGGTGGAAACCGACCAGGGTATCGGCGACGAACGGCGTCGTCTTCGCGATACCGTCGAAGTACAGGGTCCGGCCGGTCGGCACGCTGTCGAAGGTCAGGTTCACCTTCTGCGGAAGGATCGTGACGGACTTGGTCGAGCTCAGGCCGGTCGAGTCGCGGACCGTCAGCGTGATCCGGTAGCGCGTGTTGCCGGTGTAGTCGTGGCCTTCGGTGGGGATCGTGAAGCTGCCGCTCTTGACCCCGGTGATCGGCGTGCCGGGATGGACGTGACCGTCGTGCAGGAAGTCGATGTTCCAGGTGAATGCACTGGCCGGTAGCGAGCCGTCGTCGGGATCGGTGCCGTCACCGGAGTAGGTGATGACGTCGCCGGCCTGGAACTGGGCGCCGTTGGTGGGCGCCAGGATCGTCGCCACCGGGAGGCTGCCGACGTTGATCGCGATCGGCGTGGAGATGGTGCTGTTCACGCCGTCGGAGACCGTCAGCCGGGCCTGGTACGCACCGGCCGTGGTGTAGGTGTGGACCGGGTTCGGTTCGGTGGACGTGGAGCCGTCGCCGAAGGTCCAGGAGTAGCTGAGCGGCTGGCCCTCGGGATCGGACGAACCGGCGCTCGAGAACGTGACCTCGAGCGGGGTCGGGCCGGCGGCCGGCGTCGCGACGGCGTTCACGACCGGCGCCTGGTTGGACTCGACGTACTTGATGCGGCGGATCTTGCTGACGCCGAAGGTTCCGCTGTCGTCGGAGTAGCCCAGGTCGGCGTAGTACAGGGCGCCGTCCGGTCCTTGGGCCAGATAGACGATGTCGCCGTACGGGCCGTCGACCGAGCCGTCCGCGGGCTCGAAGTTGAAGCTGCCCGTGACGGCTCCGTTGTCGTCCAGCGTGACGCCGCGGATCCAGTTCTGGGCGTAGTCGGCGTAGAAGTACGCGCCGCGGTACGCCGCCGGGAAGGCGGTCCCGCGGTAGACGAAGCCGCCGGTCACGGAGGCGTCGCGGCCCGCGTGCGGCCAGTAGATCAGCGGGCTCGTGCACGGTGCCGAGCACGGCCCCTCGCTGTTGGGCCAGCCGAAGTCCGCGCCGCGGGTCGCCAGGTTGACTTCTTCCTCGGCCGTCGCCGGATCGTTGCCGCCGACATCACCGATGAACAGGCGGTCGGTCGGCGGGTCGTAGTAGGCCCGGAACGGGTTGCGCAGGCCGCGCGCCCAGATGGTGTCGATGTTCGGGCCGGACCCGTCGTAGAACGGGTTGTCGGTCGGCGCCGTGCCGTCGGTGTTGATCCGGTGCACCTTGCCGCGCGGGTTCGTCAGCAGTTGCGCCAGTTCGGGGATGAAGTGCTCGCCGGTCGTGAAGAGCAGCTTCCCGTCGTTGGCGAAGTTCAGTGCGCCGCCGTGGTGCTCGGCGTCGGCGTCCTGCGGGTCCTCGTAGAGCACGAACTCACTGCCCGGCACGGTGCCGGTGAGGGTGGCGTTCGCGGTGAACCGGGAGACGCGGTCGTGGTTCGGCGTACCGAGGGTGTAGAAGACGTAGTAGTAGCGGTTCGTCGCGAATCCCGGGTCCAGCGCGATGTCGTAGAGGCCTTGCTGCACGCCGGCCGAGCCGATGTTCGCGATCTGCAGGAACTGCGTGGAGCTCGGCTGCGTGTACGGCGGTGGCAGCACCTTGATCTTGCCCTGCAGCTCACCGACCAGCATCCGGCCGTCCGGCAGGAACTCGAAGGTGGTCGGCAGGTCGAACCCGGTCGCCAGGATCTCGTTCTGGAAGTGGTTCGTGTTCGCGACGTTGACGTTGATCACCGTCGACGTCGTCGTGTTGCCGGCCTCGTCGCGGGCGCGTGCCGACAAGGTGTGCGCGCCGTTGCCGACCGTGCGACTGTCCCAGCTCAACGCGTACGGCGCTGTCGTGTCCTCGGGACCCTTGGCCGCGCCGTCGACGAAGAACTGGACACCGGTGACGCCGGTGTTGTCGGACGCGTTGGCGGAGACCGCGACGATGTCGCTGACGCTCGCGTTGTTCGCCGGCGCGGTCACGGCGACCGTCGGCGGAGTGGTGTCGATGGCGCCCACGTCAGCCTTGAAGGCGACCATGTGCATCACCCACGACGACCCGTTCTGGGTGGCGGTGGCCTGGTGTGCACCTGTCGTGGTCACAAGCTTGTCTTCGGTGCGGTTGCCGAACTCGCTTCGCCTGTTGGTGAATCCCGTACCCACGGCTGTGACGGTGTCGGCGGACGCGCCGGCTCCGAAGATCAGGTCGTGGGCGTTGGTGGTCGTCGCGGTCCCGCTGTTCATCGCGCTACCGGTCCCGACCGCCGCCGAGCTGACGTCCAGCGGACTCGTCTTGTCCATTCCCGTGTACTCATGGATGTACAGGCCCGACCAGGTCGAGCTGCTCAACCTCGCGCTGACGGTGTTCGTGCCAGCGGCGACGTTCTTGGCGTAGAACACCTGGGAACTGAGCGTGTTCCCGTTCCAGCGCTGGACCGGCGCTGCGGGCGCGTAGACGTTGCCCCGGGAGTCGGTCACGGTCGCGGTCGACGTGTTGTTCCACACCAGGTAGACGACGACCAGATTGCCGCCGGTGTTGGCGCTCGAGAACGCCAGGCTGTTGAGCGCGCCGTTGACCTGCTTGGCCCGACTCTGGACGTGAGCGGGCGTCGCCGCCTCAGCTGGGCTCGGCATCGCGACCAGACCGAACACCGCCATCGCTGCCGCCAGCAGGACCCCCACCGGCCTGCCGAACCGACTCCACGCATGCACCATTACCCCGCCCCCCATCCGCGGATCATGCCCCCCGGCTCGATCCAATTCCTGAGAGTGTGCCGTCGTACCCGCCCCGTGGCAAGCCGCCGCGCGTCAGTGTGCTTGCCTGGAGGGGAGGGGAGTGGCCGCCATGGTGCATCGTGAACTGCCGGCGACGGCGTCGCCGGATCTGCAGGTCGTCAGGGAATGGGTCGAGCGGAATCCGCAGGCCGGGGCGCGATTGTCCGAGACGGTCGAGCACGGTGGTGGTGAAGTCGTGCTGGTCGTCAGCGTCCCGGAGTACGACGAGATGGTCCGGGCGCGGACGGAGATTCCGTCGCTGGTGAGGTTTCCGGAGCGGCTTCGGTTCAGGCGGTGGAGGCCGACGGAGACCGAGAGCGAGTGGACGCTGCAGTGGGTTCTCGGGCTGATGCGAAGGCAGTACGACCTTGGCCTGCCGACGCATGTGGCGTCAGTTGGTCCTCATCCGGACTCAGGGATCGTGTTCGTGCAGTTGGACAAGGTCGACCGCGAGTACGCCGCAGCGCTCGAGACGAGGGGAGACGGGCTCTTGTACGTCGATCCCTATCCGGATGAGGGCGTTCTGCTCACGACTGCTCTCTCATCCGGAGGAAGTCGGTGACGGGGCGGCGTGCGGTGCCCTTGGCGGTCCTTCCGCGACCGAAGCGGATGATCATGTGCGCGTGCCCGGTTTGCCCGGTGAGGCGTTGCACCTCGCGGCGCAGGTCGTCGTACTCCAGCGGTTGATTGAGGAACGACGCGTTGACGCCGTCCCGGGTCGCGGTGAGCAGCACGCGTTCGAGTGCGAGTCCCGCGGCGACCTGGTCGGCCGGCTCGTCCTGCTCGGTGGACAGTACGGCGAGATCCGGATGGCTCTCGAAGTTCGTCTCCTGACGCATCCGGTCGGTGGGCCGGGTCCCCAGGTCGCGAACGGCGGCCGGGTACGAGGTGGAGCGTGGTCCGAGCGCCTCGCTGGGGACACCGTCGGCAGTACGGTCGCCGCCGACCCAGCGGGCGCGTTCGGCGCGGCGCCGCCAGTCGTGGATCTCGCGCAGGTCGGTGTCGCGGACGAGGTCGAGCACCGTGCGGACCTCCGGTTCGTCGAGCCAGGCGAGGTCTGCGCCTTCGGCGTACGCGGCCTTCACGAGCGCCACGCGGGTACGCTGCGACAGGGGATCGGCGTTGGACGGGCGACGGTCTGTGTGCCGGTTCGGGATCTGCTCGGCGAGAGCGCGCAGGCTGTCGTCGGGCTGGCCGGTCGGCTTGACGACGATCCTGGCCAGCAGGTCGGGTTCCTCCGGGTACGGCGCGAGTCCGAGCCAGGTGCCGTAGCCGAGCGACTCGGCGGCGCAGCGCAGGTTGAACGTCGCGGCGCCGGCCGCGATCCGCATCGCCCGGCCGCTGGGGTCCTCCGCGGGCAGGGTGCGTGAGCCGTCCAGGAACACGTCGATCACGTCTCCGTGCACCGCGAAGCGCCATGGCTGGGTGTTGTGCATGCTCGGGGCGGCGACGGCCGCGGCGAGCAGGATGTCAACGTCCTTCGCCGGCAGTTGCAGATCGGACACGGATGGCTCCTCCCACTGCTCTCAGGCCGAGGGACCGGGCTACGCGCCGCTGCGCGGGCGTTGACCCCACGGCACCAGGCGGCGGCCGTGGACGGACTCGATGCCCAGGCGGACCAGGTGTGGGTCGTCCATCGGCAGCCAGGAGTGCAGCGGCAGCGCCCGCCGCACGGCTGCGATCTCGTCCGGAGTGACCACGGAGAGATGGCCGACGGCGGTGACGGTCCAGCCGAGATGACGTTCGGCGTCGACGTCGTCGGCCTCGAAGGCGACCACGTCACCGCGCTCGGCGGCCCGGAGCTTGTCACCGGGGCCGGTGCTGAACACGATCGTGTCGTCGTCGAGGACGAAGTTGACCAGGCGGACCGCCGGGAGACCGCCGTCCGTGTACACCAGCCGTCCGAGCGGCACGGACCGCAGCAGCCGCAGGCACTCCGCCGTACTCAGGATCTCGAGGCGGGAGCGGTCGAACAGGTGTTGGGTGGTCATGGTCTCCTCCGGGCGGATGGACCGTGCGGTCCATCCACCCACCATCCACCGGGAGCGGCTGCGCCAGTAGGGCCGAAGGTCCCGGACTCGGTCAGCCACAATGAGCAGACGACCGTACGACGGGGAGGTGCGAGGTGGGCCGGTGGTCGTTGAGTGCTCCCGGAGTCACGTTGCTCCGGCAGTACCGGCTGGCGTGGCTGCGGTTCGATGTCATCGCCGGTGTCACGGTGGCGGCGTACTTCGTGCCTCAGGTGATGGCGTACGCGCAGCTGGCCGGGCTGCCGGCGGTGACCGGGCTGTGGGTCGCGCTGGGACCCCTGGTGTTGTACTTCCTGCTCGGCACTTCGCGCCTGTTGTCGCTCGGTCCAGAGTCGACGACGGCGCTGCTGACCGCCACAGCGATTGCCCCGTTGGCCGCAGGTGATCCGGATCGCTACGCGGCGCTGGCCGCCGTACTGGCTCTGCTTGTCGGTGCGATCTGTGTGATCGGCTGGCTGGCTCGGTTGGGGTTCCTTGCCGACCTGCTGTCGAAGCCGGTCCTCGTCGGGTATATGACCGGCATCGCAGTGATCATGATCACCAGTCAGCTCGGACGGCTGACCGGCGCTCCGGTGAGTGGTGACTCGCCGGCCGCGAAGGTGGTGTCGGCCATCCGCCTGTTCAGTGAGTGGCAATTGGCGCCGACGGTGCTGTCGCTGACCGCATTGGCACTGCTCCTGGCGCTGGCACGCTGGGCCCCTCGGCTCCCTGGTCCCCTCCTCGTGGTGGCGCTGGCCGCACTGGTCACCTGGGCGGGTGGTCTGGAGGACAAGGGAGTGTCGGTGGTCGGTGACATTCCGAGCGGGCTGCCGGTACCGGACCTCCCTGGAGTCACCGCGCACGACCTCGCCCTGCTGGCGTTGCCTGCGTTGGGCATCGCGCTCGTCGGCTACACCGACACTGTGCTGACCGGGCGAGCCTTCGCCGCCAAGGGGCATGAGCGCATCGACCCTGATCGCGAGTTCCTCGTGCTCGGCCTCGCCAACGTCTCCGCCGGGCTGTTCCGCGGGTTCCCGATCAGCAGCAGCGGCAGCCGTACGGCGGTTGCCCAGGCATCCGGCGCGAAGAGCCAGGTGTACTCGCTGGTCGCGGCGGCGGCGATCGTCGCGACCCTGCTGTTCGCCGGCCCGCTGCTGTCGACGTTCCCCAACGCCGCGCTCGGCGCGCTCGTGGTCTTCGCCGCCCTGCGGCTGATCGACCTCGCCGAGTTCCGCCGGATCGCCGGCTTCCGGCACAGCGAGTTGTTGTTGGCCGTGGCAACGACTGTCGGCGTGATCGCCCTGGACGTCCTGTACGGCGTACTCGTCGCCGTCGCCTTGTCCGTCCTCGACCTGCTGCGCCGGGTCGCGCGGCCGCACGACGGGATCCTGGGCTACGTGCCGGGGATCGCCGGCATGCACGACGTCGACGACTATCCCGACGCGCGTCCCGTCCCCGGGCTGGTCGTCTATCGCTACGACTCGCCGCTGTTCTTCGCCAACGCCGACGACTTCCGCCGCCGTGCCCTGGCCGCCGTCGACGACGCCGAGACCCCGGTCCGCTGGCTGCTGCTGAACGCCGAGGCGAACGTCGAGATCGATATCACCGCGATCGACGCCCTCGACTCGATCCGCGAGGACCTCGCCGAGCGCGGCATCGTCCTCGCGATGGCCCGAGTCAAGCAGGACCTCCGCAACGACCTGGAGGCTGCCGGCTTCATCGATCGCCTCGGTCCGGACCGCATCTTCTACACCCTCCCCACCGCGGTCGAAGCCTTCCACGCCCAGACCGAGCGCACCGACTGATCGAGCCTCACAGGTCGGTCAGCCGGGAGTGGAGCAGGTGGAGTTGGGCCGGGTTCGTGGTGAGCTCGAGGGCCTGGCGGTCGGCCTCGTGGGCTTCCGTGGTTCTGTCGTCGGCGCGGAGTAGTTCGCCGCGGATCGCGTGGTAGAGCGGGTAGTTGCCGAGTGCAGCGCCGAGGTCGTCCAGTTCGGTGAGGGCGGCCTGCGGGCCGTGGACGTACCTGACCGCGACGGTGCGGTGCAGGCGAGTGACAGGGGTTGGCTGGTAGCGGAGCAGGACGTCGTACAGGACGAGGATCTGCTTCCAGTCGGTGTCGTCCCAGGTCGGCGCTTCGCAGTGGCAGGCGGCGATGGCGGCCTGGAGTTGGTACGGACCGGGGGAGTGGTGGCGGCGCGCCGTACGAGTCAGCAAGGACGTTGCGTCGGCGATGGCCGCGTGGTTCCACAAGCCCCGGTCCTGGTCCTGGAGGAGGACGAGTTGTCCGTCGGCGGTGAACCTTGCGGCGACACGGGCGCGGTGCAGCCGGATGAGCGTCAGGAGTCCGGTGACTTCGGGTTCGTCGGGGAGCAGGCCGGCCAGCAGCGCGGTGAGCCACTCGGCATCGTCGACCAGGTCGCGGGAGTGTGCGCGGTCGCCGGTGCTGGACAGGTACCCCTCGTTGAAGAGCAGGTAGATGACAGTGAGTACTTCGCCCAGTCGCTCGGGCAACTCGTCGTCGCGGGGGATGCGGTAGGGGATCCCGGCGTCGGCGATCTTGCGTTTGGCGCGGGTGATGCGCTGGGCGACCGTCGTCTCACCGACGAGGAACGCGGCGGCGATCTGGGCGGTGGTCAGGCCGCAGACGACGCGGAGGGTGAGTGCGATCTGCGCTTCCCGCGACAGCGCCGGGTGGCAGCAGGTGAAGATGAGCCGGAGCCGGTCGTCGGGTTCCGGACGCACCGGCCACTGCAGGTGGCTGAGCTTGGTGCGGTAGTTCTCCTGACGCCGGAGTACGTCGAGCCCGCGCCGCCTGGCGACCGTGAACAGCCAGGCGTCCGGGCGGTCCGGGATTCCCTCCTCCGGCCAACGGCGCAGCGCGGTCTCGACCGCGTCCTGGACCAGGTCCTCGGCGGCCGAGAAGTCGCCGAGCAGCGACATGAGCGAGGCGGCGAGCCGGCCCGCGTGCTCACGGACGACGCGGGCCAGCTCGTCAGCGGGATCCTCGGTCACGGGGTCTCCCGGCGGATCAGCACCGTCATGACTCCACTGGGCGGATCTCGACGATCGGGCAGCCGGGCCACGTCTTCACGATGCGCAGGGCCTCGTCGAGGTCGGCGACGTCGAGCTCGAGGAAGCCGGAGATGACCTCCTTGCCCTCCATGAACGGGCCGTCCGTGGTCACCGGTTCGGCGCCGTCGAGCCGGACCGTGGTGGCCGACTCCGCGCCCTGCAGCTTCGCGCCGCGGTTGGTGATCTTCGGCCCGTGATCGGCGAGCCACTGGTAGACCTTCTGATACGCCTGCTCGGACTCGGCCGGGCTCATCGCCTCGAGCTCCTGGGCGAACTCCGGGGTGTCGACGAACATCAGCACGTACTTCATTGCACCACCTCCTGTGATCAGTCTGGCCGGTCGCGGGTCAGTCGGCGGGGTGGCTTGCGAACAGGTCGACGCCGTTCCCGGACGGGTCGGCCACGGTCGCGTAGCGCATTCCCCACGGCGCGTCGTACGGCTCCTGCAGCACGGTGACGCCGGCGGCGACGAGTTCGGCGTACTTGGCGTCGACCGCGGCCGGGGACTCCTGCTCGAACGTCAGGAAGATCCGGCCGGTGGCCGGTGGCGTCCAACCGGAGGTGGTCTTCCCGCGCAGGTCGTCGGAATCCAGCATCAGGTGCAGACCGTTCGGCAGGTCGCACCCCGCGTGGTCGTTCGGCCAATGCTCGTCCCGGACGAACTCCAGCCCGAGCCGCCGGTAGAACTCGATCGCGGCGGTCAGATCGGTCACCGCGATGTCGAGCGCGTTCACGGTCACTGACATGGCTTGTCCTTTCTCGATGTGATCCTCTCAAGAAACAGACGATCGCCGACAAGCCAAATACGACACCCGCGAGCTCTTCGGGTGAGCGTTGACCGCGACGAGCACGATGAACTGGGCGAGGTTCGCGCGCAGGCCCAGCTGCGGTGCGCCGGTCCTGGTGGTCAGTTGACTGCACTAAGGAATCGACCTCACACTCAATGCTGCCGCGTGGTAGCGTGCCAGGGGTTATCGCCTATAGAGCGAAAACTAGCTGAATCGAGAGCAGGAAGACGAACTCATGCACCTGGCGATCGACACCATCCGGGCCGCCGTCCGCACCGCACTGTCCGAGGATCACGCAGATGACGACGTGACCACACAATGGAGCGTCCCGTCGCCACGCTGACCTCCGCGTTCGTGACCGCCATCGGCAACCACGACGTCAAACTCCTCGATACCCGCAAGACAGCGCCAGGTCTCCGGGCTGTCGACAAGTATGCGGTGACGTGCGGCGGCGGAACCAACCACAGACTCGACCTTAAGGCCATGGTGCTGCTGGATCATGCTGGACAACATGTCCAACGACGTCATGAGGTCAATGGTCGAGCAGCGTGACGCATCCGGGTCTGGCTGCCGGCTCGAGGCCTCGGGCACCATAAGTCTCAGGACGGTCGCCGACATCGCCGCCAGCGGCGTCGATGCCGTGTCCGTCGGCGCACTGACGCACTCGGCGCCGGCGCTCGACACCAGCCTGCTGATCAGCCCGTTCGAGCATCAGGAGAACAGTGTGCGGCCGTGAGCCGGATCATCGGGGTGGGCGCAGCACGGCGAACGGGTCGGTCACCGTCAACTCGCGGGCCACGAACTTGTAGACCGTGGCGGGGCGCCCGCCGGACTGTCCGGGCCGGGCGGTCCGCTCGGTCGGGCCGATCACCTGTCGCCGGGTCAGAACCCGGGTCAGATTGGTCGCGCTGAGCTCATAGCCCAGGGCGGCGCTGAACAGGTCGCGCAGCTCGGCGATGGTGAACTCAGCCGGAGCCAGAGCGAACCCGATGTTCGTGTAGGACAGCTTCGCCCGCAGCCGCCCAACGGCGGCGTCGATGAAGTAGTGGTGGTCGAACGCCGTACGCGGCAACTCGTCCACCCGGTGCCAGGCCGTGTCGGCCGGCAGATTCGGCCGCACGTCGGACGGAACCAGCCCGAGGTACGCGGTCGCGAGGACCCGCGTCCGCGGATCGCGATCGATCGCACTGTGGGTGGCCAACTGCTCCAGATGGGCGACCTCACGGACATCGACCTTCGCCGCGAGATGACCGGTGATCGCGACCCGGAGCCATTCCGTGGGCTGCACGCCACCCCCGGGCAACGCCCAGCGATACCGGAACGGGCTCTGTCCGCGCCGCCACAGCAGAACGCACAGGTTGCCGTCACGGACGGACAGCACCACGGCCAGCACCTCGTGCGGATAGCTGGGGATGTTGACCGGATCACTTTTCTTGGTCACGGGCATGTCGTCGATGGTACCGTCGCACCAGTTATCGCCTATCAGGCGAAAACTGGCTGAAGGAAGGGAACAGGCAATGTCCGTTGCCCAGAGCAGTACGACGACCTGGCCGGAAGAGGTGCGACGCCTGGCTCGCGAGCGGGACGCGGTCGTCCTCGCCCACAACTATCAGGACCCCGCGATCCAGGATGTGGCCGATCACGTCGGCGACTCGCTCGAACTGTCGCGGATCGCTGCCACCACCGATGCATCGACGATCGTCTTCTGCGGCGTGCACTTCATGGCCGAGACCGCGAAGCTGCTCAGTCCGGACAAGACCGTGCTGATCCCCACGGCCCAGGCCGGATGTTCGCTGGCCGACACGATCGACGCCGATCAGCTGCGGAGCTGGAAGGCCGAGCATCCCGGGGCCGCGGTGGTTGCCTATGTCAACACCAGCGCCGCGGTCAAGGCGGAAGCCGACGTGTGCTGCACGTCGTCGAACGCTGTGGCCGTCGTGGAGTCGATCCCGCCGGACCAGCCGATCCTGTTCCTGCCCGACCAGTTCCTCGGCAACCACGTGCGACGGCAGACCGGGCGCGACAACATCCACGTCTGGATGGGTGAATGCCACGTCCACGCCGGGATCAGTGCGGCCGATCTGCGGGCTCAGGTCGAGGCCGATCCGGCGGCGGAGGTTCTGGTGCATCCGGAGTGCGGCTGCGCGTCCTCGGCGATCTGGCTCGCCGGCGTCGGTGACCTGCCCGCGGACCGGACCCGGATCCTCTCCACCTCCGGGATGCTCGGCGCCGCCCGCGACATGACGGCGAAGACGGCGCTGATCGCGACGGAGATCGGCATGCTCCATCAGTTGCGCAAGGTCAACCAGCACACGACTTTCCGGCCGGTGAACCCCAAGGCCTCGTGCCGCTTCATGAAGATGATCACGCCCGAGCTGCTGCTGCGGTGCCTCCGCGAGGGCCGCGACGAGGTCCAGGTGCCTCTCGACATGGCCGAACGTGCCCGGCAGTCGGTCGAGCGGATGGTTGCCATCGGCAGACCCGGTGGTGCTCGGTGAGAAGATCCGCCGACGTCGTCCTCATCGGCAGCGGTGGCGATCACGACGCTGACAGGCGTCGCTCTCGCCCGCTGACGCTCGTCCGAAACCAACCCGTAAGTCAGATGCACTCATCCCAACACTGGAGGTTCCATGCCCAAGGGCTATTGGGTCAGCGTCTACCGCACCATTTCGGACCCTGAGAAGTTGGCTGCTTACAACAAGTTGACCCGTCCGGCCGTCCAGGCCTTTGGCGGGCGGACCCTCATCCGTGGCGGTCGGGTCGTCGCCCACGACGCCGGGATCGCCGAACGCACCGTCCTGGTCGAGTTCGACAGCTTCGAGCAGGCCGTCGCGGCGCGCGAGAGTGCGGCCTACCAGGAGGCGCTGGTCGCCCTCGCCGACGGCGTCGAGCGCGACTTCCGCATCGTCGAAGGCATCGACTGACGGAGCCTTCCATCGCTGCACCGCTCACCTAGGCGCAACAGCTCGTTTGCCTTAGTGCAGAGAAGGTCATGCCAGTGATTTGCCGGTGGCAGCCGTCCAGTCGTCCACGCCGCCTTCGAGAACCCGGACGGCGGCGTGGCCGTGCCGGCGCAGGATGCTCGCGGCGGTCATCGCGCGTTCCCCGTGGCCGCACATCACCACGATGGGCTCGGTGGGAAGGTCGGCGACGTGATCCGGCAGATCGCCGAGCTCGACGTGGACGGCGCCGGGGACGTGGCCGTTGTGGAACTCGCTGTCCTGACGTACGTCGAGCACGCGATGATCGCCGATCTCGCTCGCGGTGAGCAGCGGTGTCTGGAGGGTGGGCCCGTCCCAGGCCGCCATGCCGCCGGCGAGCTCGCCGAGCGGGACGTCGTATCCGATCTTGACCGCCTGCCAGACGACCTCGGCCAGGTCCTGGTCCGGGCGGCGGACGATCACGTACGGCGTCGCCGGGTCGAGCAGCCAACCGAGCCAGGAGACGAACTGCGCCCGGAGATGGATGGACAGCGCGCCCGGGATGTGTCCAGCAGCGAACTCCCGGACCGGTCGTACGTCGATTACGACGGCGCCGAGCTGGGCGAGTTTGGCGACCTTCGACGCGTCCAGCCCGGGGACTGCCGGGTCGGCTGCCAGGCCCGAGCCCCGGCGATTCTCTTCGGGGAGGCGCAGGAAGTACGGCGGGAAGCTGCCCAGTCCGCCGAGGAGCTGCCGGACGAACGCGTCTTCGTCGGGCGCGGCCATGAGCGGGTTGGTGGCCTTCTCGCGTCCGATGGTGGAGGTCCGTTCGCTGTCCCCGGGCGCGGAGCAGAAGGATCCGGCGCCGTGCGTCGGAAACACCGGAGTCGAGTCGGGGAGTCCGGCAAGCCTCCGCAGCGATCGGTACTGCGCCCGGCTGAGTGCTTCGGTCTGCTCGCTGCCGGCCAGGTCGGTGCGGGCAGCGCCGCCGACGATCAGCGATCCGCCGGTGAACACGCCGAGGAGGCTCGGGCCGTCGAGCAACTCGAAGGCCAAGTGCTCGCCGGTGTGACCGGGCGTGGCCAGGGTCCGCAACGTCAAGCCGCCCAGGTCGACCTCGTCGCCGTCGCTCAAGCCGGTGTGGTCGAACAACCGCCTCCCGGCCGCGGATGCCAGCACGCGGGCGCCGTCGGTCTCGCCGAGTTGTACGGCGCCGGACAGGAAGTCGGCGTGGAGATGAGTGTCGGCGGCGAACACCACCGTGAGGTCTCGCCGTTCCGCCTCGGCACGCAGTGCCCGCAGGTCGAGCGACGCGTCGACCGCGAGGGCCCGTCGGTCACCCAACTCGACCAGGTACGCCGAGTTGCCCAAGCCGTCGTCGACGACCGGAACGACCATCTTGTCGACCTCAACTGCCACTCTTACACTATTCCACCGCAAAGCGCCTGGCTGACCTTCCAGTCGCAGTCTGAAGGGTCACGTGAGGCGGTTGGCGCGGGTTAGTAGGTATCGCCGTTCCAGGGGGCTTGGGGTTTGGTCGGCGGCCAGGCGGTAGTGGGTTGCGGCGGCGGTCGGGTTGCCGGCGGACTCCAGGAGATGGGCGCGGACTGCGGTCAGGCGGTGGTGCTGGGTGAACCGGGGGTCGTCGGCCAGGGTGTCGAGGAGGCGGAGGCCGGCGTCGGGGCCGTGCACCATACCGGCCGCGACGGCGCGGTTGAGGGTGACCATCGGGTTGTCGGTCAGCCGCTCCAGCAGCGTGTAGAGGCCGAGGATCTGCTTCCAGTCGGTGCTCGCGGCATCGGGCGCTTCGTCATGTACGGCGGCGATCGCGGCCTGCAACTGGTACGGTCCAGGCTTTCCGTGTGCCATCGCGGCCGTGAGCAGATTGGTGCCCTCAGCAATCAGTTCGGGGTTCCACCGACGCCGGTCCTGCTCGTGCATCGGGATCAGCATGCCGTCGTCGCCGGTGCGGGCCGGCCGCCGGGCATCGGTCAGCAGCATCAGCGCGAGCAGCCCCACGACCTCCCCGTCAGCGGGCAGCAGCCGATGCAGCATCCTGGTCAGCCGGATCGCCTCGGCGGAGAGCTCCACCCGGTCCGGCTCCGGCCCCGCGGTGGCGGTGTATCCCTCGTTGAAGATCAGGTACAGAACCTGCAGTACGGCGTCCAGGCGGTCGGCCCGATCGTCCGCCGACGGCAGCCGGAAGGTGGATCCGGCGGCCTTCACCCGTTGCTTGGCCCGGCTGATCCGCTGCCCCATCGTTGGCAGCGGCAACAAGTAGGCCCGGGCGATCTCCTCGGTCGTCAGACCACCGACGGCCCGGAGCGTCAGGGCGACCTGGGACTCGCGGCTGAGCGCTGGGTGGCAGCAGAGGAACAGCAGGACGAGCGAGTCGTCCTGGTCCGCCGCTGGCGTGCCCTCGGGCGGCGGTAGTTGCCGGGTCGCGTCGATCGCCTCGCGCTCCCGCCTGGCCTGGTCCTGGCGTAGCTGGTCGATCATCTTGCGGGACGCGACCCGGATCAGCCATGGCCGTGGATCGTCCGGGATGCCGTCGGCCGGCCAACTGGTGACCGCGGCCAGCAGCGCTTCCTGGACTGCGTCCTCGGCGGTGTCGAAGTGGCCGTATCGCCGTACCAGGGCACCGAGGACCTGCGGCGCGAGCTCACGCAGCAGGTCCTCGATCCGGCCGGTCACATCAGCGCCCGTCCGGTCCGTCCGGGATCGGGCGGATCTCGACGGTGTCGCCGATCGCTTCGACGATCCGGGCGGCGATCTCCACCGCGCGGTCGTGCGTCGCGGTGTCCACGATGGCGTAGCTGACCAGGACTTCCTTGAACTCGGCGTACGGGCCGTCGACCGCCACCGCGCCCTTGTCGCTCTTGCGGACGGTGACCGTCAGGGACGGGTCGGCCAGGCCCTCGGTGGCGACGAACTCGCCGGACTCGGTCAGCTCCCGGCCCAGGTCCTCGTAGAACTGGCACATCGCGATGAACTCCGGACTGCTGGTGTCCACGGTCTCCCAGTCGGCCTTGTTCGTGTAGGCGAGCAGGATGTACTTCACTTGCCGTCTCCTCCGTCGCTTCTCGTCATGGTGGATTCGTAGCCGCCGCCACCGGGGTAGACCCACGCTCCGTCCATCCGCGTGTCGCCGTCGCTGAAGGTCCCGCGGAAGTACGCCGGCGATCCCTTCTCGCCACCCCAGATGGTCAGGGTGTCGCCCTCGAGCTCGTACACGTAGTCGAGAGTGTTCCCCTCGCTGTCGTAGAACCTGGACTTCAGGTCGTCGCCCGGCGCGGCGCCGAACGGCCGCTCGTGCCCGATCACCTCCAGGCCGTTGATCTCGTGCCCCTGCTGGTGCATCAGGACGCGCTGGAGCAGGAAGTAGCCGCCTTCCATCCACTCGTAGCTCACCGTGCCGACGGTGCCGCCGGACACGTTCCACTCACCGACCAGCCGGTCGAGCCGGCGCAGGGCGTCGCTGGGCTGCGGAACGGGTGGGAACTCGTACTCGGTCATCTCGGACCATCCTTTCGAGGTTGCTCTGATGCCGCTACCTCGAAGCCACGGCCCGGTCTTCGACAGCTTTCGCCAAGGAATTTCACGGCACCTGCCGTCAGTCGGCCACCGCCGGTGGTGCCTCCTTGTCGAGGAGGTGGGACTTCTCGCGTCGGCGGGGGAGCATCAACGCCGGTATCAGGGTCAGTGCCACGAGCACCCAGGCGACCCAGAAGGTGTGCGCGAACGCCGCCGCGGCGTCCTCCAGTCCGCGGGCGATGGCGGCCGGGTCGATGTCGAGCGGGGCGATGCTCTCCGGCTGGGTGTTCGACAAGATGGCGGCCTGGGTCTCGGTGAGTCCCGCGCTCGCGCCCGGAACCTGCGTCCCGGGGATGACCGGCGAGTCGTTGAGCTGGTTGGTGAGGATGACCGACATCGTCGCGACCCCACAGGACGAGGCGATCTGCTGGGTGATGTTGAGCAGGGTCGAGCCGCGCGCGACCTGAGGTCCGGCCAGCGTCTTCAGCGCCGAGGTGAACAACGGCATCATCGTGGCGCCCATCCCGAAACCCATCACGACCAGCATCGCGATCAGGGGCGGGTACGGCGTGGTCGCGGTGACCTGGGTCAGGCCGAACATGCCCGAGACGATCAGCAGCAGCCCGAAGGGCACGATCCGGCCCACCGGCACCTTGTCCACCAGCCGCCCGGCGATCGGCATGGTCACCATCGCGCCGAGGCCCTGCGGCGCCACCAGGAGGCCGGCATCCAGCGTGGACTCGCCGCGGATCTGCTGGAAATACGTCGGCACCAGGAGCAGCCCGCCGAAGAACGCTGCCGCGAACAGGAACATCGTGATGATCGAGATGGTGAGGTTGCGGTTGCGGAACAGCCGCAGATCCAGCAGTGGATGCTCCGGCCGGAAGGAGTGCCAGACGAACGCCGCCATCAGCAGCACGCCCGCGAGCATCGAGACCCAGACCCGGGGCGCGCCGAAGTCACCGTTCTCGGCGGGCAGCGACGAGACGCCGAAGAGGAACAGGGCCAGACCGGGGGACATCAGCGCCACGCCGACGGCGTCGAGCGACTCCGACGGCTCCGGGCTGTCCTTGGCCAGCGCGAACCAGGCGTAGATCACCGCGATCACGCCGAGCGGCACGTTGATCAGGAAGATCCAGTGCCAGCTCGCCACCTCGATCAGCCAGCCGCCCAGGATCGGGCCCAGGATCGGCCCGAGCAGCATCGGCACCCCGAGGATGGCCATCAGCCGCCCCATCCGGTGCGGCCCCGCGGCCCGGGTCATGATGGTCATGCCGAGCGGCATCAGCATGCCGCCGCCCAGTCCCTGCAGGACGCGGAAGCCGATCAGCATGTTGATGCTCGACGCGGTGGCACACAGGGCGGAGCCGGCGGTGAACAACAGGATCGCGGTCATGTAGAGCCGCTTGGTGCCGAACCGGTCCGCCGCCCACCCGGTCAGCGGGATCACGGTCGCGAGCGCGAGCGTGTACGCCGTGACCGTCCAGGCGACGTGCGAGTAGGACACCGGGTTGTCGGGCGTGCCGAACTCGTCCTGGAAGGTCGGCAGGGCGACGTTGACCACGGTGATGTCGAGGATCGACATCACCGCGCCCAGTACGACGACACCGGCGATCTTCAGGACCGCGGCATCGATGTGGTCGGGATACTCGGACTGCCTGGCTGGCTGGCTCACTGTCGGCCCCCCTGAGCACTGTCGCGTCTCTCCCGAGAGTACGCCGCGGCTCAGAAGTCGATCTCGATGCGGGTCCCGGTGGGGGCGCCGGGGTGTCGTAGCCAGAGGACGTTGAGGTCGGGGTCGTATCGCAGGTCTGCGAGATCATCCCCGTCGGCCCGGACCGCCGTCGGCTTGACCGGGAGGCGGAGTGCGGTGGTGACCTGGACGCCGCGCGGGGCCTCGGAGCTGAAGCGGATCGCGGTCTCATCGTGTTCCCAGTCCACGACTCGGCCGGCAGAAGCGAGGAGCGGCTCCTCGTCGTACGTCAGGTCGCGCAGCCAGGTCAGGTCGCCCGGGCCTAGCTCCCGCCGGCGGACGACGGCCAGCTGTGGGTCGAGCAGGTCGAGGTAGGTGCCCTCGACGATGTGTGAGCCGCCGGCCTCCTCGAGGGCGGCGCCGACGAGGTACGGACCGCGCTGCACCGACAACCAGTTGGTCGACTTCCACGTGTGGCCGCCCGCTTCGGCCAGCTCGCGGATCGCCCCGACCAGCTCGTCGGCGCGCGCCGGTGACTCGGTGAAGTCGGCCGGCCGGGACGGGAGGAACCGGACCCGGCCCTGCCCGATCGGCTGCACGCCGTCGTGGTCGCGGTCCGCGCCGAGCGCCTCGGCCAGGTGGTCGGCGCAGGTGTCGTAGCGGTCGGTCCACCAGGAGCGGATCTCGTGGTACGGGTCCGCGCCGTCGCCGACGTACAGCAGGCTGCCGCCACGGCTGACCCACCCGGCCAGCGCGTAGTGGATGCCGGGCGCCAGCGGCTTCTGGAACTCATAGCTCAGGACGAGTACGTCGACATCGTCCAGCGCATCGGGAGTGTCGATCACGTTCTCGAGCTGGACCGGACAGACCCGCTGCCCATCGCACAGTGGCGGCAGCGCCAGCCCGTAGAAGTCGGAGAAGTGCAGCTGCTCGCGGCCTTCCACGGCCAACGCGTCCTGCAGGCCGTCGTAGTGGCCGCTCTCGCCACCGGGGGACCAGCGCTGGAACATGGCGGTGTCCGACAGCGCGATCCCGATCCGCGGTCCTTCGTGAGCCCAGCGCACCTCCGGCTGGTCCAGGTCGCGCAGGCTGTTCATCGCGATCAGGTAGCTGGTGGCGGTGTCCTGCGGAATCGATTCCCGTTCGGACGAGCCCTCGCGCAGGTAGGGGCGGTTGAAGATCCGGTTCGGCCACGGCGCCACCTCGTACCGCGAGACGCCCGGGTGCAACAGCGAGGCGACGAGGGTGCGCTGGTAGTTGGCCAGGTAGTCCTCCCAGGTGCGGTCCGGGTGGTCCTCGATCGGGTCGTGCAGGAACCACATGCGCCTGTCGGTGCCGCGGGTCAGGTCCTGGGCGATGCCGTACTCCAGGTAGGCCGTCTCGAACGTGCGCTCGGCGACCTTCCCGGCGTACACGTTGGGTGTGCGGGAGGTGCCGGTCCACACCTGCGCGATGGCGCCGTCGATCGAGGGCAGCGTCCGCAGGCGGGACTCGGGGCTGATGATCTGCCACTGGGTGTAGTTCAGGAGGCTGTGCGTCGGGACGTAGAACCGCACCTCGCGACCCTGCTGGAGGGCTTCGTCGCGCAGCACGGAGGTGACCCGGTCGAGGCTGCGGGACAGCAGGTGCTGCTTGAGCTGCCCGGCGCGGAAGTGCGCTTCGGGGGTGCTGTGCGGGGGCTGCCACGGCTCGCCGAAGAAGGCGTGCCATTCCCGCTTGAAGGATTCCGAGTAGCCGGCCCGGGCCCAGAACTCCGGCTCTTCGAGGTGGATGCCCTCGACGCCGAGCTCGATGATCGGGCGGAGCTTCTGCACCAGGTACTCGGTGAAGCTGAAGGTCGGGACCATGTACGGGATGTCGGTGCTATGACCGTGCAGGATCGGCGACCCGTCACCCGCGGTCTGCGCATCGGCCCAGTGGTCCGAGCCGTCCCACCGGCCATCAAGGTAGTCCTGGTAGGTGCCCCAGGAGATGCCGGTCATCAGGTGGACGCGGTAACCGGCTTCACGCCACCGGGCGATGCGCTCCGGTGTGGTGTCGTTGAGCCCGTAGACCATCACGAAATCGGTCCGCAGGTCGATGGATTCGTCGTACGGCGCCTGCTCCTGGAAGCCGGTCGCCTCGCGATGCTTGCCGTTTGTCATGTGCCCTTCCCGGGGGTCAGCGGGGCAGTAGGTCAGCGGCTTGCAGTTGTTGCCAGATCTCGGACTGGTCGACGACGGTCACGCCGAGCTTCTCGGCCTTGGTGAGTTTGCTGGCGCCGACGTCGGCGCCGGTGATGAGGAAATCGGTGCTGGCCGAGACCGACGACGCGATGGTTGCGCCGGCCCGTTCGCAGAGGCGCTGGAAGGCCGGGCGGGTGACCTTCTCGCCAGAACGCGGGTCGCTGATCGAGCCGGTGACGACAACTGTCTTGCCCGCCAGCGGTGCACCGGCCGCGACCTCCGGTGGGAGGTCTTCCTCGCGGACGTCGAGCGAGACGCCGGCCGCGCGGAGCCGCTCGAGCTCGGGGCGCAGGCGGGTGAGGTGCTCGATCAGGGAGGCGGCCACCTTCGGGCCGATGTCGTCGACTGCGACCACGCCGTCGACGCCCGCGTCGGCGACCGCTTCCAGGGAGGCGAATCCGGCCCGGCACAGTCTGGCCGCGGTGCCTTCGGAAGCCATCGGGATGGCGAGGCCGATCAGCGCCCGGCGCAGGCCGACCTGGCGGCTCGCGTCGATCGACTCGATCATGCGGGCGGCCGAGACCTCGCCGATCCGGTCGAACTCCAGCAGCCGCTCAGCGGTCAGCTGGTAGAAGTCCGACGGGTGCTCCAGGATCCCGGCCTCGGCCAGCCGCTCGATCCAGACCCCACCGATCGCGTCGATGTCGGCCGCGGCGCGGGAGGCCCAGTGGATCAGTCGCCGGACGGTCTGCGCGGGGCAGGCCACATTGGTGCAGAACAGCTCGCGGCTGTTGCCTTGCTCGGTCAGCGGCTGCTCGCACGACGGGCAGACGCTGGGCGGCACGATGTCCCGCTCGGCTCCGGTGCGCTTGGACGCGTCGAGCACGCCGGCGACGAACGGGATCACGTCACCGGCCCGCCGGACCAGCACCGTGTCGCCGATCTTGATGTCGCGGGCGCGGATCACTTCCTGGTTGGCCAGCGTCGCGCGGGTGACCGTCGTACCGCCGACGAAGACGGGCTCCAGCCAGGCGACCGGCGCGATCTTGCCGGTCTTGCCGACGTCCCAGACCACGTCGGCCAGCACGGTGGTCTTCTCCTCGGCGGCGAACTTGTACGCCAGGGCGCCACGTGGCGAGCTGGACCGCGTGCCGGCGGCGGCGAAGGCGTCGCGATCGGCAAGCCGCAGTACGGCGCCGTCCAGGTCGTAGTCGAGGTCGTTGCGTTGCTGCTCGATCGTGGTGATCACCGCCTGCGCGGCTGCGGCGTCGTCGCAGTGCCGCATGTCGGCGACGGTGAATCCCATCTCCTGCAGGGCGCGCTCGAGATCGGTGTCGGCGTCGTTCGAGTCGCTGAGCAGGTCGAAGGCGAAGAACTGCAGACGCCGCTCGGCGACCGTGGCCGGATCCTTGGCGCGCAGCGTGCCCGCGGCGGCGTTTCTCGGGTTGATCAGCGGCTTGTCGGCGTGGGCCGCGTTGTAGGCAGCAAAGGTGGAGCGCAACATGACCGCCTCGCCGCGGACCTCGGTGCGGTCCTTCGTGTCCAGTCGGTCCGGGACGCCGTCGGTGAGGGCACGGACGAGCGGGGTCACGTCATCGCCGGTCGTGCCGTCGCCGCGGGTGACTGCCCGGGCGAGCTTGCCCTTCTCGTAGACCAAGGCCAGTGACAGGCCGTCTAGCTTCGGCATAACGACCACCGACTGGCCGGGGAAGCGGGTGAAGAAGGCCTCGACCTGCTCGGGGCGGGTCGCCTTCTCCAGGGACAGCATTGGCCGGGAGTGCCGGACGGGGGCGTGCAGCACCGCGGGCGCGCCGACCTGTTCCAGCGGGTTCGGGTCGGGCGCCAGCTCCGGGTTGGCCTCGATCAGCGTCCGCAGCTCGTCCTCGATCGCGTCGTACTCCGCGTCGGCCACCGTCGGCGAACCGCGGTAGTAGGCGTCGCGCAGTACGACGATCTGATCGGCAAGTTCCTGAATGCGCTCCCCATCGTCCACGAGCCAGGACATTACCGGCCGGCCCCGACAAAGTGCCTCAGGTCAGCGTGATGATGGTCCGTCCGCGGGTGCTGAAGGCGGCGGGGGCATCGGCCAGCGGGCGGACGGTGGTGACGAGCGGCCGGAGCCGGCCGTCGTGGAGGCGGGTGGCGAGCTGGGCCAGCTGCTCGCGGTTGGGCTCGACGACGAAGAACACGGCCCGGCCGTCCTGTGGGTGGATGGTCGGTGGGTCCGCGATGGTGACGAGGGTGCCGCCGGGGCGCAGCAGCGCGGTGGAGCGATCACGGATCTCGCCGCCGATCACGTCGAACACGACGTCGACCGGACCGGCGTCCTCCAGGCGTTCGTTGTCCAGGTCGAGGAACGTGTGGGCGCCTAGCTCGGACGCCAGCTTCTGGTCGGCGGCTCGGCCGGTGCCGATGATGTGGGCGCCTGCCTCGCTGGCCAGCTGTACGGCGACGGAGCCGACAGCACCACCCGCTCCGTGAATGAGGACAGTCTGCCCTGCCTTCAGCTGGGCGTGGTCGAACAGGGCCTGCCAAGCCGTCAGGCCGGAGATCGGGAGCGCGGCCGCGGTGACGTGGTCGACGCCGGCTGGCAGCGGGGCCAGATTGCGCGCCTCGACGGCGGCGTACTCGGCGAGTGAGCCGTTGCGGGACCAGTCGGCCAGCCCGAAGACCCGCTGACCAACCGTGAGACCGGTGGTGCCGTAGCCGAGCTCGACGACTACGCCGGACAGCTCGTGGCCGGGCACGCTCGGGGTGCGGTCGCGGCCGGCGCGGTCGGTCCAGGTCCCCGGCCAGTCCAGCTCACCGCGGGTGAAACCGGCCGCATGAACCTGCACGACGACGTCGTTCTCGGCGGCGTGAGGGTAAGGAAGTTCGCTCAGGGACAGCCCGTCGACACCAGCCTCGGGGTCCCGCGCAGTAATAGCACGCATGCCCCGACACTACGTACCGAAACCCCGACGTCCATGGGCCATTTCGACACCTTCTCGCTGGGCCGCTTCTGCGCCGTACCGTCGTCTTTTGGCGGAGTCGGCTAATGATCCGTCGGGGTTGTGAGGCGCTCGGCCGGCACTTGCTCGATGCGGGTCCAGCCTTTCCAGCCGCGCTCCTCCAGGATCGCCAGCAGCTGCTCGGCGCCCGGTGCGGACTCGGTCATGGTCGCGTCCATCAGGGCCACGAACTGGTCGTCGAAGACGTCGGCCCCCGCTTCACCGGCCTCTACAGCGCGAATCATCAGGCGTTCCATGATGTCGGCCATCTCGACGATGCGCGGATCGTCGGCCGGCCAGTCGAGTGCGCCGCGCAGAAGGCTGTAGAGCTTCACCATGTCGGGGTCTTCCAGCGACGCGTGCTTCATCTCGATCACGGCGTCGACCAGGTGGGGCATCTGGGCGGCGACCAGGATCCAGGCGTCCCGCTCGAGCTCGATGTACCACTCTTCGACGCCGAGACCACGGAGCCGGTCGAGGTAGCCCACGACGCTCTCCGGAAGCGCCAGATGTTCGCCGGCTGCGAGCCTGGCGATCCGCTTCCGGTTGCCCTGGAGCCGCCGTACCTCCGCACGCAGTTGCTTGTCGATCTCCTGGACACCAGCGGCGAACTCCTCCGGGCCGGCATCGAGGAGCTCCTGCACCCGGGCCAGCGGCACGCCGGCATCGGCCAGGGTGTGGATCCGGATCAGTCGCACGACCGCGGCAGAGTCGTAGGTCCGGTACCCGGACTGGTCGCGCTCGGGTTCCGGCAGCAGCCCGATCTGGTGGTAGTGGCGTACCGCCCGCACCGTCACTCCCGCGTACGACGCAAGCTGGCTGATGGTGAGCATGGGTCTCAGCCTGCCTCAGGCGATCTTGTGGCGATAGGTGACTATCGCGAAGCCGTAGGCCACGGCGAGGATGCCGACGCACCAGGCGAGGGCGGCCCAGACGTCGTCGCCGACCGGCTGCTGGGTGAGCAGGGCACGGATCGTGTTGACGATCGACGTCACCGGCTGGTTTTCGGCGAACCAGCGCACGGGGCCGGGCATGGTGCCGGTCGGCACGAAGGCCGAGCTGAGAAAGGGCAGGAAGAGGAGCGGGTAGGAGAACGCGCTCGCTCCTTCCATGGTCTTCGCGGTGAGACCGGGGATGACGGCCAGCCAGGTCAGCGCGAGGGTGAACAGGAGCAGCAGGCCGGCGACCGCGAGCCACGCCGGCACTTCGGCGCCCGAGCGGAAGCCCAGGAGTAGAGCGACGCCCACGACGATCACGAGCGAGATCCCGTTGGCGAACAAAGAGGTCAGCACGTGCGCCCACAGGAGGCCCGGCCGGGCGATCGGCATGGACTGGAACCGCTCGAAGATCCCGCGCTGCATGTCCATGAACAGACGGAAGGCCGTGTAGGCGATGCCCGACGCGATCGTGATGAGCAGGATGCCGGGCAGCATGTAGTTGACGTACTTGATCGGACCGGTGTTGATCGCGCCGCCGAACACGAAGACGAACATCAGCATCATGGCGATCGGCATGATCGCGGTGGTGAGGATGGTGTCGACGCTGCGGGTGACGTGGCGCAGGGTGCGTCCGGTGAGTACGGCGGTGTCGCTGAAGAAGTGCGTGGCCATGGGTGCTCCTCAGTTCTTGCCGACGACCGCGAAGAAGACGTCTTCGAGGGTGGGCTGCTTCTCGACGTACTCGACCTTGGCGGGTGGGAGGAGCTGCTTGAGCTCGGCGAGGGTGCCGTTGACGATGATCCGGCCGCGGTGGAGGATCGCGATTCGGTCGGCGAGCTGCTCGGCCTCCTCGAGGTGCTGCGTCGTGAGCAGTACCGTCGTGCCGCGCCCGGCGAGGCCCTTCACGGTGTCCCACACCTCGGTGCGCGCCTCGGGGTCGAGACCGGTCGTCGGCTCGTCGAGGAAGATCACCGGCGGGCTCCCGATCAGGCTCATCGCGATGTCCAGCCGGCGCCGCATCCCGCCCGAGTAGGTGGACACCCGGCGTCCGCCGGCCTCGGTCAGCGAGAAGCGCTCCAGGAGTTCGTCCGCGATCGCGCCCGGGTTCTCGAGGTGCCGCAGCCTGGCGACCAGCACGAGGTTCTCCCGCCCGCTCAGGATCTCGTCGACGGCGGCGAACTGCCCGGTGAGGCTGAACGACTCCCGGACGGACGATGCTTGCGTCGCGACGTCTAAGCCGTTCACGCTGACCGTCCCCGCGTCGGCCTTCAGCAGCGTCGCGAGGATCCGTATGGTCGTCGTCTTACCCGACCCGTTGGACCCCAGCAGAGCGAAGATACTGCCCCGCTCCACCGCGAAATCCACCCCCCGCAACACCTCCACGTCCCCATAGGCCTTCTCCAGCCCCTGCACCCGAATCATCACTGTCTCCTCCACGTCGCCCGTTCCAGCCACCAGCGTGAAGGGTTGACGCAACGTCAAGGTCAACCCGGGCGTGCGGATGAGTTCAGACGGCCGGCCAGATGACTTTGGTGGGGCGGTGGTTGGCGGGCTTCTCGGGGGTTTGGGGGTGGCGCTCGGTGGTGGTGATGGTTTGGCGGGGCCAGGGGGTGCGGGTGGTGCGGTTGTCGCTGCCTGTCTCCAGGAGGGTTGCTTTGTGGTTCATTTCGACTCCTTTGGTTTGGTGCCTTCTTGGCTTGGATCAAGGTTCGCCCGGGGGTGCGCTGCGCTCGTCGGCTGATCGGGCCCTGTGGCGGTTGAGGTCGGGGTCCTCCGATTGGGGGAACGGGACTGCTCTGGACCAGTGCGGGACGGCGGCGGCATGCTGGGGGCGGGGGCGGACATGACGGCGAGCGGGCGTAGTACGGGGGCGCGAGAGTCGGCGCGGGTGGTGGTGGTGGACGATCACCCGTTCTTCCGGGACGGGCTGATCCGCGGACTGCGCGAGTCGGGCTACCTCGAGGTGGTCGGCGAGGCCGAGACCGGGCGGGAAGGGCTCGAGGTGATCGCCGCGCAGCGCCCGGACGTGGCCGTTCTCGACTACCAGATGCCTGACCTGACCGGGCTCGAGGTGGTGCATGCCATGGTCCGTGAGGGGTTGCCGACCCGGGCGCTGATCCTGTCGGCCGTCACCGACAGCGCGATCGTCTTCCGGGCCTTGGAGGAGGGTGCGCAGGGCTACCTGTCCAAGGAGTCCCGGCGAGCGGAGATAGTCGATGCGGTACGGCGGGTGGGCCAGGGGCAGACCGTGGTCCCCCCGGAGCTGGCTGCCGGGCTGGCCGACCAGATCAGGCTTCGCGCGGCCTCAGCTGGACCTGTCCTCAGCGAGCGCGAACAGCAGGTGCTGGCCGGCTTCGCCCGCGGACTGTCGATCCCTGAACTGGCGGCCGAGCTGTACCTGGGCGCCAGTACGGTCAAGACGCACACCCAACGCCTCTACGAGAAGCTTGGGGTCTCCGACCGGGCAGCCGCGGTGGCCGAAGGCATGCGACGGGGCCTGCTCGAATGACCGTGTCGGACCAGATCGCCGGACAACCGGACCGGGGAGTCCGGATCCAGGCACTGCTGAGGCTACTGCTCGCTGCATTCCTGGTGGCCGTCCTGGTGACCCAGCCACCAGCTGAGCACCGCCTGCTGTGCTGGGTGATCGTCATCTCGTACGTGCTCTGGAGTGTGGCGACCGCAGCGGTCCAGCGACGCGGTGCAGGCCTGGCGCCGTACACGTGGCTGGCGCTCGCGGTCGACGTGATCACGCTGACCGGACTGACGCTGGTCGCGGACACGTCCGCGGCCACCACCTGGACGGCGTACACCTTGCTGGACGGGCTCTTCGTGGTCCCGCTCCTGGCCGCGACCCAGCTCAGCCCGGTGGTCTGCGCTCTGGCCACAGCGCCGGCCGTCGCTGCCTACATCGTCTCGGGCCTGCTGATCCGGCCGATCGACGAGGAGCCGATCTCGTACGTCGTACTGCGCGCCAGCCTGCTCGCTGTCGTCGGGCTGGGCTGTGTGCTGTTGACGGCGCTGCAGCGATCCCGGGTCGTCACGATCGCCCGGCTGCTGCAGGACCGGAACCATCTGCTGGAGGAGATGGTTCAGATCGAGCAGCGCGAACAACGGAACCTGGCCGAGGCGCTCCACGACGGAGCCCTCCAATACGTGCTCGCTGCCCGGCAGGAGGTCGAGCCGGCGGTCGCCGGTGACACGGAGTGTCTCGAGCGGGTCGAGTTCGCCCTGACGGAGACGACCCGGCTGCTGCGGACCACGATGACCCAGCTGCATCCGGTGGCGCTGGAGTCGGCCGGGCTGCTGCCGGTGCTGAAGGACGTCGCCGACTCCACCCGCTCACGCGGCCGGCTCTCGATCGAGGTGGTGACGCAGGACTGGGACGAGTCGACACGCACCGCCGCGGATGAGTTGCTGCTGGTGACCGTTCGCGAGCTGCTGACGAACGTCGTGAAGCATGCCGAGGCTGGGAAGGTCGTCGTACAACTGGCTCGAAGCGATGGTGTTGCCCGGTTGAGTGTCATCGACGACGGCCGGGGGCTCGGGGGAGTGGATCTCGACGCGCAATTGCGGAACGGGCATCTGGGTCTGGCGTCGCGGCGGATCCGGGTCGAGGCGGCCGGCGGGTGGATGCGGCTGCGAGACGCCGTACCGCACGGGACGGTCGCCGAGGTGGAGGTTCCGTTGGCGCAAAACGGCGTGGGGGGGGGCCCCCCCCGGCCGCCCCGC
>NZ_JBFAHB010000063.1:0-52802 GCF_040653975.1 Kribbella sp. NPDC050820
CGCAACCAGGCGAAGCGCGCGGCCCGCATTATCAGCGCCTGGGCCGACCCCTACCTGGCCGACCAGTGACAGTCAGCCGCGCTGCCTCTCACGACCCAGCCCGTCGGAGTAGTCAGTCCCGCCGACGTGTGCTCAGCCGAGTACCCGGATAGCGACGTGTTACAGCCCATTGAGCCAAGGGCCACATGGTTTCCACGACGCCATCGACTCAGGCAGCGCCTGCCAAGACATCCTCATTTGCCGCCGAGAGTGAAGCCAACCATGCCGACCCGGGCGGGCGGCTAGGCTGCGTCCGTGACGGCCGCACCGGATGCCAGCGTTGGACTCAGGGCCGCGGAACGCCTGGTGCGGCTGGGAACAACCGAGATCCAGCCGGGCCTCAGCGAGACGGAGCTGGCTCGGGTCGAGCAACGATTCGGGTTCGAGTTCGCCGACGACCATCGAGCCTTCCTCACCGCCGGCCTGCCCGCCCCGCCAACTGATTCGCGACAGGCTAGAAGCCTGGCTACCACCAGGACGCCGGCCAACGCACGGATCAGCCGATGTGCGGTCGATGGCTGACCACTCTTTGATTCACGAGCGTGGCCGATCGGTACCTGGCACTACCGAACGACCTGCCTTGGCCGCTACTCCGACTTGCGCCCGAACACTCGCTTGGCGACGGAGCCGGTGCCGATAGCGGCGAACAGGGCGACAAAGACCCCCGAGGGAATGCTGCTGAAACTCGAATCGACGCCGTGGAAGGTCGCCGCGCCTCCATAAACGCCGACGAAGAGCACGGCCACCCACATCGCGACGATCGCCAGCGTGGCCCACATCTCGCGAACAAGGATCCGTGCAGCCCAGCCTCCACGTGGAGACCGAACTGAAGACTGATCTTGCATGGTTGTTGTCATGACTGCCTCCTAAAGGTCCACTCCTAGTCGATCCGGTGGCTAAACCCGCCGGTAGAGCCGGAGGTCAGCCACCGTGTAGGCAGGAGGGCCCAAGCGGCTACGCCCAGAGACAACGAGGCTTCGCGGCTGTCGTGCTGTCGCGCCAAGATCCGCACATGCCGCCGACAGCGAAAGCTCGGAACTGCCGATGAGCGGATAACCTTCTGGAGCCTGGGCGCCGCAGTGGGCGACAGCTATGCGCGAGCTTGCCGGGGTGTCACGTTAGACCTCCGTACGGTGGCTCCAGCCCGGATGGCGCGCGGGATCTCGGCAACGTTGTCGACGTGGTCCAACAGCCGGGCAAGCCCCTGGGCAGAAGCGGGCGAACTCAGCTCGGCGGAGTAGGTGATGCCGGTCGATGTCCACGCTTCGGTGTCGAAGCCTCCGCCGGCCGATACCCGGACTCCGTCAATCTGCAGGCCGAGCGTGGCGGCCTCGCGGTATATGTCATTGAGAACGCACGCAGCTGCAGCGAGGTGCAATAGATGGACTCCGCTGAATGACGCCTCGACGGTCACTCCCCCCGACGTCCAGCGATGCGGGAACTGGATTGCGTGGGCGTCATCCGACCTGAACGGCCCCGTGCCCACTACGACGTCGAACTGGTCCATCGGCTGCCCCTTGTGCGTCCTGCGTCATTCGACCCGGATGTCTGCTGCCGGCCTTGCGCAGGACCGGCCCGGCGGAGGAGAGCTTGGCGACGGCGCGGGCTACAGGTGTGCACCGCGATGGGCGCAACGTCGTGCGGTCGAGCTTGATCACCCGGCGTCCCTCGGCGTAGATGGTCGGCTCGTTGGGGGATAGAAGGCGGAAGTCATCGACGGCAGAGGAGCTGCCGATGTGCTTGAGCCAGAAGTGGACGAGGACGTCGTCTGTCCCGCGAATCGGCGCACAGTAGCTGATGCTGAACTCCTTGACGACGTTGAAGGCGTCTGGAGTGATGGGCCGACCCTCTCGAAACGTGTGGCCACGTTGTTTCCAGAAGGTGGCCAACGCGCGCTCGACGAGTAACGCGTACCGGGCGTTGTGGACCATCCCATCGGGTCGAGGTCGTCGAAGTGCACCGGCAACAGCTCCGCATGCCCGTAGTCGATCGACAGTTCGGTGGCGAAGGCGGCGGTCATCACACGAGCCCCGGCGTCGGATCGAACCACGGATCAGGTCGACTGGACAGATGCGTTCTCGGGTCGCAGCGCGAGCACGACGTCGGCGACGTCACGCATGGATTCCTCGACGCGGTAGACGTCACAGATCGAACGGGCGAGATCGCCGGTCATGAACCGCTCCATCGACGCGGCGGAGTCCCAGACGTACACGCCGCCGTACTCACCGCTCCGAAAGCGCAGATAGTACTTCTGCAGTAGCCCGGGAATGGCGAGGTACTCGCGTGCGCGGAGGTGGAAGAGCTCTGTGATGCGCTCGTCGGACAGCGCGGACCGGAAGCGGACGATGTGGATGACCATGGTTTCCTCCTTGGTCGTGGCACCATCAGCCTGACTGCGCCTCCTGGACTCGGGCTGGAGTCCCGCTGGAGCCGGCGCTGTCCGTACGCTTCGAATATGGACTACCAGGTGCTGGGCCATCTGCGGGTGCTCGACGAAAACGGCGCCGAGGTGCAACTGTCCGCACCCAAGCTGCGGACCCTGCTGGCTCTATTGCTGGTCCACCGGGGCCACCCCGTCAGCGTTGATCGGATCGCGCAGGCCCTGTGGGGCGACCTATTGCCCAGCTCCGCTGCCAACCTGGTCCAGGGCTACATACGTGACCTGCGCCTGCGGCTCGGCGCCGAGGAGGTCGCGACGGTCCCTGGAGGGTATCGGCTCGACGTGAGATGGGGGACGGTCGACGCGGAACGCTTCGAGGATCTGGTGCGCGCCCGCAGGTATGAAGAGGCCCTCGCGCTGTGGCATGGCACTGCCCTAGAGGAGTGGGTCGAACAGCCCTGGGCGCGGGCCCACGCAGCGCGGCTGGAGGAGATGCGCCTTTCCGCCGCAGAGGAACGCTTGGCGCAGGAGGTCGACGCGGGCCAAGCATCCGCGGTGGTTGCCGAGCTCGCGGCGCTCGTCCAAGAGCACCCGTTACGTGAGCGGTTTCGCGTCCTCATGGTGAAAGCGCTCTACGCCTCTGGCCGGCAAGCCGACGCGCTCGCGGCCTACGCTCAGGCTCGCCGCGATCTCGCTGACGAGGTGGGGCTGGAACCGGGGCCAGAGTTGCGTGCCGTGGAAGCCGCCGTACTGGCGCAGGACTCCTCACTGGTGCCCGCACCCATCCGCTCCGCCGCGGCTCCGCCGGCACCGGTGACCGCGCTGGTTGGTCGGGATAGCGAACTTGCCTCTATACGGTCGGCGCTGGCGGTGTCCCGACTCGTGACGCTGAGCGGACCGGGCGGGATCGGCAAGACCAGGCTCGCGGTCGAGGTCGCCGCGGCGCCCCCGGAGTCTGGACCGGTGTGGTTTGTGGAGCTCGCACCCGTCCTGGTCAGCGACGCCGTCGCCAGGAGTGTGGCACGAGCGCTCCAGTTGGCGGAGTCACCAGGGCAGGAGATCGATCTCATTGGCGACTACGTGTCCCGGCGGCCGGGCTTGCTTGTTCTCGATACCTGCGAACACGTCGTCGAGGCGGTGGCGAGGCTGGCGACCCGCGTGCTGTCACGGTGCCCGGACCTGAAGATCCTTGCGACCACCCGCCAGCCGCTACGGGCTCCCGGCGAGCAGGTCGTCCAGCTGAGCGGGCTCGACGAGGTTGCTGGCGCCGACGTGTTCACAGCACGCGCCCGTGCCGCGAATCCCGCGGTGGAGCTAGACCCCGACCGGGTGCGGGCGATCGTCGGCAGACTGGAGGGGGTTCCGCTGGCGCTCGAGTTGGCCGCGGCCAGGATCGCCTCATTGTCGCTGGAGCAGCTCGCCGATAGTTTGAGTCAGCCGCTGGACGCGCTCGCGGGTGACGCCCTCGCGGGTGATCCGAGGCATCGCACAATGCGGGCCGTCATCGGCTGGAGCCACAACCTACTAGACGAACGAGATCGGGAGGCTTTCGCCGCTCTGTCTGTGTTCCTAGGATCCTTCGACCGCGAGGCTGCCGGCGCAGTTGTGGACGACGGTCCGGACGCAGTCGACCACCTGCTGGGGCGCTCGCTGCTCACCCGGGATGTCGACCTGCTCGGACAGGCTCGTTACCGCTTCCTCGGCCCGGTGCGACAGTTCGCCGAAGAGACGGCGACACCGACAATGCGCGACAACGCCCTGCACCAACACCTCGACTACCACGTAGCTCTCGCGGCACGAGTCAACGACCGGATCCAGACCCAGGAGGCGACGGCGTGGGCCGCGGTCGCGCGCGCCAGCGCGGAAGACCTGCGAAAGGCGGCCACCTACGCCATCTCCGAGCGTCTGGCATCCGCGGGTCGCCTCGTAGCCGACCTGTACTGGCCTTGGTTTCTGGACGGCCAACTCTCGGAGCTCCGCTCATGGGCGAGCGCGGTCCTCACCGGCGATACCGACGCTCATGTCCGAGCCCGCCTGCTGCGGATCCTGGCTTCGACTGCCCTCGCCCAAGGCGATACGGCCGTAGCTGTTGGCTATGCGGCCCGTCAGCTCGACGCTGCGATGGCCCTGCGGGATCTGGAGCTGGTGGCCCTGGCACGGAACCTGCTCGGGATGGCCGCCTGGGCCCGGGGTGACTATGCCGCCGCTGGTGGGCACCACCTGGCTGCCATGGACGAGGCGCGGAATTGCGGCCGTCCGTGGACGCTTGCCCTCGTCACAGCGCTGGCCGGTCGGTCCGTGCACGCGACCGGCGACCGAGAGGCCGGCGAGGAGTTGCTTCGAGACGCTGAAGCCCAAGCCGAGAAGGTCGGTGAACCAATGGTGTTGGGGAGCGCGCTGGACTACCGAGCGCATGCGGAGTTCGCACTGGGACGCGACAGGGAGGCCACCCGTTTGGCATCGCGCAGCCTTGCGGCGTACCGAAGCATCGGCTATCAAGAGGGCATTGCCTCGGCCGGCACGTTGGCGGCTCAACTCGCTGTCTTGGCTGGCGATTACGAACAGGCAGAGACCTTGCTGATCCAGGCCCTTGATGTGTCCCGGCGCCTCCGCCATCTCGGCGGCACGGCATCCGTCCTGGAGGCGATGGCCGTGCTGGACTACGACCGAGGTGAGCACCAGCGGGCAGGCCGATACCTTGACGACGCCCGCGCCCTCAGGGATCAAACCGGTACCGTGCCCTCGCCGGCGCTGCACGATCAACTCAGCCGAGTCCAACAATCGCTCGCACTTGAACGATAAACGGACATCCGGTTCTGCCGCCGATCGCGCTTCCGACTTGGGGCCGCGCTACGAGACCAAGTCGCCGAGTTGAGCGACGAGACCTCGCATGTCCTCGCCGGCGTCAAGGGTCACCACGACGGACGCCTCCCACGCGCCTGGTTCGTAGCCCCGTGGGCCACGGATGATGAACCGGAGACTGACGTGACCTCGTCCGTCATGCATAGCGTCGATACGGAGGTCGTGCTCAAGTGACTCCCAGGCGCGTACGCCGTCCCATCCTTGGTACGACTCCGCCAGCCCAGCTGCCCACCACACGATCCCGTCACCATTGAGCGTCCGGACCCAGGCTGCCGCGTTGACGCCATCATCGGCAAGCTCGCACCGAAGGTCGAGCACCTCGTCGTTCCATGGCCTGTCGGCGCTACTCAGACGGGCGGATCCACGCCCTGGTTCGGCGGTGATTTCGACACCGTCGTCCAACTGTCTCAACACGAGGTAGAGCATGCCACTGGTGCCGGCTCGACGCGGGACGGCAGCGCGCTCCCAATGCGGGTGCGATCGTCGCCGAGTTCGGCCAGGATCCGTGCGCCGGTGTTGTCGGCCAGTCCGGGGAAGCTGGTGATGATGGCGTGGTCGGAGTGCTGCTGGAACGCCTCGGCGGGTGGCTTTCCCGAGTTCGTCGACGTTGCGGCACTCGGTGTCGAGGGCCGCGAGGAGGGCGAGTGCCTGGCGGCCCATGGCGTGTTTGACCAGGTCGGGTTGCCGCGGCTGGGGCTCGCGGAGCGCGGCGTGGAGTTGTGCTGCGGTGGTGTCATGCGGTGCTGGCGGCCGGCTCGGCGCAGCGCGGCGGCGATCCGTGCCTTCGATAGCTTGGCTGCCGCGGCGGGGGGTGGTGCGATTGCCAGCAGTGCGCGGGCGTCGTTGTTGGCGAGGTTGCTGGCGTTCTTGCCGGCGACGGTCTCGCTGATGCGCTTCTTCGCGAGCAGTTGACCGGACTCGTCGATCAGGGCGATGTCGTGATGGCCTTCGGCTCAGTCGATCCCGCAGAACACCTTCACCTGTCTGTACCCTCCTCCTAGCCGGTGTTCAGTCCGGTTCGGACCCTGGCGAGAACGCGCGGCGCCCTGATGACGAGACTCTGCGGTCTTCCCTCCGATGAGCCGTTCGCGATCCCAGCGATCCCCACGGCCCCGGTCTGCGGATCAGAGCTCGAAGGCTCCCGATGAACGAGGTATCTACCGTGCGGGCGGGCTCGAACCACGACCAACGCTCCCGGCGTGCAGGCCGGTGTGGCGACGTTCGATCCGGATGTGGAGGTGTCAGGCGAGCGCGGCAGATCCAAGCTCTCGCAACGCTCAGTCCAGCGGTGCAGACCAGTCGGTGGCCCGCACGGCGCCGAGACGTGCAACGGGCCCTGGTCCTCGCCTCGCCAGACGGCCACGATCCTCGCGATCTTGTACTCACGGGCAGTCACCATTGCCGCGATGGCAGCGTGCTCGGCACAGAATCCCGTACCGGAGGCGGTGTCGATACAGACACCGACGTACACCCTGCCGGTGTCAGTACACGTCGGTTACGCATGCCAACGTGAAACGGCGGCGGACCATGGGAGACGTCGGAAGGACGTTCCCAGGTCGGCCGCCGTTTCGGCCACCTACCCGCGGGTCAGCGGGCTACGTGGATCACACGTCGTAGTAGAGCTCGAACTCGTGGGGGTGGGGGCGGAGCTGGATCGGGGCGATTTCCTGCTCGCGCTTGAGGTCGATCCAGGTCTCGATCAGGTCCTCGGTGAAGACGCCACCCTCGAGCAGGAAGTCGTGGTCGGCCTCGAGGGAGTCGATCACGGCCGGCAGCGAGGTCGGCACCTGCGGGATGCTCGCGTGCTCCTCCGGCGGCAGCTCGTAGAGGTCCTTGTCGACCGGGTCGACCGGCTCGATCTTGTTGCGGACGCCGTCCAGGCCGGCCAGCAGCTGGGCCGAGAAGGCCAGGTACGGGTTCGCCGACGGGTCGGGGCAGCGGAACTCGATCCGCTTCGCCTTCGGGTTCGACCCGGTGATCGGGATCCGGATGCAGGCCGAGCGGTTGCGCTGCGAGTACACCAGGTTGACCGGCGCCTCGAAGCCCGGCACCAGGCGGTGGTAGGAGTTCACCGTCGGGTTGGTGAAGGCCAGCAGCGACGGGGCGTGCTTGAGCAGGCCGCCGATGTACCAGCGGGCGACGTCGGACAGGCCGCCGTACCCGGACTCGTCGTAGAACAGCGGGTCGCCGCCGTTCCACAGCGACTGGTGGCAGTGCATGCCGGAGCCGTTGTCACCGAAGATCGGCTTCGGCATGAAGGTCGCGGTCTTGCCGGCCGCCCAGGCGGTGTTCTTGACGATGTACTTGAACTTCATCACGTTGTCGGCGGACTTCAGCAGCTCGTCGAAGCGGAAGTTGATCTCCGCCTGGCCCGCGGTGCCGACCTCGTGGTGGGCGCGCTCGACGATCAGGCCGGACCGCTCCAGGGCCAGCGTGATGTCGTCGCGCAGGTCGCCGAAGTGGTCGGTCGGCGCGACCGGGAAGTAACCACCCTTGTAGCGGACCTTGTAGCCGCGGTTGCCGCCGTCCTCGACCCGGCCGGTGTTCCAGGCGCCGGCGATCGAGTCGATCGAGTAGTACCCGGTGTTCTGCTTCGTCTCGAACCGGACGTCGTCGAACATGTAGAACTCGGCCTCGGGCGCGAAGAACGCGGTGTCCGCGATCCCGGTCGACTTCAGGTACTCCTGCGCCTTGCGGGCGATGTTGCGCGGGTCGCGGCTGTACGCCTCGCCGGTCAGCGGGTCGTGCACGAAGAAGTTGATCGCCAGCGTCTTGGTGCCGCGGTACTCGTCGATGAACGCGCTGGTCGGGTCGGGCAGCAGCATCATGTCCGACTCGTGGATCTGCTGGAAACCGCGCACGGACGAACCGTCGAACGCCAGGCCCTCTTCGAAGACCTCGGGACCGAACGACGACACCGGGACGGTGAAGTGCTGCATGATGCCCGGCAGGTCGCAGAACCGGACGTCGACGATCTCGACGCCCTCGTCCTTGACGTAGGCGAGCAGCTCCTCAGCGCTGGAAAACATTCGTACTCCTCGGGGTGGCTCAGAGATTGCATCTGAACGTAAGGCCCCCCGGTTTCCCGGCGGTGACCCTGATGTTTCGCGGATGTTACGCCCAGCGTGTCCGCGCTGACCCACTGGTGTACGGCGCTTACGCCCTGAGATATCCCGGTCCGCTGTGACCGGTGCCCGGACGTGTCCGTAGGCTAGCCATCATGGCACCATCCGCGCAGCCTGGCACAGGACCCACCGAAGAATTCCGGTTTCCGGGCAACCGCCTGGGACTGCCCGAGGACGGCCCGGGCGCGGTCGCGGGCTGGGGCCGCCGGGTGCTCGCGCTGCTGGTGGACTGGCTGATCGCCGGGCTGGTCGCGTCCGCGATCACGTCCAAGCCGATGTGGGCAGGCGGCAACGACTACAGCACCTCGCACCTGGTCACGTTCTTCGCGATGACCGCGATCCTGACCGGGCTGCTCGGCTACACGATCGGTCACCGGATCTGCGGGGTCCGGGTGGCGCCGGTCCGCGGCAACACGACCCATCCCGGGCCGCCAGGGCTCGTGGCCGGGCTGATCCGTGCCTTCCTGCTCTGCCTGCTGATCCCCGCCGTCGTCTACGACCGCGACCGCCGGGGTCTCCACGACCGCGCGGCCAGCACAGTCGTCGTACGGCGGTAGGCCTCAGCGCCTGGTCAGGCGGATTTGCACGTCGTCGAGGTACCCGGTGCGGAAGCCGGCCTCGGAGTACGCCAGGTAGAACTCCCACATCCGCCGGAACGTGTCGTCGAAGCCGAGCCGGGCGATCTCCGGCCAGCGCTCGATGAACCGGTTCCGCCAGATCCGCAGCGTCCGGGCGTAGTCGGCGCCCAGGTGCCGCAGCACCTCGGGGCGGAGCCCGGTGTGCTGGGCGGTGACGTCCTCGATCACCTTGATCGACGGGATCAGGCCGCCGGGGAAGATGTACTTCTGCACCCAGGTGAAGGTGTTGCGGGTGGCCAGCATCCGCGCGTGTGGCATGACGATCGCCTGCACCACGGCCACCCCGCCGGGCGCCAGCCGCCGCTCGATCGCGTCGAAGTAGACCGGCCAGTACTTCTCGCCGACCGCCTCGATCATCTCCACGCTCAGGACCGCGTCGAACTCGCCGATCTGGTCGCGGTAGTCACGCAGCGCGACCTGCACCCGGTCGCCGACCCCGGCTTCGGCGATCTTGCGCTGCGCCAGCAACGCCTGCTGCGAAGCGATCGTGATCGCCGTCACCCAGGCGCCACGCTGAGCGGCGCGGATGGCGAGACTCGCCCAACCACAGCCGATATCGAGCACCCGGGACCCGGACACCACTCCGGCGGCGTCGAGGATCGCGTCGAGCTTGTTCAGCTGCGCCTGAGTGAGCTCGTCGTACGACGCTGTCGCCAGCTCGGCCGCGGACGTGCCCAGCCCTGGATTGCCGAAGTACGCCGCCGAGTAGGTCAGGGTCGGGTCGAGGAACTCGGAGAACATCGCGTTGCTCAGGTCGTAGTGCCGGCTGACGTTCTGCCGGGCGCCGGCCCGGTCGTTCTCCTGGTCGCCGGGCTGGGACCGGGTGACCAGCCAGCGCAGCGACTGGGCCCACTTCGGCAGCAGGTGCCGGGTCTCCTCGTTGCTGAACCGCTCCGCGAACGGGACCAGCAGGTCGGCCAGGTCGGTCCCGGGCTCCGGATCCCAGTCGCCGGCCAGGTAGGCCTCGCCGAACCCGGACCCGGCGTCGTGCCCGAGCCGGTCCAGGAACGCCGACGTCCGGTGCACGCGCATCGCCGGGCCGCCCAGTCCGTACGAGCGGTTGCTGTCCAGGTGGATCGTGGCCGGCAGGTCCTTCGCGACCATCCGGATCGCGGCCGCGGCGCCCGCCCGGCGGACCGGGTTCGACCGCGGGCGGGCCAGTGTGGGCCACGTCTCGGTCGCCGGCTGGTGCACAGCCACCGGCAGGAGATCCGTCATGGTCGTCAACCTCGTGTCCTCGTTCCGTCCTGGTCGCACCTTAAGGCCAACCAGCCACCCCACTGCGCGACACGAAGGCACACTCGTGCCACGTCACGACAGATCAACTGCTGAGCGGCTGCCGAGTTACCGGCATCTCACCCACAGAGAGCGCTCAGGCACCCTCGGACGCCCGCTGGCCGAGGATCAGCCGGTTCCCGTCCGGGTCCTCGGCCCGCGCGACCCGCTCACCCCACGGCCGAACCGCAGCCCGACGTACGCCGGCTTCCCCTCCGGCGGTCCTTCGACTGACGAACGAGGAGGCGCTGAATCTACTCAGCGGCCCTTCATGGCCTGGCGGGCGCCCTTGAGGCTGGTCGGGATCGGGCCCTTCGGCATCGGCACCTGCGGGCGGACGGCGTCCAGCGCCTTGAGCCGCTGCAGCAGGTCGGTGATCTCGGACGGCTGCAGCGCGGCCGGCAGCTTCATCACGTGCTTGGTCAGCTTGCGGATGTCGATCTCGTCCTCGCCCTGACCGGCCACGATCTGGATCACCGGCGCGCCGCCGGCCACCCGGGTGTGCTTCTTGCCCTCGGCCTGCAGCAGGTTCTTCACCCGGCTCGCCTGGCCCTCGCCGACCAGCACGATGCCCGGCCGGCCCACCACGCGGTGCACGATGTCGGCGTTCTTGGTGACCGCGACCGCGGGCGTCACGTTCCAGCCGCGGCGCAGCGTCTGCAGCGCGGACGCGGCCGCGCCGGCCTGGCCCTCGATCTGGCTGTACGCGGCCTTCTCGACCCGGCGGCCGAAGATGATCGTGGTGGCCAGGAACGCGAGCGCGACACCCAGCGGCAGCCAGACCAGCAGCGGCCCGACGAAGATGGCGAGCGCGACGAACACCGCGACGATGCCGAGGAAGATCCCGGCGAGCACCAGTCCGATCTTCGGGTCGGACTTCTTGGTCAGCTGGTACGCCGACCGGATCTGCTTGAGCCGGCTGGTCTTCTTCTCGGCGGGCGCGTCGTTCTTGGCCATCTCTCCCAGATCCCTGTTTATGCGTTCTGTGCGGCGTTCGGGGCCGCGGAGCTCATCCGCGACTCCACAGCCTGACGGTACAGCCGACCGGCCCGGTACGACGAACGCACGAGCGGACCGGACATGACTCCGACGAAGCCGATCTGCTCGGCCTCGGCCTGCAGTTCGACGAACTCCTCGGGCTTGACCCAGCGCTCGACCGGATGGTGGCGCACCGAGGGGCGCAGGTACTGGGTGATGGTGATGATCTCGCAGCCGGCGGCGTGCAGGTCGCGCAGCGCCTGGCTTACCTCGTCGCGGGTCTCGCCCATGCCGAGGATCAGGTTCGACTTGGTCACCAGGCCGTAGTCGCGGGCCTGGGTGATGACGTTCAGCGAGCGCTCGTAGCGGAACCCGGGCCGGATCCGGCGGAAGATCCGCGGCACCGTCTCCACGTTGTGCGCGAACACCTCCGGCCGCGAGGAGAACACCTCGGCCAGCTGCTCCGGGACGGCGTTGAAGTCGGGCGCGAGCATCTCGACCCCGGTGCCGGGGTTCAGCTCGTGGATCTGGCGGATCGTCTCGGCGTACAGCCAGGCGCCGCCGTCCTCGAGGTCGTCGCGGGCCACGCCGGTCACGGTCGCGTAGCGCAGGCCCATGGTCCGGACCGACTCGGCGACCCGGCGCGGCTCGTCGCGGTCCAGCGCCTCGGGTTTGCCGGTGTCGATCTGGCAGAAGTCACAGCGCCGGGTGCACTGGTCGCCGCCGATCAGGAAGGTGGCCTCGCGGTCCTCCCAGCACTCGAAGATGTTCGGGCAGCCGGCTTCCTGGCACACCGTGTGCAGCTGCTCGGACTTCACCAGCTTCTGCAGCGCCTGATATTCCGGGCCCATCTTCGCCCGGGTCTTGATCCACTCGGGTTTGCGCTCGATCGGGGTCTCCGCGTTGCGCACCTCGAGCCTGAGCAGTTTCCGTCCTTCTGGGGCGATCGTCACGCCCTCCAGGGTACGCGTCCCCAGGACAGCACCGATCGGCCCGTAGGCTGATGGACTATGTCGACCACGGCCGAGTCCCCGGCCGAACGCCGTACCGGGGAAGTGAAGGTGTCCGAGCCGGGGACGCCGCCTGCGACCGGAACTACCGTCCGTGGCTGGGTGCGGCCGGCGCCGACGGCCAAGGAGCAGAAGTACGACGTCCTGCTCGGGATCGGCATGGCGGTGGCAGGCGTGATCGGGGCCGAGCTGGCCCGCGGGGTCGCGCCGAACCCGGTCAGCCTGGGCATCGGCGGGGTCGAGGCGTACGTGCTGAGTGCCGCCGTCGCGCTGCCGCTGTGCTTCCGGCGCCGCTGGCCGATCCCGGTGCTGCTGATCGTGTCAGTGCTCTTCGTGGTCGCGGGCGAGCGGGCCACGTTCGCCTTCGCCAGCAACCTGGTCACCCAGGCGGCCCAGTTCATGGCGATCTATGCGGCGGTCGCGTGGTCGCGGGACCGGCGGCTGATGAAGGCCGCGGTCGGCCTGGTCTTCGTCGGGATGTTCGGCTGGCTCGTGATCAGCTTCGTCCAGGCGCTGCGGAACGACGATTTCAAGGGCGCCAACGACGGCCTGCTCTCGCCGTACGTCTCCGGGGTGATCCTCACCCTCGCGCTGAACGTCCTCTACTTCTTCGGCGCCTACTTCTGGGGGCGGACCGCGTGGGGTACGGCGCGGCAGCGGTACGAGCTGGAGCAGCAGGCGGCCGAGCTCGCCTCGCAGCAGGAGGCCAACGCCCGCCGCGCGGTGATCGACGAGCGGCTCCGGATCTCGCGGGAGCTGCACGACGTCGTCGCCCACCACATCAGCAGCATCGGCGTGCAGGCCGGGGGAGCGCGCCGGGTGATGGATGCCGATCCGGACGCGGCGAAGAGCGCGCTCAGTGTGATCGAGAACTCCAGCCGTACGGCGGTCAACGAGATGCGTCAGCTGCTCGGCATGCTCCGCGCGGCCGACCCCGACCTGGACGTCGACTCGCCCGCCGCCAAGGAACCGCAGGCGGGTGCCGACCGGCTGCCCGCGCTGATCGCAGACGTGAACGGCGAGGGCCTGTCGGTCGGGTTCCACCAGATCGGCGCGCCGGTCCAGCTGCCGGAGACGGTGTCGGTCTCGGTCTACCGGATCGCCCAAGAAGCGCTGACCAACGTACGGCGGCACTCGACTGCCCGCACCGCGCACATCACGCTGCGTTATCTCGGTGACTCGGTGGAGTTGGAAGTGATCGACGACGGCCGGCCGAAGCACGCGCCGGTCGGCAGCCGGCTCGGCCACGTCGGGATCCGTGAGAGGGTCGGACTTCTCGGTGGCGAGACCGAGATCGGCCCGCGCCCGGTCGGCGGCTTCCGGGTCCGGGTCCGGATCCCGCTCGACCCGCAGCACCGACCGTTGGCCAAGGAGGAGAATTCGGCATGACTCAGACCGCCGCCCCGATGCGTGTGCTGCTCGTGGACGACCAGGATCTGGTCCGCGCCGGGTTCCGGATGATCCTGTCGGTCGAGCCGGACATCGAGGTGGTCGGCGAGGCCTCGGACGGCGAGAAGGCGATCGAGCTCGCGCTGGCGCTGCGGCCGGACGTCGTACTGATGGATGTGCAGATGCCCGGGATGGACGGCATCACCGCGACCCAGCAGATTGTCACCGCGGACGCCGGCAAGGTCGTGATCCTGACCACGTTCGACCGGGACGACTACCTGTTCGAGTCGCTCGGGGCCGGGGCCAGCGGATTCCTGCTGAAGAACACCGCGCCGGAGGATCTTGTCGACGCGATCCAGGTGGTGCACTCCGGGCACGCCCTCCTCGCCCCCGAGGTGACCAGGCGCGTCATCAAGCGGTTCACCGGCGGCGGCGAGCGCGTCTACCGGCCGGACCTGCTCGAGGAGCTGACCGACCGCGAACGCGAGGTGCTCGGCCTGATCGCCCGCGGCCTCACCAACACCGAGATCGCGTCCCAGCTGTACGTCGGCGAGGCGACCGTCAAGACACACGTCTCCCGGGTCCTGCTCAAGCTCGGCCTCCGCGACCGCGTTCAGGCCGTCGTCTTCGCCTACGAGTGCGGACTGGTGACCCCGGGCGACGACGCGAGCTGATTCGCGCGGGCCATCACCAGGGCGACGAGCAGTACGGCGACGCCCGAGACGGCAACCACCACGGCGACCGGCGGCAGCACGAGCGGCAGCAGCAGGACGAGTGCGACGCTGCTCAGGATCAAGGCAGGCGAGGTGACCGGCGGGTCGAAGATCGGCGCGTGCACCAGCCAGAGGGTGAGCAGGTAGACCGCGACCGGGATCGCGACGGCGAAACCGACGGTCGTCGACGTGGAGTGGTGCGCGGCCTCCTCGACGGCGACCTCGAGCCCGGCCCCGACAGCGGCGAGCGCGGCGAACAGGAAGAAGTGACCGTAGCCCCACCGGTACGACGCGGCTCGTCGCTTGCTCAGGCCGTGGCCGGCGGGGTGCAGGAAGTACAGCCACCAGAGCGCGAAGAGCAGGACCAGCCCGGCGCCGGCGACCAGGATGAACGAGCTGCTGATGTCACCGGCCGCGAGTGCCCTCTGGACGCCGCGACTGGCCGCGAGCACGCTCTCGCCGAGCAGGATGATCACGAACAGCCCGTAGCGCTCCGCGATGTGGTGCGGGTGCCAGGTGGTGGCCCGCGGCCGCTCCGCCCACAGCGGTCCGGCGAGCTCGAACACGACCAGTACGACGAACAGCCACAACGCCATGTCGGTCAGCAGCAGCGTCAGGATCCAGCACGCGTTGAGGATCAGGATCCCGCTGCCGTAGCGGAACGCCGTACGCCGCCGCTGCGGATCCTCGTAGCCGGCCCGGAACCACAGGGCGGCCAGGCCGATCCGCATGATCAGGTAGCCGAACGGCACGGCGCGGTAGTCCGACTCGGCGATCGCGGCCGGGACTCCGGCGGCCAGCACGAGCACCCCGGCCATCTGCAGCATCGTCAGCAGCCGGTAGAGGACGTCGTCGGTGTCGTAGGAGGAGGCGAACCAGGTGAAGTTCATCCAGGCCCACCAGATGCAGAAGAACACCATCAGGAACTCGACCACCGCCGGGTGACCGTCGGCGATGCCGTGCGCGAACTCGGCGGTCACGGCGGCGACCGCGACCACGAAGGTGAGGTCGAACAGCAGCTCGAGCGGGCTCGCGGTGCGGTGCGGTTCGTCGATCGGCCGCGCGGTCATCCGGATCCGGAAGCGGCTGGGTGCAGTGGGCAACGGTCTGGGTCCTCTCGGTCTCGAGCGAAGACAGCACAGACCCGCCGGTTGTGACCGTCACAAGCTCGCGGGCTGTCTTGTCATAGCTGGCGACCGGTCGCCAGCGGGGTGTCCGGGGACAGGAGAGTGGCTGTGAAGATCGTGGTGATCGGTGGCACGGGGCTGATCGGTTCGAAGGTGATACGGCGGTTCGAGGCACACGGGCACGAGGCCGTCGCGGCGGCGCCGAACACCGGGGTGAACACGCTCACCGGCGAAGGCCTGGCCGAGGTGCTGGTGGGCGCCGCAGTGGTTGTCGACCTCTCCAACTCACCGTCGTTCGAGGCCAAGGCCGTGATGGACTTCTTCACCACGTCCACCACGAACCTGCTCGCTGCGGAGGCCGAGGCCGGCGTGGGCCACCACGTCGCGCTGTCGATCGTGGGCACCGAGCGGATGCCGGAGAACGCCTATTTCGCCGCCAAGCTGGCGCAGGAGAAGCTGATCAAGGAGTCCGGGATCCCGTACTCGCTGGTGCACGCGACGCAGTTCTTCGAGTTCGTCAAGGCGATCGCGGACACCTCGACGCAGGACGACGGCGTACACATCCCGCCGGTGGGCTGGCAGCCGATGGCCGGTGACGACGTCGCCGACCAGGTCGCCAAGACCGCCGTCGGCGAGCCGCTGAACGGGCGCCGGGACATCGCCGGGCCGGACCGGTACCGGATGGACGAGTTCTTCCGCAAGGCGCTGGCGGAGCTGGGCGACAAGCGTGAGGTGGTCACGGACCCGGACGGGACCTACTTCGGTTCCAAGGTGACGGAGGACTCGCTGGTGCCGATCGGCGAGGCCACCCTCGGCCGGATCCACTACGGGGAGTGGAACCCGTCATGAGCGGTGACTTCCTGCACGAGCTCCAGCACGAGGTCGAGGCGGACCTGAGCATGGCCGAGGCCAGCCACCCGGAGGAGCAGGCCGCGCTGCCGCCGAGCGAGTGGACGACCGACCCGGCGGAGCTCGCGTACGAGCAGGCCGCCGAGCGCAGCCTGCTCGGCGCCGTCGAGGCGCTGGAGGGCGACGCCACCGCCTGACCTCCCCAGGTCGGCCCCCAGTGGTCACCAGGTCCGCCGTACGGATGACCTGCGTGATCACCCTGGGGGCCGACGTGTGGGTGGGCACCGTGTCACTAACTTGGAACCACTTCCGGGCGGAAGCGACCAGGCGTGGGCCTGGCCGAGGGGGCCGAGGTGACAGGAACGGTGACGGATGCTGAGGGTGGCTGGGCTGACCCGGCGATTCGGTGAGCAGCTGGCGCTGAACGACGTGAGTTTCGACGTCGTGCCAGGACGGATGACCGGGTTCGTCGGAGCGAACGGCGCCGGTAAGACGACGACGATGCGGATCATCCTCGGCGTGCTGGGCGCGACCGCGGGGACGGTGCACTGGCGCGACGAGCCGCTGACCAACGCCGTACGGCGTGACTTCGGCTACATGCCGGAGGAGCGCGGGCTGTACCCGAAGATGAAGATCCGCGACCAGCTGGTGTTCTTCGGCCGGTTGCACGGGCTCGACCCGGACCGCGCGGCCGAGCGGACCGACAAGCTGCTCGAGCGACTCGGGCTGGGGGAGCGGGCGACCGACGTACTCGAGACGCTGTCGCTCGGCAACCAGCAGCGCGTGCAGATCGCGGCCGCGCTGGTGCACGAGCCGATCGCGCTGGTCCTGGACGAGCCGTTCAGCGGCCTCGACCCGCTCGCGGTCGACGCGATGGTGGACCTGCTCCGCGAGGAGGTCACCGCGGACGTGCCGGTGCTGTTCTCCAGCCACCAGCTCGAACTGGTCGAGCGGCTCTGTGACGACCTCGTCGTACTCTCCCGTGGCAAGGTCGTTGCCGCAGGCCCCGTTGCCGAGCTGGCCGCCGGTCCGTCGCTGACCTACCGGCTCGTGGTCGACGGCGACGCCGGCTGGCTGCGCGACGTCCGCGGCGTCCAGGTGCGCGACGTGGCCGGCGGTACGGCGCTCTTCGACGTCGACGACGACGCGGTGGCGCAGCACGTTCTTCAGCAGGCGATCAGCCGCGGACCGGTCCTGGAGTTCGGGCCGGAGCGGGTGGCCTTGAGCGACGTCTTCCGGGAGGCGACCCGATGAACGACCGGACCCTGGACCGGGCCTGGGTGCTGATCGCCGAGCGCGAGATCACCACCAAGCTGCGGGACAAGACCTTCCTCGGATCGACCGCCGTGATGCTGGTGCTGGTCCTGGCCGCGGTGATCATCCCGGCGCTCATCGCCGGCAACGGCGGCCCCGACAAGATCGCCGTGATCGACGACGGCGGCACCCGAGTGGTCCAGCAGGCGTCGACCACGAAGGGCGGCGACGGCTACGAGGTCACCCGGGTGGCCGACCGCCCGGCCGCCGAGCAGCTCGTCACCGACGGCGAGGTGAAGGCGGCGCTGCTGCCTGGCGCCGACGGGTACGTCGTACTCGGCAAGGACCGGGTCGACTCCAGCCTCGAGAACGGCTTGCGGGAAGCCGCGGTGAGCGTCGGGATGGAGGCCAACGCCTCGCGCGCCGGTCTGACCCCCGACGAGCTGCGCGCCGGCACGAAGGTCGAGCTGGAGCTGCTGAAACCGGGGCCGCTGCCCGACATCGTCGCCGACTTCGTCAACATCGGCCTCGCGCTGGTGTTCTACATGACCGCGCTCGGCTTCGGCATGATGATCGCGCAGAGCGTGGTCCAGGAGAAGGAGAGCCGGGTCGTCGAGATCCTGGCCGCCGCGGTGCCGATCCGCTCGCTGCTGTGGGGCAAGGTGCTCGGCAACACCGCGCTGGCGCTGTCCCAGATCGTGGTGATCGCCGGGGCCTCGGTGATCGGGCTGGTGGCGACCGACCAGCTCGACATCCTGAAGGTGGTTGCGCCGGTGGCCGGCTGGTTCGTGGTGTTCTTCGTGCTCGGGTTCGTCGCGCTGGCCGGGCTGTGGGCGGTGGCCGGCTCGCTGGCCACCCGGCAGGAGGACCTCGGGTCGACCACGCTGCCGGGCCAGATGATCCTGATGATCCCGTTCTTCTTCTCGGTGTTCGCCGGGTCGTCGGCCAAGACGGTCGCCTCGTTCGTGCCGATCGCGTCGTCGATGGCGATGCCCGGCCGGATGCTGACCGAGAACGTGCCGGTCTGGCAGCCGCTGGTCGCGATCGCGATCCTGCTGGTCACCACGGTCCTGATCGTCCGTCTCGGCGCCCGCCTCTACGAGCGCACGCTGCTCCAGACCGGCCGCCGCCTCGGCTACCGAGAGGCACTGGCGCTCAAGTCGTCCTGACTTATCGTCACAGCCGGGGCCGGCGTTACACGGTTGGTCCCGGCTGAGACGAAACCGCAACACAAGGAAACTGTGTGCTGTGCGTGCACCTGGACTACGGTCTCAGCCCATGAACGTCGAGCTGCGCCACCTGCGGGTGGTGGTCCTGGTGGCTGAAGCGGGGTCCGTCGGACGGGCCGCCCGCTGGCTGAAGGTCAGCCAGCCGAGCCTGACCGCGCAGCTCAAGCGGATCGAGGCCGCGTTCGGCGGCGAGCTGTTCGAGCGGTCCCGCACCGGTGTCACCCCGACCGCACTCGGCCGGTACGCCGTCGACCGCGCCCGGGCGATCCTGGTCGACGTCGACCACCTGTCCGCGACCGTGTCGGCGATGACCGCGGTCGAGTCCAGCGCCGTACGGCTCGGCGGATTTCCCACCGCACCGATGTCCGGCATCGCCTCGCGGCTGCGCGACCACGGTGAGATCGAGCAGGTCAGCATCGAGGTCGAGTGGTCCACCAGCGTGCTGCTGCAGCAGCTGGAGAGTGGGCGGCTCGACTTCGCGCTGCTGCGGGAGTTCCCGGCGTTCGAGCTCCGGATGCCGAACGGTGTCGAAGCGTGCACGGTCGTCGAGTCCGAGTCGGCGTACGTCGTGATGGCCGCCGACCACCCGTTGGCGGTCGCGTCCCGGCACCGCGGTGAGATCGAGCTCTCGGCGCTGTCCGGTGAGGAGTGGATCGGGGAGCCGCCGGACGACAGCGGGTTCCATGTGCTCTTCCGGGCCGCGTGCGAGCAGGCCGGGTTCCAGCCGAGGGTGGAGCACCATTCGGTGGACACGTCGGTGCTGATGGGGTTCGTGACGAGCGGTCAGGGCGTGGCGCTGATCTCGCCGACGTCGTACCGGATGCTGTCCAGTGACGTCACCACGCGGACGCTGGTCGGTGACCCGATCCACCGCCGGCTGATGCTGGCGTGGAGCACGGACTCACCCCGGGCGCAGATGGCGCCGGACGTGCTGAAGATGGCGACCGCGGCGTACGACGAAGCCTTCGCAGAACATGCCCGCCGCGACCAGGTCCAACGCATGCACGTTGCCTGATCGCGGCGGCGGACTCGCTCAGGCCCCCGCAGGCCGAATACTCACCTGCGAAGGATTCTCGAACGCACTGATGAACAGTTCCCCCGTGTCCTCCGGATCCTCCATCCGCTCCCGATACTGCTGCCCCACCTGCTCCCGCACACCCGGCACCGGGCCAGCCTGAGCCGAGTTCTTGGACTCCTGCTCGGGCTTCTGCGGCGCGTCCGGCTCCGGCTGTTGTGCAGGCTCCTGAGCCCCAGCAACCGGCTTCTGCTCCCCAGCCACGACGGTGTCGTCGTCAGCCCCAGCATCCGCCCCAGCCACCGCCCCCTGCCCCCCAGCCCCGGCTCCAGCTCCAGCTCCAGTCCCAGCATCAGTCCCGGGCCCGGCACCAGCACCAGTCCCGGTCGACTCACGGGCCGTGTTCACGGGCGCCGCGACAGTCGGCTGCTCGTCCTCAGCGTCCGACGGCTGCTGCGACGCAGCTGACTGCGTCGGCTCTTCCGCCACCGCTGTCTGCTGCTCGTCCGCCGCCGTTCCCGCCACAACGGTCTCGTCGTCGCCCGCCTTCACCGGCGCCGCCACAGTCGGCTGCTCGTCCTCCGCCTGCACGTCCGCAGCTGCCGTCTCCGCGTCCGGCTTAGCCGGCACCGCCACCCCCGGCTGCTCCGCCGCCGCGGGTGCTGCCGGTGCCGGCGCCGCGAGCGTCTGCTCGGTGTCCGGCGTCGTACCTCCCGCGACCGTCTGGCTGTCTACCGGGGCCGCGGCGACCGGCTGTGTGGGAGTGGGCTCGACCGGAACCTGCGTCGTCTCGTCGCGGTCGGTTGGCACGAGGACCGTCTCGTCGGCGGACTCGTTGCTCCGGGCATCCTCCTCGAACCCCGGGAACTGCGCCGTCTGCTCCGCCCCGGACGTCGGGAACGTCGTGGTCTGCTCCTCCGCCTGACTCCGCGGCCGCACCGGCTCCGGGTCCTCATCGAACAGATCGTCGTACCGGTTGCTGTCCCCGTACGCCCCGCCGTACCCGGCAGCCGCCGGATAGGTGCTCCCGGCAACCGGGTACACAGCCGCCGCCTCAGCCTCCTGCTGCGCCTGCGCAGCCTCCTGCTCCCGCTGCAGCCGGTCGGCCTCCACCCGCTCCCGCCGCCGGCGCCGCATGCTCTGCACGATCAGCTGGATGCCGAAGACCAGCGAGATCACCGTCAGGATCGGTACGACGCCGTTCAGCGTGTACTGCCTCGACCCCTCGATCATCCCGGTGGTCACGCCGGGGACGTCGTTGAGGAAGTTTGTCGTCCGGTTCGGGATCCAGAGCCAGCAGTAGACCAGCGTGCCGAACGCCGCGAACGCGCCGAGCGCGGCCGCGCCGGAGAAGTACGACACCACCGTCCAGAAGATCAGCGCGCCGATGCCGTAGGCAAGCGCCATCTCCTTCGTATTCAGCTCGATTCCACCGGGCGCCGCCAGCACTCCGAACACTGCCGGCCCAGCGAAAGCGACCGCCACCCCGAGCAAGAACCCAAGAAATTTGGACACACCACCACGGTAGCGGCGTTGTGCCGTCACACCCCGCAGACACTTCGCAACCGCAGCCGCCGACACGTCCGGCCCGAACGAACCGGCAATCGCTTGCCTAAGGTGGTCCCGTGAACCGTCCGAACATCCTGGTCGTCCTGTCCGACGAACACACCGCCGCTGCCGCGGGCTGGGCCGGCCACCCGCAGGTACGAACGCCGCACCTCGACCGCCTCGCCGCGCAGAGCGTCTCCTTCGACCGCGCCTACACGAACAGCCCGATGTGCGTCCCGTCGCGGCTGTCGCTGATGACGGGGCAGTACGTCCACCAGATCGGGGCCTGGGACAACGGTGTCATCCCCGGCCCGGACTTCCGGTCGTGGGGACATCACCTGAGCGACTACCAGACCGTGATCGCGGGCCGCACGCACTTCAACGGCCCGGACCGGCTGCTCGGCTTCGACCGCCGGCTGACCGACGACCTCGACTTCTGGGTCGACCACAGCGGCCGACCTCCTCGTCGTACGGCGGAATGGCAACGGCCGACCAACTCGCACGTGACTGAGCACGGCGCCGGCGACCACGTCCACACCCGGCACGACGTTGCGGCGACCGACGCGGCCCTCGACTTCCTCCGTGACCCTGGACCGCAGCCGTTCCTGCTCTATGTCGGCTACATGCACCCGCACTTCCCGCTGGTGGCGCCGCCGGAGTTCCGCGAGCTCTACGATCCGGCGGACGTCGAGTTGCCGCCGACCTGGGACGAGCCGGTCGCTTCGCAGCATCCGGTGATTTCGCTGCTGCGGCACGGGTTCCGCAACGACGAGCCGATCACCGAGGAGCAGGTTCGTGAGGCGACGGTCTGCTACAGGGCGCTGATCAGTCATCTCGACCACCAGATCGGCCGGCTGCTGGCCGCCGTACCGGAGGACACGGTCGTGATCTACACCAGCGACCACGGGGAGATGGCCGGCCACCACGGCATCTGGCAGAAGCAGTGCTTCTACGAGCCGTCTGTTCGCATCCCGTTGCTCCTCCGGCATCCGTCGCTCACGCCGGCCCGGACCACCTCACACGTCAGCCTGGTCGACGTACTCCCAACGCTCCGCGACATCGCTGGCCTACCGACGGATCCAGCTCTGCCCGGCCATACGCTCCTGGACGCCGTCGACCGCCCCGTCGTCTCCGAGTACCACGCCCAAGGCATGCTCGATGGCGGCTACATGCTCAAGTCCGGGCGCTGGAAGTACTGCTACTACGGGTCGGCGCATCCGCCGCAGGTCTTCGACGTCGAGGCGGATCCGCTCGAGGTCCACGACTTGTCTGCCGATCAGTCGCTGGTGGACAAGCTCGACGCCGAGTTGAGGACGGTCCTGGACCCGGATCGGACCGATGTGCTGGCGAAGAACGACCAGGCCGCGCGTGCGGCCCGGTGATCCATCGGCCGTTGAGCCGTTGACTCGTTGAGGAGAGGAACCGCCCGGTGGCTGCCCCGAACATCCTGCTGATCGTGTCCGACGACCATGGGTACGCCGACCGGAGTGCGCTCGGAGTGCATCCGGACGTGCGGACGCCAGCCCTCGATCGCCTTGCGGCCGAGGGAGTGAGCTGCACCGACGCCTACGTCACGGCGCCGATCTGCAGTCCGTCGCGTGCGGCGATCATCTCGGGGCGGTACCAGCAGCGGTGGGGTGGTAAGTGGTTCGACTCGGCCGCCTTCCCGGCGGACGACGTACCGACGCTGGCGGAGATCCTGCGTGACCAGGGATATCGGACCGGGTACTTCGGCAAGGTGCACTACGGAGGCGAGTCGGTGGGGGAGCGGGGTTGTCCTCCGCATCATGGGTTCGAGGAGACGCTGTACGGGTTGGCGGGGCAGTCGTACGGGCGGCTGAACTACCTCCACCATTCGGATGCTGCGGTCTCGTCGTACGGACCGGCTTCGACCTACATGGCGGTGCAGCCGTTGCTGTCGGGAGACGAGCCGGTCGAGCACGAGGGCTTCCTGACTGCTGAGCTCGGGCGGCGCGCAGCGTCGTTCATCGAGTCGACCGACGATCGGCCGTACTTCTGCATGCTCGCCTTCAACGCCGTCCACAACTTCTGCTGGCAACTGCCCGAGTCCGAACTCGCGGCACGGGACCTGCCGGCGTTCCGCGACTGGTCTCCGGAGGTGAACGAGTCCTACACCGAGTGGTACGACGACGTGATCGTGCCGAACCTGCCGCACGGCCGCGAGTACTACCTCGCGCAGCTCGAACTGATGGACGCGGAGATCGGCAAGCTACTGTCCCTGGTCGATGACAACACGATCGTCGTCTACACCACCGACAACGGCGGCTCGACCTGCAACTTCGGCGACAACACTCCGCTCCGCGGCACGAAGTACACCCTGTGGGAAGGCGGAATCCGAGTCCCGATGCTCTGGCGCTGGCCCGCCCACTTCCCAGCCGGCCACCAAACTGACGCCCTGATCAGCACCCTCGACCTGGTCCCCACCCTCGCCGCAGCCGCAGGCACCTCAACCCCCGCTGTGGACGGCCTGAACCTCCTACCCGTCCTCTCCGGCGCCGCCGACACCGCCCACGAAACCCTCCACTGGGACTGCGGCTTCCAATGGTCAGTCAGATCCGGCCCCTGGAAACTCACCTGGGTAGCCGACACCCCCGAAGTAGCCCACCTCAAGTCCTACGAACACGCCCCCATGGGCACCGGCTGGCACCTGTCCAACCTCTCCGAAGACCTCCCCGAACACCAAAACCACTTCCACACGGAACCAGCCCTAGCAGCCACCCTCCACACCCACCACAACACCTGGCGAACCACCGTAGGCCTCCCCCCACTAACCACACCCCCACCCTCCTAACCCCACCCCACGCACCGCCGCCCCAACCGCCACCACCCCCACCCACGCCAGCACGCCGAGAGCCACCCCAGTCATCAGCTCGCCGAGCCACCGCCCCGCTCCAGCCGCCAGCACGCACAGCACCGCCCCCGCTCCGCCGCCAACTCGCCGAGCGAGCACCGCGGCACGCCCCGCCCGCCAGCTCGCCGGGCGTGCACCGCCCCGCCGCCGGCCCGCGCGGCACCGCCCCGCGCCACAGCCGGCACCCCGGGCACCGGCCCGGCCAGCACCCGCGGCACCGCCCCTGCCCGCCAGCACGCACGACGCCACCCCGGCCCGCCGCCAGCACCCCGGGCACCGCCCTCACTCCAACCGCTCACATTCGGTGCTTTGCCTAGCCGCCGGCCAGTCGCCCGAAAGCCAACCCGCAAAGCACCGGATGTGAGCTACCCGCACCCAGGCACAACCCCCCGGCAGAAACCTCAGACAGTCAGCCCATAAGTGATCGCAGTAGGCGCCTCTTCGTGCCCAATGTCCGGCGTCCGCTCGTATTCGTCCCAGGCCAGCATCCGTCCAAGATGCCGCCGTACCGACTCCAGCACCTCAGTCACCGGCACGTCCCGCCCAAGCTCCTTCGACAGCGTGGTCACATCGGCGTCCGAGATCCCACACGGCACGATCCGGTCGAACCACCCCAGATCGTTGTCGCAGTTCAGCGCAAACCCGTGCATCGTCACACCCTGCGCGACCCGGATCCCGATCGCCGCGATCTTCCGCTCCCGCCCGCGATCGTCCGCCGCCACCCAGACCCCGCTGCGCCCCTTGACCCGCCCGGTCTTCACCCCAAGCTCGGCACAGACCGCAATCAGCGCCTCCTCCAGCCGCCGTACGTAATCCACCACGTACACATGCGACGCCAGCTTCACGATCGGGTACCCCACCAGCTGCCCCGGACCGTGCCAAGTGATCTTCCCGCCGCGGTCGACGTCCACCACCGGCGTCCCGTCGAGCGGCCGCTCGTGAGGCTCGGTCCGCTTGCCCGCCGTGTACACCGGCGGGTGCTCGAGCAAGATGACCGTGTCCGAACCGGTGCCCGCGGCAACTTCCGCGTGCAGCCGCCGCTGCTCGGCCCACGCGGCCTCGTACTCGACCGCGCCGGCGCCGAACCCGGCCTCCACAAAGCTGATCTCCCTCACGCCCTCGAGTGTATGCGGCCCGTTCAGACGCCGTACGCCGCCGTCCACAGCCCACCGCCGTACGGCGTTCGCCCCGGGCCGCCTGTGGATAACTTCCGGGCCGCGGCCGGCGATTCGTGCACTCTCTAGGGCATGGCACTCGAAGACATCGCTGGCTACAGCCTGCGCCGCAAGCTCGGGTCCGGACCAGCCGGCTCTGTCTGGCTGGTTCGCGACCGCGCTTCCGGCCGCAACGCCGTGCTCAAAAGCGTCCCGATCACCGCAATCTCACACCCGGAGGAGCTCCGTGAAGACCTCAAGATCCTGCAGCGCATCGACCACCCACACCTCGCCCGCCTCCACCACGTCCGCGAGACCGCCGAGGAGTGGCTCCTCATCAGCCAGTACGTCGCAGCCGGCACACTCAGCGCCCTCCTCATCCGCCGCGGCCCGCTCACCCCTGGCGAGCTCGTCACCCTCCTGACCCCACTCGCCGAAGCTCTCGCCTACCTCCACCGCACCGGCCTCACCCACGGCCGCATAACCCCCACCAACATCCTCTTCGACACCGAAGGCCGCCCCGTCCTAACCGACCCCGCCCTACACCCCCACCTAACCGCGCCCACCCCCACCAACACCGCGCGTTCTGGCGTTGCCCCCACCGAAAGCGCCCGCACCGACACCGCCCGCACGGCACATGCTGCGACCACATCTCCCACGTCACCTGATCCCACCGACACCGCGCACCCTCGCATCACCGACCCCGCCCGCACCGGCGCTACCTCCAAAGCGCGCCCTAAAGCGACCGCATCCTTCACGTCACCTGGTCCCACCGACTCCGCGCGCCCTGGCACTGCCTTGACTGACGACCTCAAGTCCTTGGCCGACGTAGCTCACCAGTCCGGCGCCGACCCCGCCCTCTTTACCCCCGACCACCTCACCAACCCCCGAACCCTCCCGACCATCGCCACCCCCACCCCCATCAACCTCGCCTTCACCGAAGACCCCACCCCGGCCGCCACACCCAAGAAGCCCTCAACCCCCGACGACCCGATCGACCACTCCCGCACCCCACTATCCCCACGCCCACGCCCGCCGGAGCCAACCGCCTCACCCACCATCAGCCCCAAACCACCCCAGCCACCCACGCCCAAACCCTCCCCACGCCCCACCAAGCCCACCCGCCGCAACTCCTCCCGCCCCAACCGCGCCCGCCCATCCCCACCAAACCCCCTAGACCGCCTAACCACCCCCACCGCACCCGTCAACCACACACCCGACAAGCGCCCAACCGTCCCCGCCGACGACAAGCGCCCAACCCTCTCCGCCGACGACAGGCGCCTAACCCTTCCCACAGCCGCCGAGCGCGCAGCCTTTCCCGCAGACGACGAGCGCCCAGCCCTCCCCACAAGCGACGAGCGCGCAGCCCTCCCCGCAGACGACGAGCGCGTAACCCCATCCCCCGTCTGGAATGACAGCGCCCACAGATCACCGATCACTCTGACCCACCAGACCCGCCGCCGCTCCCGTCCCCGCCCCTGGCGCCGAAGCCACACGCGCTGGCCGCGCCGAAAGCACACCCGCCCGCACAACCGCACGCCCCCCGCAACCCCCTCCGCCCGGCTTCAAACAAGCAACTCCACCGACCCGACTCGACCACCGGCCCCGAGGCAGGCCCGCCCCGCCCTCCGACATCCCGTCCTCCGACACCCCGTCCTCCACCGCCTGTTCCCACGCCGCCTGGTCCAGCGCCGCCTCGCCCTCCGCTACCCGGTCCCGGTCCTGCGCCGCCCGGTCCTCCGTCATCCGGCGTACGGCGTCCTGGCCGCAGCAGCCCTGGGAGCCGTAGTCGTGCTCATCCTCGGCCTGCTAACAGTCAGCGCCTTGGGCAACGACCCGGCCGGCACAGCCGCCGCCACCCACCAATCCCCAGCCCCAACCGACCCAGCCCCGAGCAACCCCGCCGTAACCAATCCCGCCTCACCGACGTCCCCACCATCCGCGGACCCAACGAAGTGGACCCAAACCCTCCAAGCCCTGGACACCCAACGAGCAAAGGCCTTCTGGACCCTGGACCCCACCCTGCTCGACACCATCTACGTCCCCGGCTCAGCCCCCTGGAAAGCCGACCAAGCCCTCCTCACCACCTACCGCAAACACCAGATCCGAATCCGCAACCTCACAATCCACATCTCGAAGACGACTATCGAATCCCAAACCCCCACCGAGGTCGTCCTTCACATCACCGACCACCTCACCACCGCCCAAGCCCTAACCCCCACAGGCACCACCACAAACCTCCCACCAGCCACCCCCACCCCCCGCCGAATAACCCTCACTACCACCCCAACCACCCCCACCTGGCGAATAACAGCCATAACCCCCGCCTGACCGCGAGCAGCGCGGAGTTTCCCACCTAGTGCCTAGCCCGCGACCCCAACAGCCCGGATCGTGATCGGGCCGGCTGTTGGGGGTGTTGTTCGGTGGTCATGGTTGCTCGGGGCTCGGGAACCCAGTAGTTGTTGCCCTGCTCAACCGGTCGCTCTCCGCACCTCTAGGTGGTGAGGGCGGCGGAGATGGCTGTGGGGGCGGTGGGGTGGTGGAAGGTGAAGTCGGTGGATTGGAGGCGGGTGGGGAGGGCTCGGTTGCTGCCGAGGAGTTCCCAGGCGAACTCGCCGAGGACGGTTTTCATGAGGAAGGCGGGGATGGGGAAGAAGGCGGGGCGGTGCAGGGCGGTGGCCAGGGCTTCGGTGAACTCCTGGTTGGTGGCGGGGTTGGGGAGGGTGACGTTGACGGGGCCGCTGATGGTGTCGTGTTCGGCGACGTGGCGGACGGCGCGGAGCCAGTCGGTGAGGGAGACGACGGGGAAGTACTGCGTGCCCGGACCGAGCCGGCCGCCGAGGCCGAGGCGGAACGGGAGGGAGAGGAGTTGGAACGCGGGTGCCTTGCGGTCCAGGACGACGCCGGTGCGGAGGGAGGCGACGCGGCTGCCGGCGACGCGGGCTGGCTCGAGTGCGCCTTCCCACACCCGGACGACCTCGGCGAGGAAGCCGTCGCCGAGTTCGGAGTCCTCGGTGAGGATCCGGTCACCGCAGTCGAGGCCGTAGCCGCCGACGCCGCTCTGCGTGATCACGACCGGCCGGCGGTCGAGCTGCGCGGCGGCCGCGGCCAGGGTGGACGTCGTACTGACGCGACTCTCGCGGAGCACCTTCCGGTACGTCGGGGTCCACGGGCGACCGATGTTCGCTCCAGCCAGGTTGACCAGGACGTCGGGGTCGCCGAGGGCGGTCGGGTCGAGGTCTCCGCGCGCTGGGTCCCAGCGGACTTCGTCAGGTTTTGCGGCGGTACGGCGTACCAGGCGGATGACCTGGTGTCCGTCGGCGGTGAGGTCGTGGGCGAGCGCCGTACCGAGGAAGCCGGAGGCGCCGGCCAGCACGTACTTCATCCTGCTGCTCCTTGAGGATCGTCCTGCCACCGCAGTACCCGACGGGAAACAACTCCGGGGTCAGACAGTAACCGGGCGGCTGTGTGCTCCGTGCACTGGCTCTCCGGAGGAACGGCAGACAGGTCGGGTACTGGCGCGATCGGTGGACGCACTGGGTGCGGGACTGAGGAGGCCGGACAGGCGGGGCGGTAGGCCGAGCTGAAAGCGAGGGTTTGCGGGGCTGCGGTGGGGCGGGTGGGAGGCGCGGGGCGGTGGGCAGGGGAGGCAGGGGTTGCGGTGGGCTGGGGACGCGAGGGCTTGCGGGGTCGGGTTGCGGTGGGCCGGGTGGGAGGCGAGGGGTTGCGCTGGCAGAGGTGGCGAGGGGTTGCGGGCGGCGGTGGGGACGTGAGGGGGTGCGGTGGGCGGGGGACGCGAGGGCTTGTGGGTTTGCGGTGGGTCGGGTGGGGGCGGTGGGGGAATGAGACAGCGCCGGCTCGTCTTGGGGACGGGCCGGCGCTGGTGGTGCTGGGTGGGGATCAGACGTCGAACTGGGCCTCTTCGAGGCGCTGCTTGACGGCGGTCAGGTAGCGGGCGGCGTCGGCGCCGTCTACCAGGCGGTGGTCGTAGGTGAGGGCCAGGTAGACCATCTGGCGGATGGCGATGGTCTCGCCGAGCTCCGGGTGGGTGATGACGACCGGGCGCTTCACGACCGCGCCGGTGCCGAGCATGCCGACCTGGGGCTGGTTCAGGATCGGGGTGTCGAACAGGGCGCCGCGGCTGCCGGTGTTGGTGATGGTGAAGGTGCCGCCGGCCATCTCGTCCGGCAGCACCTTGTTGTTGCGGGTGCGGTCGGCGAGATCGGCGATCTTCTTCGCCAGGCCCGCGATGTTCAGGTCGCCGGCGTTGTGCACGACCGGGACCATCAGGCCCTTCTCCACGTCGACGGCGATACCGAGGTGCTCGGCGGCGTGGTACGTGATCTCGCCCTTCTCCTCGTCGATCGAGGCGTTGAGCTTCGGGTACTGCTTCAGCGCGTCGACCGCGGCCTGGGCGAAGAACGGCAGGAAGGACAGCTTGACGCCCTCGCGGGCCTCGAACTCGGCCTTCTTCGCGTTCCGCAGCTTGGCGATCTCGGTGACGTCGACCTCGACCACGGTGGTCAGCTGGGCCGAGACCTTCAGCGAGTTCACCATGTGGCTGGCGATCGCCTTGCGGATCCGGCTCATCTTCTCGGTGGTGCCGCGGAGCGGGCTGATCGTCGCCGCGGCGGCCGGAGCCGAGGCGGCCGCGGGTGCGGCGGCGGGGGCTGCGGCGGCTGCCTTCTTGGTTTCGGCGGCGGCGATGACGTCCTGCTTGCGGATTCGGCCGCCGACGCCGGTGCCCTGTACGGCGTTGAGGTCTACCTGGTGCTCGGCCGCGAGCTTGCGGACCAGCGGGGTGACGTAGTTGGGGCCTTCACCGTTGGGGGAGGTCGTTTGGGTTGCGGCGGGTGCCGATGCGGCCGGGGAGGTCGCGGGGGCTGAGGTCGCTGCGGCCGGAGAAGAGGCGGAGGGGGCGGGCTGGGCGGGGGCCGCCTGGGCAGCCGGGGCCGCTTGCGGAGCCGGGGCGGCCTGGGGGGCCGGGGCGGCCTGCGGAGCCGGGGCTGCGGTGGGGGCCTGGGCCGGTGCCTGAGCTGGGGCCGGTGCTGCTGCCGGGGCCGGCGCCTGGGCCGCGGGGGCCTGGGCGGGGGCTTCTGCGGGAGCGGCGGGGGTCTCGGCGGGGGCCGAGGCTGCGTCGGCGGAGCCTACGATGGCTAGTTCGGCGCCTACCTCTACGGTTTCGTCTTCGGCGACCTTGATTTCCAGGAGTTTGCCGGCGACGGGGCTGGGGATCTCGGTGTCTACCTTGTCGGTGGAGACCTCGAGGAGGGGCTCGTCTACTGCTACGTCGTCGCCTACCTGCTTCAGCCAGCGGGTGACTGTTCCCTCGGTCACGCTCTCGCCTAGGGCGGGGAGGGTGACGGGGGTGCCTGAGGCGGGTGCCGATGCGGCCGGGGAGGTCGCGGGGGCAGAGGTCGCTGCGGCCGAAGAAGAAGAGTTCGAGGCCTGCTGCTCGGCGGGGGCGGCCTGGGCGGCGGGGGCCTGCTGCGCTGGTGCGGCCTCGGCGGCGGGGGCCTGCTGGGCCGGGGCGGCTTCGGCGGCGGGCTGCTCGGCGGGGGCCTCCTGGGCGGGAGCGTCCTGGGCGGAGCCGGTGGATTCGCCGGCGTCGCCGATGACGGCTAGTTCGGCGCCGACCTCTACGGTCTCGTCCTCGGCGGCCTTGATCTCGAGCAGGGTTCCGGCCACGGGCGAGGGGATCTCGGTGTCGACCTTGTCGGTCGAGACCTCCAGCAGGGGCTCGTCGACGGCAACCGTGTCGCCGACCTGCTTGAGCCAGCGGGTGACGGTTCCTTCGGTGACGCTCTCCCCGAGGGCCGGCAGGGATACAGAGGTCGGCATGACGGTCGTTGCTCCTTCGTCAGATCGGTCGAGGTCAGCCTACGGTGCCGCCGGAGCGAGCCGGATCCGGGTCAGCGGACCCAGCGCGCTCCCACGGGCTCAAACCTACTCGGACGGGCCAGTGGTCCGTCCGCGGATCTCAATCATGGAAATGCAGGGGCTTGCCGGCGAGTGCCAGGTGGGCTTCGCCGAGGGCCTCGTTCTGGGTGGGGTGGGCGTGCACGAGCGGCGCGACGTCGGCCGGGTACGCCTCCCAGTTGTAGATCAGCTGGGCCTCGCCGATCAGCTCCCCGACACGGGAGCCGACCATGTGCAGCCCGACCACGGCGCCGTCCTTGGCCCGGACCAGCTTCACGAAGCCCTGGGTCTTCAGGATCTGGCTCTTGCCGTTGCCGCCGAGGTTGTAGTTCAGGACCTCGACGTCGCCGTACTTGTCCCGGGCCTGCTCCTCGGTCAGGCCGACCGAGGCGACCTCGGGCTCGGAGTACGTGACGCGCGGGATGCCGGCCTCGTCGATCGGGGTCGGCGAAAGCCCGGCGAGGTGCTCGGCGACGAAGATGCCCTGCTGGAAGCCGCGGTGCGCGAGCTGCAGGCCGGGGACGATGTCACCGACCGCGTACACGCCCGGCACGGACGTCTGCAGGGTGGAGTCGACGGTCACGAAGCCACGGTCGAGCGCGACGCCGACCTCCTCGTAGCCGAGGCCGCTGGTGTTGGGGCCGCGGCCGACCGCGACCAGCAGCACCTCGGCCTCGATCACCTCGCCCCCGGCGACGGTCACCCGGACGCCGTTGTCCACCACCTCGACGGACTCGAACGGCGTCCCCGTCTTGAACGCGATCTTCCGCTTCCGGAACGCCCGCTCGAGGGTCTTGGAGCAGTCGGCGTCCTCGGACGGCACCAGCCGGGGCAGCGCCTCGACGATGGTGACCTTGGTGCCGAAGGAGGTCCACGCGGAGGCGAACTCGACCCCGATCACCCCGCCGCCCAGTACGACGGCGGACTCCGGGACGCGGTCCAGCGTCAGCGCGTGCTCGCTGGCGATGACCCGGTTCCCGTCCAGCTCGAGGCCGGGCAGCGACCGCGAGTACGAGCCGGACGCCAGGATCACGTTGCGCCCGGTGTACGTCGTCCCCGCAACCTCGACCGTGGTCGGAGAAGTGAGGCGGCCTTCGCCCTCGATGACGGTGATGCCGCGGGCCTTCAGCTGGCCCTGCAGACCCTTGAAGAGCCGGTCGACGACGCCGTCCTTGTACTTGTTCACCCCGCCCATGTCGACACCCTCGAGCGTGGTGCGGACGCCGAACTGCTCACCCTCGCGGGCCGAGTCGGCCACCTCCGCGGCGTGCAGCAGCGCCTTGGTGGGGATGCAGCCGCGGTGCAGACACGTCCCGCCGACCTTGTCCTTCTCGATCAGCGCCACCGACAACCCGAGCGTCGCGGCACGCAGTCCGGCGGCATAGCCACCGCTGCCGCCACCGAGTATCACCAGGTCGTACGTCGTACCACTCTCAGTCACAGGTTCCTCCGTGGGTCTGGTCGGCGGGCGGCCCGGATCGCGGGCAGGGCCCACGTCATCCTTTCACCGCTGCCGTCGTGCGCCACCCCCGGGCCACCCGGAACCGTTACAGGAGATTTCGTGCCCCGAGTTGCCCGGATAGGGGACACTTGCCCCATGAAGTGGTTCGGTCGCCGGCAGAAGCCGGGCACGATGCGCCGGTCGGACAACCCCGACCAGGCGCACCTGCGGGAGTTCGCCCAAACCCGCCAGGGCGTCGAGGGCTTCGTCGAGCCGCGGACGGCGGTGACGGAGTACACCCTGCTGCTGGTGGCCATCGACGGCGAGTGGACCCGGCGCCGGGTCCCCTCGGTCGAATGGGCGCACAACTTCGCCAACAAGCTGGGGATCCCGTCGTACGACGCCGCCGTCGTCGGCTACCCGCCCCGGATGCGCGAGTACAACGCCCGCATGAAGAAGAACGGCCTCGCCTAGAGGATGGGGACCCGCTGTCGCACCCCCGAGACCACGGAGGTGTCGACAACCCCGTGCAGGATGTCAGCCGCAGCGCCAAGCCGCGAAGCCGTCTGGCCCAGCGGAGTGGTCAGGCTGCTCCGCCCGATGCCGAGCGGATCCGTACCCACCGGCGGCACATAGGCCTGGCCGCACGCCAGCACCCAGGCCTGCGCGTCCGCAGCCCGCGCCCGCGTCAGCAGGTCCCACTGCTCCTCCTTACCCGGCCCCGCACCCCACGACGCCGGTACGACGACCAACTCCGCACCCAGCCGCCCCAGCGCCGTGAACTGGTCCGCGAACCGCAGGTCGTAGCAGGTCGCCAGTCCGACGGTCACGTCGCCGTACCCGAACGTCACCAGCTCCTTGCCCGGGGCAACGGTGTCCGACTCACGCGACCCGAAGGCGTCGTACAGATGGATCTTCCGGTACGACGTCTCCACGCCAGGCCCCGTGACCAGCAAGGTGTTGTGCACCCGGCCGTCGTCAGCCGGCTCGAACAGCCCGGCCACGACCACCACGCCGAGATCCGCGGCCACCTTGCGCAGCCCGGTCGCGAACGGCCCGTCCAGCGGCTCGGCGACAGTCCGCAGATCGGTGCCGAAACAGGCCAGCACAGCCTCCGGCAGCACGACCAGCGAGGCCCCGTCGGCGGCGGCCCGCCGTACTGCGTCCGTGGCGGTGACGAGGTTGGCGACCGGGTCCGGACCGGCCGAGACCTGGGCGGCGGCAACGCGGAGAAGTGTCATCTGGTCCTCCAAGGCTGTATACATTGAGTATGCGATTGAGTGGGGACTCGGGCCGGGATCGCGCCTACCAGTACCTGCGGGGGACGGTCCTGAGCGACCCTGCGGTCTCCGGGACGTTCATCAACGAGCAGGCCGTGGCGACCGAGGTCGGGATCTCCCGGACCCCCGTCCGCGAGGCACTGCTCATGCTCGCAGCCGAGGACCTGGTCCAGCTGGTGCCGCACCGGGGCGCCTTCGTGGCGCCGGTGCCGGGCCGGGAGATCGCGGAGATGATGCAGGCCCGCGGGGTGATCGAGACCTGGGCCGCGACCACCTCGCTCGCGGCCGGTATCGCGCCGGTCGACGCGATGTCCGCCGTACTCGAGCAGCAGCGGTCGATTGTCGACAACGGCGACGCCAAGGAGTTCATCGAGCTGGACAGCCAGTTCCACGCGCTGCTGGTCGACGCGGCCGGCAACTCGGTGCTGGCCCGGCTGTACGACAACCTCCGGGCCAAGCACGTGCTGCTCGGGGTCGTCGCTCTGCAGCGCAGCGCCACCCGCCGGCAGGAGGTGCTCGAGGAGCACCAGGCCATCGTCGACGGGTTGGCGGCGGGCAAGCCGGAGGCGGCCGAGAAGGCGATCCTCAGCCACCTCGACTCCACCGGCTCGCTGCTCATGCAGGGCTGACAACCAGAGCCTCGTCGTTCACCGCGCGGCCCAGCCGCAGACCCACCAGCGTGACCGAGCAGGCCACCACGATGTACGCCGCGATCACGTAGCCCGTCCCCGCCTTCGCGAGGAAGTACGTGAACGCCAGCGGCGCCAGCGCGCCACCGATCACGCCCGCGAACGTGTAGGCCAGCGACGACCCCGTGTACCGCAGCCGTGCGGTGAACTGCTCCGACACGAAGGCAGCCTGCGGCCCGTACATCAGCGAGTGGAACAGCAACCCGATCACCACCCCCGCCAGCACGGTCGCAAACGACGACGCCATGGCGAAGAACACCACCGACCAGACCGCCCCACCGATGGCTCCGACGGCATAGATGGTACGACGTCCATACCGGTCGGAAAGCCAACCAGACAAGGGAATCAGCCCGACCTGGAACGCCGATCCGATCAGTACGGCGGTCACCGCCGCGCCACGACTCATCCCCAGCTCCTTGGTCGCGTACGTGAGCACGAACACCGCGAACATCGCGTAGAGAACATCCGGTCCGACCCGCGCCAGGATGGCCGCGATCAGCGGCCGGGTCTGCGTCTGCAGCACCTCCGACACCGGCGCCGTCGGCCGATCGCCCCGCGCCTCGAGCTCCCGGAACACCGGAGTCTCCTCCAGCTTCGTCCGGATCAGCAGCCCGAAGGCAACGAGTACGGCGGACAGCAGGAAGGCGACCCGCCATCCCCAGCTCAGAAACGCTTCCTCGGACAACGCACCGGCAAGAACAGCAAGTACGCCGTTCGCCATCAACGTCCCGAGCGGCGGCCCCACCTGCGCCGCTGACGCCCAGAACCCGCGCTCGCCGGGCTTGCTGAACTCACTACTCAGCAGCACGGCTCCACCCCACTCGCCGCCCACGCCGACGCCCTGCGCGAAGCGGAGCGCGACCAGCAGCGTCGGCGCGATCGCCCCGGCCTGAGCGTGGGTCGGCAGCAGGCCGATGAAGAACGTGGCCACGCCGATCAGCAGCAGCGTTGCGACCAGCACCCGCTTGCGGCCGATCACGTCGCCGAGCCGGCCGAAGAAGATCCCGCCGAGCGGACGGGCGACGTACCCGACCGCGTACGTCGCGAAGGCCTGCAACGTGCCGGTGAGCGGGTCACTGCCGGGGAAGAACAAGTCGCCGAAGACGAGCGCGGCCGCGGAGGAGTAGACGGCGAAGTCGTACCACTCCAGCGAGGTGCCGGACAGGCTGGCGGCGAAGGCCTTGTAGAGGCCCCGGCGTTCTGACGGGGAGTTGGACATCGAGGTGGACCTCCTTGGGGGGATGCTCCATACTCGTTGTATACGACGTGTTCACGCAAGCGCTGACTGCAGAAATTTCGGAGGAGTCACCAGATGAGCCAGACCCTGCGCTTCACCCTGCCCGACGGCAGTGAGCGGGAGATCGCCGTCCGCTACGCCCTGAACGCCGGGTACGCCGGACGCGACACCGAGCAGGTCCAGCACCACGTGGACGAGCTGGCCGAGCTCGGCGTACCGGCGCCGCGCCGGATTCCGACCCTGTACCCGCTGTCCGCGTCGCTGGTCGGGCGGCCGGAGGTTGTCCAGGTCGCCCACGCCAAGACGTCGGGCGAGGCGGAGTGGGCGCTGGTGGTCGGGGAGAGCGACGTGCTGCTCACGGTCGCGTGCGATCACACCGACCGCGCGCTCGAGGTGCACGGTGTTGCCTGGAGCAAGCAGTCCGCGCCGGATGTGCTCGGCGACGTGGCCTGGCCGCTCGCCGACATCGAGGACGAGCTGGACCAGTTCACGCTGAAGGCGTGGGTCCGGCACGGCGACACCGAGCAGCTGATTCAGGACGGCACCCTCGCCCAGTTGCTGCCGCCGGCGTACTGGCTGAAGGAGCTCGGCGACCGGGTCGTCCCGGGCACCGTCCTGCTGAGCGGGACGATCCCGATGATCGCGGGCGTCGACCAATTCGCCGACGCCTGGCGGGTCGAGCTCACCGACCCGCGCGGCCTCACGAGCCGGATCAACTACACGGTCGAAGAGCTCGCGCCGGCCTGGGACTGACAATGAAGGCCGAGCGGGAATTCTTCGCGACGACAGAGCTGACCTGGACCGACGCAGGGGGCGGGATCACCCAACGCATCCTCAGCCAGGACCCCGAGGACGGGACGCTCACGCGCATTGCGCGCTGGGCGCCCGGCACCAGGTCGGGCGACGAGGTGATCAGGCACGAGTACGTCGAAGAGGTGTACCTGCTCGAGGGTGAGCTGACCGATCTCACCCTCGAGCGGACGTTCGGCCCCGGCGACTACGCTTGCCGGCCGCCGGGGATGCCGCACGGCCCGTACACGACGGCCGGCGGCTGCGTGATGCTCGAGATCCGCTACTCAGCCGGCTGAGGCGGCCAGCTCCACCAGGGTGCGTACGGCGTAACCGGTGCCGCCGGCCGGGGTGTAGCCGGACGCGGAGCCCTCGTTGAACGCCGGGCCGGCCACGTCCAGGTGCACCCAGTCGATGCCATCAGCAACGAAATCGCCGAGGAACGCGGCCGCGGCCAGCGCGCCGCCCCACGGCTCGCCGGTGATGTTGGCCAGGTCGGCGACCTTGGAGTGCGACTTCAGCTTGTCCAGCATCTCGGCCGGGATCGGCAGCGGCCACATCGCCTCGCCGGCCGCGACCGCGGCGTCCACCACCCGGTCCCGGGCGGTGTCGGTGTTCGCGAACGCGCCGGCCACCTTGGTGCCCAGGGCAACGACGCAGGCGCCGGTCAGGGTGGCCACGTCGACGATCAGGTCCGGCTGGTCCTCCGACGCCCGGACCAGGGCATCGCCGAGGACGAGCCGGCCCTCGGCGTCGGTGTTCAGCACCTCGACGGTCTTGCCGCCGTACATGGTCAGGACGTCGGACGGGCGGGCCGCCGAGCCGGACGGCATGTTCTCGGCCATCGCGGCGTACGTGGTGACCTGGACCGGCAGGCCGAGCCGGGCGATCGCGACGGTCGCGCCGATCACCGCGGCGGCGCCGGCCATGTCGGCCTTCATGCTGATCATCCCGCTGGCCGTCTTCAGCGACAGGCCGCCGGAGTCGAAGGTGATGCCTTTGCCGACGAAGGCCAGGTGGGTGACCGCCTTCTTCGGGGTGTAGCTGATCCGGATCAGCCGCGGCGGGTTGGCCGACCCCTGGCCGACGCCGAGGATGCCGCCGTACCCGCCCTTGGTCAGCGCCTTCTCGTCCAGCACCTCGACCTTGACGCCGTGCTCCTTGCCGAGCTTGGCCGCCTCGGCGGCGAAGTCGGCCGGGTTCAGGTCCGACGGCGGCGTGTTCACCCAGTCGCGCACCTGGCGGACCGCGTCGGCGGTCACCTCGGCGCGCTCGAGCGCGGTCCGGGCGTCCTTGTTCCGGGCCAGGTCGGTCAGCACGGTCAGGTTGCCGGCAGTCTCCGGGGCGGAGTCGGAGGACTTGTACGCCGTGAACGCGTACCGCCCGAGCAGGGCGCCCTCGGCGATCGCGCGGATGCAGTCGGCGTCCGGGGTCGGCAGCGCGAAGGCGACCGACTGCGACGTCTTGGCGGCCCGGACGCCGGCGCCGGCCGCCGTCCGCAGGTCCTCGGTCTTCAGCGCACCGTCAGGCGCCTCGCCGAGGCCGACCGCGATCAGGGTGGCCGACTTGCCCGGCTTCGGCCCGGGCACCTTGGTGACCTCGCCGGCCTTGCCGGTGGCGCCGAGACCGGACAGCACCTCCACCAGCTTCCCGCCGTACGCGGCGTTCAGCGACTCGGTGCCGGCCGGCAGGGTGACACCGCCGCCGACCTTGACCACGCCGATGACGACGGCGTCGGTCCGGACGCCGGCCGCATCGGCCTTGCTCAGGGTGATGGTGCTCACGAAAATCTCAGTCCTCCTTGACCGGCGGGCGCAGCGGCCGGTCGTGACGGTACGTGAATGCTGCCTCCGCATGCTACGCGTCGGGTAAGTTCCGCTCCATGACCCCGTCTGATCTCAAGAAGTCCCCGCTGCACGAGCGCCACGTCGCCCTCGGTGCGAAGTTCGCCGAGTTCGGCGGCTGGGAGATGCCGCTGGAGTACTCCGGTGTCGTCGCCGAGCACACCGCGGTCCGCACGTCCGTCGGTGTCTTCGACGTGAGCCACCTCGGCAAGGCGACCGTGCAGGGCCCGGGCGCGGCGGCGTACGTGAACTCGTGCCTGACCAACGACCTGGGCAAGATCGCGCCCGGCCAGGCGCAGTACACGCTGTGCTGCAACGAGCGCGGGGGAGTGGTCGACGACCTGATCGCCTACCTGCACGCCGACGACGACGTGTTCCTGATCCCGAACGCGGCCAACACCGCCGAAGTGGTCCGGCTGCTGCAGGCCTCCGCGCCGGAGGGCGTGGTGGTCACCAACACGCACGACGACTACGCGATCCTCGCCGTCCAGGGCACGAACAGCGACGACGTGGTGAGCGCGATCGGGCTGCCGACCGGGCACGATTACATGTCGTTCGCGACCGCGGACTTCGCCGGTACGACGGTCGTCGTCTGCCGGACCGGCTACACGGGTGAGCGCGGTTACGAGCTCGTCGTACCGAACGCGGCCGCGGTCGCGGTGTTCGACGCGCTGCTCGAGGCCGGGGCGCAGTACGGGATCGTGCCGGCCGGGCTGGGCGCGCGGGACACGCTGCGGACCGAGATGGGCTACCCGCTGCACGGACAGGACATCTCCCCGGACATCACGCCGGTGCAGGCGCGGTCCGGCTGGGCCGTCGGCTGGAAGAAGGAGCACTTCTGGGGTGACGAGGCGCTCCGGGCGGAGAAGGAGCGCGGCGCGGCCCGGGTTCTGCGCGGCCTGCTCGCGGCCGGCCGGGGCATCCCGCGGCCGCACATGACAGTGCTCGATCAGTCCGGCACGGCGCTCGGTGAGGTGACGTCCGGCACGTTCTCGCCGACGCTGAAGAAGGGCATCGCGCTGGCGCTGCTGGACGCGACGATCAAGGAAGGCGACCAGGTCGTAGTCGACATCCGTGGCCGCCAGGAGGCGTTCGACGTGGTCAAGCCGCCGTTCGTCACGGTGCACGTGCGGGAGAGCTGACCAGCGGCTGGGCGGCAGTCTCTGCTGCCGCCCGCCGCCTGATCGACCTGCTGTGGCCGGATGCCATGCCGAACAACCCGAGGCGGGCGCTGCAGGTCTACATGTCGCGGCTGCGGTCCGTGCTGGCGGCCGAGGCGCGTCTGACGACCGCCGAGCCGGCGCGGGAGACGTTCGCCGCGGCGACGATGCTGGCGCTGTACCGGTCCGGTCGACAGGCTGATGCCCTGGCCGCGTACGCCGAGCTGGTTTCTCGCGATCCGCGACGACCGTGAGACCCGGTACGAGGTTCTCCAGTCGGCCAGGGATGCTGTTGCTGGAGGCAACGAGGCCGAGCTCGAAGCAGAGCTCGACAGATCCTTGTTCGGCGCCTTGGCACAGGCCGGGACACCCCCGGAAGGCCTGCTGCAGCAGGCGGAACGGGGACTCGCGTCGGCCGAGCGGACCGGGCGCGTGGCCTTGCGCATCGCCGCGATGAACCAGCTCGCCTGGGCCTCGTCGGCGCAGGGAGACTTCCAGCGGTCGTTGCAGGTTGCGGAAGCGATAGTCGCGCTGGTCGACGGGGCCCCCGAGGCCGAGTCCTCGCGACCGCGAGCGATGGACCAGTTGGGCGGAGCGCTCGTGATGCTCGGCCGGATCCCAGAAGGCCAGAAGGCCCGGCGGGAGGCTTGTGCACTGAGTGCTCCGGGCACCCGGCTGCACGCGATCCGCCTTGTCATGCTTGCCGAAGCGCTGCTTGCGGACGACGATCTCGGTGCTTCGCACGTGTCCGAGCTGACGACGATCGTGGCGGAGGCGCGCGAGATCGTCACCCGGATAGGGGACGAGCTCGGCACGGCGCACGTCGACAACACCGAGGCCCAGTTGCTGATCCTCATCGGAGACCGGGACGGCGGAGACACCTTGTTGCAGCGGGCCGCCGAGGTGCTGACCCGACGCCCGGACGCGTCCGGGGCAGCAGCCAACGCGATCGGCCGGGCCCGGCTGAACGTCGCGCGCGGACGGCCCGCCGAAGCTCGCCGAATCCTCGAGACCGCGATCGCCGACGACCCCGCCGTCGGACACGCAGTCCAGGAAATCCAGCACCAGCAGAGACTCCTCGGCTGCGGCTGAAAGCCCCGCCGGCCTGTTGAACAGCTCACATTCACCCGAATTTGCTACTCAGCGTAGCGTCGACAGTCCGCAAGATTTGACTACGCTGTGTCAAAACGTGGCACAAAATGGACGCTGGCGAGGCTGTGCCGATGCTATTCGCAGCCGAATGACTGCACAGCGTGATTCTTCGATGGAAAAGTTCGGTTCCTTTTGAAGTTCCGGTAACGATTCGTGCATTCGAACCCAAGGCCGCTGGCTAGGGGTCGATGGCGTCGGGCAGGCTAGCGCGCGGTTGAGGCGGGGCCGGTCGTCAACTGAATTTGACGCGAGCCCGCCATCGGCCGAGGCTCTACCCCGATCTACAGATCGTGGCTGGTCCCCTCCCCGTACGAAATCTGGCTGACAGAGCTGACGGAGCGCGAATGAGCATCGGTTCACCCGACTCGACAGTTGGTGTCGAGGACCACCCGGCATCCGCCGAGCCGGTTCGGGATTCCGCCGTACCGCACGGCAAATCGCCGACCCGGATCGCGATGGACCGGCTCCGCAAGGACAAGGTCGCCGTCACCTGCGCCGCCATCGTGCTGTTCTTCATCCTGGTGGCGGTGCTCGCGCCGGTGCTGACCAAGATCGAGGGCGGTGACATCGGCACCTTCCACCCCGAACTGGTCGACGAGTACGGGTTCCCGACCATCGTCGCGAACGCCGAGCACTGGTTCGGTGTCGAGCCGAAGACCGGCCGGGACAACTTCGCCCGCTGGGTGTACGGCGCCCGCCCGTCGCTGATCGTTGCCTTCACCGCGACCGCGTTCGGCACCATCGTCGGCGTCGTGATGGGCCTGCTGGCCGGCTTCCTCGGCGGCTGGGTCGACCGGGTCATCTCCTGGGTGATCGACTTCGTGCTGAGCCTGCCGTACCTGCTGTTCGCGATCGCGATGGTGCCGATCGTGGAGAGCATGCGCAGCGGGTCCTTCAACCTGTCGCCGGGTGAGCAGGCCTCGACCCGGTTCTTCGTGCTGATCTTCGTGCTCTCGTTCTTCGGATGGGCGGGCCTGGCCCGGATCATCCGCGGCGAGGTGCTGTCCCTGCGCGAGCGTGAGTTCGTGCTCGCGGCGAAGGCGATCGGTGTCCCTACGTCGCAGGTGCTGTTCAAGGAACTGCTGCCGAACCTGGTCGCGCCGATCGTGATCTCGGCCTCGCTGGCGCTGCCGGCGTACGTCACCGCCGAAGCCGGCCTGTCCTTCCTCGGTGTGGGACTGATCGAGCCGATCCCGTCGTGGGGTCAGACGATCGCCACCGCGACCAACTGGTTCAAGGCGGATCCGCTGTACCTGTGGCTGCCCGTGCTGGGCATCACGGCGCTGGTGCTGTCCCTCGCCCTGCTCGGAGACGCCGTCCGCGACGCCTTCGACCCCAAGACCCGCCGGTAGCCCGGCGTTGCCCCAGCGGCAGAAAAGGAGAATCACGACAAATGCAGTGGAAACGGATCACCGCCGTTGTGGCGACGGTCATGCTGGCCGCGGTGGCTTGCGGCAGCCCGTCGTCGAACAACAACAGTGACGCCAACACGGGCGACGCGGGCACGGCCCAGGAGAAGGCCACCGACGCGACGGCCAAGGGCCCGGCGAAGGAGCTCGAGGGCGCGAAGAAGGGCGGCACCATCACCGTCCTGTCCGACGTCACGCCGGACACGCTGGACCCGACGAACATCTACTTCACCGACGGGAACCAGATCGGCAAGCTGATGTACCGCGCGCTGACGCAGTACAAGCTGGACGAGAAGACCCAGAAGCCGACCCTGGTTCCGGACCTCGCCGAGGACCTCGGCACCAAGTCCGCCGACGGCCTCACCTGGACGTTCAAGCTCAAGCAGGGCATCAAGTACATGGACGGCACGCCGGTGAAGGCGGCCGACTACGCGTACGCGATCAAGCGCTCCTTCGCGCACGACCTGTACGACGCCGGACCGACGTACCAGAACGAGTACTTCAAGGACGGCAAGACCTACAAGGGCCCGTACGCCAGCGGTGACAACTACGCCGGCGTCGAGACGCCGGACGACAACACGCTGATCATCCACCTGGCGAAGAAGTTCGACGACCTGCCGTTCTACGCCGCCTTCCCGATGTTCACGCCGATCCCGAAGGCGAAGGACACCAAGAAGAGCTACGACCTGAAGCCGATGGCGACTGGTCCGTACATGGTGGACCTGTACAACCCGGGCACCGAGCTGAAGCTCAAGAAGAACCCGCACTGGGACCCGAACACCGACCCGGTGCGCTACCAGTACCCGGACGCCTGGGACTTCAAGTTCGGCCAGGACACCCTGAAGGTGCAGCGCCAGGTGCTGGCCAGCTCCGGTCCGGACGCGAACGCGATGAACTACTCCGACCTGGACGCCAGCCTCATCCCTGAGCTCAAGGACAAGAGCCAGATCGTCAGCGGCGCCCAGCCGTGCACCCAGGTCTGGGGCCTGGACACCCGGAAGATCCCGATGGACGTCCGGCAGCTGATCGCCAAGGGCTACCCCTTCGACACCTACCGGAAGGTGGCCGGCCTGAGCCCGGAGAGCGCGATTCCGGCCTCGACGATCCTGCCGCCGGCCGTTCCCGGCCACGAGAAGTACGAGCTGCCCGGCCTGACCGGCAAGGGCAAGGGCGCCGAGGACCCGGCGGTCGCCGAGGAGATCAAGTCCAAGCTGAAGGAGCTCGGCAAGGAGAACTTCGAGCTCAGCTGGTACTACTCCAACGACGACAAGATCGCCACCCAGGTCAACCAGTTGCGCACCCAGGTCTACACCGCGGCCGGCTTCAAGGTGAACGCGATCGGTGTCCCGAAGGCCAAGATCCGGACCATGCGCAACGACCCGGCCGCGCCGGTGAACATCGGCCAGGGCCCGTCGGGCTGGTGCTCGGACTGGCCGTCCGGTGGTAGCTGGTTCCCGGTCCTGTTCCGCTCCGACGCCGTCGAGCTGAGCAACAGCATCGGCATGATCCAGGACAAGACCCTGGACGCCGAGATCGACCGCGTGAACGGCCTCGCTCCGGACCAGCAGCTCAAGGAGTGGCCGAAGATCGACAAGACGATCATGGAGAAGTACCTGCCGCTGATCCCGCTGTACTACACGGCCAGCTACTACCCGGTCGGCAAGAACCTCGGGCACGTCGTCAACGACCCGACCCAGGGCCTGCCGGAGTTCACCTCGATGTACCTGAAGCAGCCCTGATCCGGACTGCCGTAGTACCTGCAGTCTGATCATCTGATGGTGGGGTGGTGACCGGGCCCCGGTCCGGTCACCACCCCGATCGGTGAGGAGAAACCCTCGTGCTCTACTTCGTGGCGCGCCGGCTGGTGAGCGCGCTCAGCGTCGTGCTGGTCACGCTGATCGCGACCTTCACGCTGTTCTTCGTCGCCCCGACCGACCCGGCCGCGGCGATCTGTGGTGATCGCAACTGCACCCAGGAGCGATACAACGAAATCAAGGCGAACCTGCACCTCGACCGGCCCAAGGTTCAGCAGTTCGCGGAGTACACGGTGGGCATCGTCGCCGGGCGGACCTTCGAGACGGCCGGCGTGAAGCAGGAGTGCAACGTGCCCTGCCTGGGCTTCTCCTTCAAGAACGACCGGCCGGTCACCCAGATGCTGAAGGACCGGCTGCCGGTCACGGTCTCGCTGGTGCTCGGGTACGCCGTGATGGTCCTGACCATCGGTGTCTTCGTGGGCTCGATGGCTGCGAAGAGACGGGGCACCGTCGGCGACCGCGCGCTGATGAGCAGCACGCTGATCCTGAGCTCGGTGCCGTACTACATCGTCGCCCTGATGGTCTCGCTGTACCTGACGATCCTGTACCCGGTCCTGCCGCGCGGCGGCTACACGCCGTTCAGCGACAACCCGGGCGCCTGGTTCGCCGGCCTGTTCACCCCCTGGCTGGTGCTGGGCATCTACAACTGCACGCAGTACGCGCGCTACTCCCGCGGCTCGATGGTCGAGGCGCTCAGCGAGGACTACATCCGGACCGCCCGGGCCAAGGGCCTGTCGGACCGGCAGGTGACCTACAAGCACGCGCTGCGCTCCGGGATGATCCCGGTGATCACGATCTTCGGCCTGGACATCGCCGGCAGCCTGGCCGGCGCGATCTTCACCGAGCGGATCTTCGACCTGCCCGGCCTGGGCAACCTCGTGCTGGAGAGCCTGAACAACTACGACCTGCCGGTGATCATGGGCACCGTCCTGGTCGCCTCGGTGATCCTCGTCGCGATGAACTTCCTCGTCGACGTCGGCTACAGCCTGATCGACCCCCGAGTGAGGCTGACATGAGCATCAATGATGAGCTGAAGCGGCCGTCGGTCGTCACCCGCGAACGCCGTCAGGGGGCGATCAACCCCAGCGGCGAGACGCCGTACCTGGTGGTCCGGGACCTGACCGTGAAGTTCCCGACCGCCGACGGTGTGGTCAGCGCGGTGAACGGACTGAACTACTCGGTCCCGCTCGGGCGCACGCTGGCGATCGTCGGTGAGTCCGGCTCCGGCAAGTCGGTGTCGAGCATGGCCGTGATGGGCCTGCACGACCGCCGGCGGACCCAGATCACCGGATCGATCACGCTCGGCGGCGACGAGATCGTCGGCCTGCCGGAGAGCGAGCTGATGAAGGTCCGCGGCGACGCCGTCGCGATGGTCTTCCAGGACCCGCAGTCCTCGCTGCACCCGCTGTACCCGGTCGGCAACCAGATCGTCGAGGCGTACCGGGTGCACCACAACGTCAGCAAGGAGGTCGCGAGGAAGCGCGCGATCGAGATGCTCGACCTGGTCGGCATCCCGAACCCGCAGCGCCGGTTCTCGCAGTACCCGCACGAGTTCTCCGGCGGGATGCGGCAGCGCGCGATGATCGCGATGGGCCTGGTCAACGACCCGAAGCTGGTGATCGCCGACGAGCCGACCACCGCGCTCGACGTGACCGTGCAGGCGCAGATCCTGGACCTGCTGAACAACCTGCAGAAGGAGTTCGGCTCCGCGATCGTGCTGATCACCCACGACCTGGGTGTGGTCGCCGAGATGGCCGACGACGTGCTGGTCATGTACGCCGGCCGCTGTGTCGAGTACGGCACCGCCGAGGACGTGCTGGCCCGCCCGCGGATGCCCTACACCTGGGGCCTGCTGGAGTCGATCCCGACCGTCTCGGCCGCGAACGAGCGGCTGCGCCCGATCAAGGGCCTGCCGCCGAGCCTGCTGAACCTGCCCACCGGTTGCTCCTTCAACCCGCGCTGTCCCTACAAGGACCGGGTGAAGGGCGAGCGCTGCACCACCGACCTGCCCGAGCTGATGCCGGTCGACGGCGCCGGCGCCCACACGTCCCGTTGTCACCTGCACGACAAGGCCTCGATCTACGAGGCCGAGGTCGCGCCGAGACTGGGCTGAGCGGGGGCTGAGGAGAGAGATGAGCGACAACGTGCGTACGGTCGACGCCGTGCCGGCGGCCGCGGGAGCCCCACTGCTGCAGGTCCGCGATCTGAAGATGCACTTCCCGATCAAGGAAGCGGCTGCGCTGGGCCGGACCAAGAAGGTGGTCCAGGCCGTCGACGGCGTCAGCTTCGACCTGAAGGCCGGCGAGAGCCTCGGCCTGGTCGGCGAGTCCGGCTGCGGCAAGTCGACCACCGGCCGGATGATCACCCGGCTGCTGACGCCGACGGCGGGCGAGATCAGGTTCAAGGGCACCGACATCGCGCAGCTGAGGGAGCGGGAACTGCGCCCGTTCCGCCGCCAGTTGCAGATCGTCTTCCAGGACCCGTACAGCTCGCTGAACCCGCGGCAGACGGTCAGCAACATCATCAGCACGCCGCTGCGGGTGCACAACCTGGTCAAGAAGGGCAAGGAGCTCGACCGGGTCCAGGAGCTGCTCGAGCGGGTCGGCCTGAACCCCGAGCACCACAACCGGTACCCGAACGAGTTCTCCGGCGGCCAGCGGCAGCGGATCGGCATCGCCCGGGCGCTCGCGGTGGAGCCGGAGGTGATCATCGCCGACGAGCCGGTGTCCGCGCTGGACGTGTCCATCCAGGCCCAGGTGATGAACCTGCTGGAGGACCTGCGCCGCGACCTCGGCATCGCGTTCGTGTTCATCGCGCACGACCTCGGTGTGGTCCGGCACTTCTGTGACCAGGTCGCGGTGATGTACCTGGGCAAGATCGTCGAGCAGGGTCCGCGGGAGCAGATCTACGGCGCTCCGCAGCACCCGTACACCCAAGCGCTGCTGTCCGCCGCACCCGACCTGGGCACCATCCGCGGTGTCCCGCCGAAGGAGCGGATCCGGCTGGTCGGCGACGTACCCTCGCCGATCGACCCGCCGAGCGGCTGCCGGTTCCGAACCCGCTGCTGGAAGGCCGAGGACATCTGCGCGACCCACGAGCCGCCGCTCGAGGCCAAGCCGCAGTCCCCGGCCGGGCACTCCGCCGCCTGCCACTTCGCGGAGCCGAAGGTGGACCTGACGGCCGCCACAGCCTGAGCTCTTCGCAGAAGGCCCCCGCACTGCGGGGGCCTTTCTTTCTTCAGGTGTGCTGCTCGCCGTGCTTCAATTCGTCACGCTCCTGCGCGAACCGGATCGACTCGAAGGTGACCAGCCCGGCCAGCAGGACAGTCAGTACGGCGAGCTGCCCGAGCGCGGGCACCTTCGCGACCAGCGGTATGGCGACCAACACGAGCGCAGCGGTGACGAGCCGGGACACGCTCAACCGGTGCATCGTCCGCCACTTGAAGCCGACGTGTCCGAGCAGATAGAAGATGACGCCGACGAACAGCGCCCAGAGGCCGATGCCCTTCAGGGGGTCGTCGAGGCTGTGGTGCTCGGTGTCACCGACGTACTCGAGCACCTTCTTCAGGCCGAGGGCGAGCAGGATGATTCCGGCGATCATCGGGAAGTGCAGGAAGGTGTACGCGTCGCGGGCGAGGGCCGCCCGGGTGTCCTCCGGCTCGGACGCCAGCGCGTGCTCGCCGTACAGAACAGTCGCGTCGAAGTAGATCCACCACAGTGCGGACGACACCATCAGGCCGAGCACGGAGGCGATCAGGATCGGCCACGAGATCGGCAGGTCGGTCACGCCGACACCGATCGCCACGATCGACTCGCCGAGCGCGATGATGATGATCAGCCCGTGCCGCTCGGCGAAGTGCGTCGCGGAGTGGAACCGCCAGCCGTGCGCGTCGATCAGGTACGTGCCGCCGTAGTCGACAGCGAGCGCGGCGGCCCACAGCAACGTCTGCGTCCGGCCGTCGTACTGCGAAGCGACCAGGAGCAGCGCGCTGGCGCCGAGCATCGAGAGGGAGAAGCGGAGCAGCGTACGGCGTAGCTGCTGGTCGCCCTCGGCGATCAGCCAGAAGAGCACCAGGTGGAGTGCCCGGAAGAGGAAGTACGCGCCGGCGATGACCACCGGTCCGGGCAGACCACCCGGTAGGTCGTGGAAGGCCTCCGGGATCGCGAGTGCGATCAGGAACATCGCCGCCATCGCCGCCAGCATCACGCCGCGGACTGCGCCCTCGTCGGCCTTGACCAGGTTGCACAGCCAGGAGAAGCCGATCCAGCTCCACCACAACAGCCCGGTCAGCAGGAGGCCGCGGCCTACGCCGTGCCAGGTGAGGTCGTGGGCCATCAGCGCGGTGACCTGGGTCAGCGCGAAGACGAACACCAGGTCGAAGAACAACTCCAGCGTCGTGACGGTATGACCCTCGCCGGTCTGCTCCGCCTTGATGGGTCTTCTGGACTTCATGCGGCACATCCTGCCACCAGAACAGGCTGCCGGAATGGAAACGGCGGGCTCCCACCTGGTCAGGGTCAGGGGAGAGCCCGCCGTGCTCTAGGCGCGGCCGTGAGCCTGGCGGCTGCGGCGGCTGAGGGAGTCGATGGTGACGGCGATCAGCAGGACGCCGGCGGTCACCATGTAGCGGACGCTGGAGTCGAGGCTGAGCAGGGCCAGGCCGTTCGAGATCGACATGATCACCAGGGCGCCGAGGAGCGCGGAGTACGCCGAACCGCGGCCGCCGAACAGGCTGGTGCCGCCGATCACCGCAGCCGCGATCGCGTTCAGGTTGGTGTCCGCGCCGCCGCTGCTCTGGTTCACCGCGACCAGCCGCGCGGCGGCCAGTAGTCCGCCGACCGCGGCGAAGGTGGAGCAGGCCGCGAACACCGACAGGTAGATCATCCGGACGTTGATACCGGCTCGCCGGGCAGCCTCCACGTTGCCGCCGACGGCGACGACCGAGCGGCCCCAGCGCGTCCGCCGGATCGCGAAGTCGGTCGCCACCACGAGGCCGAGGAAGAGCAGGAACATCGACGACACCCCGCGGTCGCCGTTCAGGATCACGACCGGGATCAGCAGGACGACGGCGAGCGCGGCGGCCTTGATCGCGATGACCGAGTTCGGCGCCGCCGACAACCCGGCCGCCACGCGGGCGGCTCGGCCGCGCAGCCTGGTCAGCACGTACACCGCGACGACCACCGCGACCAGCCCGTAGGCCAGCGCGGGGGAGAGGAAGCTGCGGGTGGCGAACCCGACGAGCGCGGAGTCGAAGGGCAGGTTCAGCGAACCCTCCTTGCCGAGCACCAGCAGCTGCAGGCCAAGGAAACCGAGCAGGCCGGCCAGCGTGATGACGAAACTCGGCACGCCGAACCTGGTGTAGAGCGCGCCGTAGAAGAGCCCGATCACCAGCCCGAGCGCGACCCCGACCAGCAGCGACAACGCCAGCGGCCAGCCCTTGTTCACGAACGTGACCCCGAGTACGGCGGCCGACAGCCCGCTGACCGAGCCGACCGAGAGGTCGATCTCGCCCAGCAGCAGGACCAGGACGATGCCGATGGCAATCACCCCGACGGACGTGGTCTGCAGGGTGAGGTTGACCAGGTTGCGGCTGGACAGGAACGAGCTGTTCGCGATCTGGAAGACCGCCCAGATGATGATCAGGCCGACCACCACCGGGACCGAACCGAGGTCGCCGGACCGCAGCCGCGCGGTGAACGCCGAGACGGCGCCGCTGATGCCGTGGCTGGCGATCAGCCGCTCGTCCTGCAGGTCGGCGGGCAGCTCGGTGCTGCCGCCGTTTCCGTTTCCGCTGCTCGGGCGTGGAGCGTCCTGCGGCCGGATCTCGGATCCGTGCAGCGTCATGATGCGGTCCCCTCCTCACGGGTCCGGCGCGCTGCGCGCTCAGAGACCGCGTTGTCCGTGGCGCCGGTGATGGCGGCGATGATGTCCTGCGTCTTGGTCTCGCTGACCACGAAGACGCCGTTGTTCCGGCCGAGCCGCAGTACGGCGACCCGGTCCGCGACCGCCATCACGTCGGCCATGTTGTGGCTGATCAGGATCACCGCGAGACCGCGCTCGCGGAGCCGCTCGACCAGGTTGAGGACCTCGGCGGTCTGAGCCACGCCAAGAGCCGCGGTCGGCTCGTCCAGCATCACGACCTTGGGCTGGCCGAGCAGCGAGCGGGCGATCGCGACGGTCTGCCGCTGGCCGCCGGACAGGCTGGCGACCGGGATCCGGACCGACGGGATCTTCGCCGACAGCTGCTGCAGCAGCTCCCACGACGAGCGTTCCATCTCGACCTCGTCGAGCACCTTGCCGGTGCGCAGCTCGCGGCCGAGGTACAGGTTCGCGACCACGTCGAGGTTGTCGCACAGGGCCAGGTCCTGGAAGACCGTGGCGATGCCGAGCTGCTGCGCCTCGGCCGGACTGCCGACCCGCACCTCCCGGCCGTCGAAGACCATCGTGCCGTCGTCGGCGGTGTAGACGCCGGCGATCGTCTTCACCAGCGTCGACTTGCCGGCGCCGTTGTCGCCGACCAGGGCCAGCACCTCACCGGCCCGGACGTCCAGCTCGATGTTCTTCAGGGCCTGCACCGCGCCGAAGCGCTTGGAGATGCCCCGCAGCGACAGCACCGTGGTGGTGCCGACCGGGGCCGGTGTGGGGGTGACAGTCACTCGATCAGCCTCCTGGGCTTTGTCTTCAGGCCATGATCGCGGCGTTCCGCCGCCCGGGACAGCCTTCTTGGTTCCGGAACCGCCCGGCATCGCCCCGCTCCCTTCGCTCCTCAGTCCAGGCCGGGAGGCCCCATGAAGCGGGGCGACACCAGGGGGCGGGTCAGCTGAGGCCGGCGGCGGTGCAGGCGGCGGCGAACGACGCGGTGCAGATGTCGGTCACCTTGTAGATGTTGTCCTTCACCACGGTGTCCTTGATGTTGGCCTTGGTGACCGCGACCGGGTCGAGGATCGTCGACGGCACGCCGTTCTTGTCCGTGGTCGATTCCGGCTTGCCGCCGTTGGCCAGCGCGACCGCGCCCTTGGCGGCCGCCTCGGCCTGCGGCTTCACGGCCTTGTAGATGGTCATCGCCTGGTCGCCGGCCACGATCCGCTGGATCGCGGCGAGCTCGGAGTCCTGGCCGGTGACCGGCGGCAGCGGGGTGACGCCACCGCCCTTGAGCGCTGCGATCGCGCCGCCCGCCGTACCGTCGTTGGCCGCGTACACGCCGACCAGGCCGTTCTTGATCGCGCTGAGCTGGCCCTCCATCCAGGCCTGCGCCTTGTCCGGGCTCCAGTCCGGGGTGTCGAACTCGGCGGCGACCTTGTAGCCGCTGGCGTCGAGCACGCTGTGCGCGCCCTTCTTGAAGTCGGCCGCGTTCGGGTCGGTCGGCGAGCCGTTGATCATGGCCAGGTTGCCGGAGGTCTTGCCGGCCGCCTTCAGGGCGTCGACCAGGGTCTGCGCCTGGAGCTTGCCGACCGCCTCGTTCTCGAACGAGACGTAGTAGTCGGCGTTCTCGATGAACCGGTCGTAGGCGATCACCGGGACGTTCTGGCCCTTCGCGGAGGCGACCACCGCGGCGGCGGCCTTGCCGTCGACCGGGTCCAGCACCAGCACGTTCGCGCCCTGGGTCAGGGCCGCCTCGGCCTGCTGTTGCTGCTTGGCCGCATCCTGGTCGGCGTTGCTGTAGATCAGCTCGCAGTTGGCGCAGGCCGCCTTGAGCGCCTCAGTGAAGAGCGGCCGGTCCAGCGCCTCGTACCGGGTGGTCTTCGACTCGGGCAGCAGCAGCGCGATCTTCTTGGCCTCGCCGGAGCCTCCGGCGGCGGGTTCGTCCGACCCACAGGCCACCAGAGACAGGGCGAGGGCCGAGACGGTCAGGCCGAGCCCGACGAGACGGGATGGAGAGACGAACATGTGGCGGCTCCTTGACGTGATGGCCCGAGTAGGCCTGACCGAAGTCAAGCCGCGCGAAGCTTTGACGTCAAGACTTGAATTCAAGAAATAGACATATTGGCGTCACAACCCCGGAACTCAACCACCCACAACCGCCCCTCACCCCCCGAGCGGCCACGCGCGAGGTTGCCCACCGAACTCGGGGGTTGCCCACTGAGAATTTCGATGGGCAACCCCTCACCTGAGGGGGCAACCCCCCAGGTGAGGGGTTGCTCGGCCGATCGAGGGGTTGCCCCGCCAGGTGATGGGTTGCCCACTGAGAATTTCGGTGGGCAACCCATCAGTTGAGGGGTTAACCGGCTCTTGTGACACATGTGTGGGTCGGCTTGGTGCCCCAGTTCGCCACCCAGGTCGGTCGAGTGCACCCACCTCCGACCACTCCGCCCCTGCGAACGGGATCCCGATGCTGCGGACCGCCAGGCCATCACAATCACCACCTCCACCCCGGCACCCTGCCTGGCACCGTCGACGCCGACCGACTGTGATGGCCTGGCGGTTCGCCCCTCGACGCGCCCACACCCAACGGCGTGCGCCCGCTCACCCCGCGCCCACCCTTCCGCCAGAAGAGCGGATATCCGTCCGTGTTGTGCCTTCTCCTCTCGTGTATCGTGGGGGGAGTGACCACAACACCCCCTATAAACCCCCCCCGGGCCCCCCCCGCCGCGGCCCCCCCGCGGGGGCGGGG